>VGEV01000001.1 GCA_016869175.1 Alphaproteobacteria bacterium
TCGGTTGCGGCCCTGGCGCGAGGCTCGGGACCGCGGCTGCGCGGACAGGAGCTGCAGCAGTTGCAGGCGTGCCTTGCCGACCTGCAGCCCGGCACGTCGCGCGATCACGTCTGGCACTGGCGGCCGGGCGACCGGCCGGCGGGCAGCCTGTGCCGCTGGGCGGCCGCGCGCACGGGCGATGGTCGGCCGCTTCTGCTGGTGCGGCTGCTCAACGCCGGAACCTCGCCCCAGCCGGGCGACGGTCAAGACACGCAAACGCTCGAAGCGCGGCTGGCGGTCGAACTGCTGCAGCAGATCGAGCACGCGGTCACGTTGTACGATGCCTCCGGCAGGGAGCTCTATCGCAATACCGCTGGACAGCGGCTGGCCTTGTCCGAACCTGGCGAGTGGCAGGAAGACTTCGTTGCCGGCTTCGCCGATCCAATGGAAGGACAGGCGATATGGTCCGAACTGCAACGCGTGGGGCATGTCTCCGGCGAGGTGCGGGTCAGAACCGCGCGGGCAACGGCTTGGCATCTGCTCGATGGCCGGGCGGTACGCGATCCGTCGAGCGGGGCGCATGCCTATCTCGTCGAGCAGCGCGACCTGTCCACCCGCCGCGCGATCGAGGAAGAGCTGCGGCAGACCAACGCCAAGCTGGCGACGACCGCTCGCCGCCTAATCGAGAATGAGCAGCGCTTTCGCGATTTCACCGAGGCCTCGGTGCACTGGTACTGGGAACTCGATTCCGAGCTTCGCTTCACCTTCGTTTCCGAGGGCATCGAACGCTTCCTCGGCCATCCCAAGGAACAGTATCTCGGCCACTGGCGGGGCGAGGTGCCGGGGATAAGCGGATTGCCGGAAGAGTTGCAGGCGCTCAACGCCCGCGGCGAAGCGGAGGTCCGTCGCCTTCGCGATCAGCGCAAGCCGTTCTTCGGCGTGCGACTGGCAAGGCTGCATCTCGACGGCACGCCGCGCTTCGTGGTGGCCAGCGGCAAGCCGCATTTCGGCGATGACGGCGCATTTCTCGGCTACCGTGGCAGCAGCGTCGATGTGACGGCGCGGGTGCAGGCCGAAGACGCGTTGCGCCGGCAGAACTCGCAGCTGCACCTGCTGGGTGAAGCGTTGAAGGAGGCCGAGCGCCGGTTCCGGGATTTCACCGAGGCTTCGTCCCACTATTTCTGGGAAAGCGACCCAGCGGATCGCCTGACCTATGTCTCGGACAGCGCCGAGGCGATCCTGGGCATACCGGCGACGCAGATCACCGGTCGCCCGCGCGGCGAGGCGACCTCGCTCAAGTGGCCGGACGATCCCGGCCTCGCGCGCATCGCCGAGGCGGTGCGCCGGCGCGAACCCTACATGGACGTGGTGCGCGCCTATGCCCATCCGACCAAGGGTCTACGCTTTATCTCGGTCAGCGGCCGCCCCTACCACGACGAACGCGGCAACTTCCTGGGGTTTCGCGGTACCAGCCGGGACGTGACGGACGAAGTGTCGCGCCAGCGGGCGATGGAGGAACTGCGGGTGGCGCGCGACGTGGCCGATGCCGCGAACCGGGCCAAGTCTCAGTTCCTGGCCAACATGAGTCACGAATTGCGCACCCCGCTCAACGCGATCATCGGTTTTTCCGAGGTGATGGGCGAGGAGATGTTCGGCCCCGTCGGCAACGAGACCTATCGCGGATACGTCGCCGACATCCATCGCAGCGCCCGCCACCTGCTGGCGATCATCTCCGACATCCTGGACATGTCGCGCATCGAGGCCGGCCAGTATCAGATCGAGGACGGCGAGGTCGCGTTGCGTTCGCTGCTCGACGAAGTCATTGCCATGCTGGCGCCCTTGCTGCGCAATGCCGACCTCGCGCTGGATGCCAGCGGTGCCGGTTCAACATTATGCGTGCGGGCCGACCGGCGCGTGCTGAAGCAGGTGCTGCTCAACATCCTGTCGAACTGCATCAAGTTCACGCCGGCAGGAGGGCGGATCGTGCTGCTCGCCCGGGTGACCGAGACCGGCGCGCTGCGGCTGTGGGTCAGCGACACCGGGGAGGGGATCGCACCGGATCGGTTGCCGCGACTGTTCGAGCCGTTCCAGCAGGGCGATGCCTCGCAGGCGCGCCGGCAAGGCGGCGCCGGGCTGGGTTTGTGGATCAGCCGGGGCTTGATGCAGGCGCATGGCGGGGACCTGTGGCTTGAGAGTGCGCCGGGCCACGGCACCACCGCGCATCTCGTGCTGCCGGCCGATCGGGTGCTGCCGCCGGCCGCTTGAGCCGCTCCGACGGTGCACTCTGTTGCTGGCAGGGGACGAAGGCCGGTGCTATAAACCGCCGCCCCGGATCGCCCTAGCGACGTCGACGCCGGGCACACGAACCGCGACCGGCGGGCGTGGCGGAATTGGCAGACGCGCCAGGTTTAGGTCCTGGTGATCGCAAGTCGTGGGGGTTCGAGTCCCTCCGCCCGCACCAACGCGCGTCCTTGTTGGCCGACCGCTGCGCCCCTGTTCCTTGCCGAGAAGAATCCATGCAAGTCCAGGAAACGTTGAACGAAGGTCTGAAGCGCGAGTACCAGGTGACGATCGCCGCCGCGGATATCGAGGGGCGGGTGGCCGGTCGGCTGGGCGAACTCGCGCAAACCGCCCGCTTGCCGGGCTTCCGGCCGGGCAAGGCGCCGGTCTCGCTGTTGCGCAAGATGCACGGCCGGGCGGTGCTGGGCGAAGTGCTGCAACAGACCCTCAACGAAAGCACCGCCAAGGCACTGCAGGAGCGCGAACTGCGGCCGGCGCTGCAGCCCAAGGTGGAGATTCTGAAGTTCTCCGACGGCGCCGATCTGGAATACAAGGTGAGCATCGAACTGCTGCCGGACGTCGACCCTGGGGATTTCGCCGAGCTGGAGATCGAGCGCTTGGTCGCGGCGGTGAGCGAGGAAGAGGTCAGTCAGCGGCTGCAGCGGCTGGCCGACGACATGAAGAGCTACGTCGCCGCGGCCGAGGGCCAGGGCGCGCAGAACGGCGACCGTTTGACGCTGGATTTCGTCGGCTCGCTGGACGGCAAGGCCTTCTCCGGCGGCAGTGCGACCGACTATGCCCTGGTCTTGGGCGGTGGCGGTTTCGTGCCCGGCTTCGAGGACTCGGTGGTCGGCTTGAAGGCGGGCGAGAGCAGGCGCTTTCCGCTGAGCTTTCCGGCGGACTACGCGGCCAAGAACCTGGCGGGCAAGGCCGTCGAGTTCGCCGTGACGGTGAAGAAGGTCGAGGTGGCGTTGCCGACCGCCGTGGACGATGGCCTGGCGGAAAAGCTGGGGCTGAAGACGCTGGACGAACTGCGCGGCACGGTGCAGCAGGCGGTGAGCCGCGAGCATGCGATGCTGTCGCGGGCGCGGACCAAGCGGCGGTTGCTGGATGCGTTGGCCGAGAGGCATCGGTTCGCGGTGCCGGAAGGCATGGTGGAAATGGAGTTCCAAGGCATCTGGCAGCAGTTCGAAGCGGAAATGAAGCGCCAGGGCAAGGCCGAGGCAGAATGGGAGAAGCCAGTCGAGGCGCTGAAGGCGGAGTACTGGGCGATCGCCGAGCGGCGGGTGCGACTGGGCCTGCTGCTGTCCGAGGTCGGCCGCCGGCAGAACCTGCAGGTCACGCAAGAGGAGCTGAATCGGGCGATCGCCGAACAGGCCCGTCGGTTCCCGGGTCAGGAACAGCGGGTGTTCCAGTTCTACCAGCAGAACCAGGAGGCGCAGACGCAGTTGAAGGCACCGATCCTGGAGGACAAGGTCTGCGATTTTATCCTGGAGATGGCGAAGGTTAGCGAGCGCGAGGTGGCCTTGGAGGAGCTTTTGCGCGAGCCCGACGAGCCGGCTGCGCCGCTGCCAGTGCCCGATCCGCAAGGCAATGGTTGAGGGGCCGGCCGCCCTATATTAATCATGCGCCAGTCTGGCGCTTCCTTAGCGGACACCCGTCCGCCGCAAGAAACGGTAACGGTATGGCGACGCCCCACGACATCTACATGAACATGCTGGTCCCGATGGTCATCGAACAGACCAATCGCGGCGAACGTGCGTATGATATCTATTCCCGTTTGCTAAAGGAAAGAATCATTTTTGTCGTTGGTCCGATCAACGACGCCGTCTCCAGTTTGGTGACCGCCCAGCTATTGTTCCTTGAGGCGGAAAACCCGAGCAAAGACATTGCGATGTACATCAACTCTCCGGGCGGAATCGTTACCTCGGGCTTGGCGATCTATGATACGATGCAGTATGTCCGGCCGGACGTGTCGACGCTCTGTGTCGGTCAGGCGGCCTCGATGGGCTCGCTGCTGATGGCGGCCGGTGCGGCCGGCAAGCGCTATGCCCTGCCGAATGCCCGGATCATGGTCCACCAGCCCTCTGGCGGTTTCCAGGGGCAGGCCACCGATATCGAGATCCACGCCCGCGAAATCCTGGAGTTGCGCGAGCGGCTCAACCGTATCTATGTGACACATACGGGACAGAGCCTGGAGGCGATCGAGCGGACCATGGAGCGCGATACCTTCCTCTCCGCCGAAAAGGCCAAGGAATTCGGCATTATCGATGAAGTGGTCGTGCATCGGCCGCGGAGCGAGGAGGCGGTTGCCGCCGCCGGCGGCGGCAACGGCCGCTAGGGCCGGGGGAAGGGTTTTACGAAGTGTTGAACGGGCCGCCGATACCGTGGTCGTATGGCGGGCGGGGTAGCACCCGGGGCGCGAGCGGGCGGCCCGGCCCGGCCGGGATCGAACGGCAAGGTCTTTGCACAGTCCGCCACAAGGCGGATACGGGGTGTCCATGACGAAGCTGAGCGGCAGCGATCCCAAGAACACGCTTTACTGCTCCTTCTGCGGCAAGAGCCAGCACGAGGTGCGAAAGCTGATCGCCGGCCCGACGGTGTTCATTTGCGATGAATGCGTCGAGCTGTGCATGGACATCATTCGTGAGGAGAACAAGAGCTCGCTGGTCCGCCCGAAGGACGGGGTGCCGTCTCCGCGCGACATCTGCAAGGTGCTGGACGATTACGTGATTGGCCAGGCCCATGCCAAGCGGGTGTTGGCGGTTGCGGTGCACAACCACTACAAGCGGCTGCACAACGGCACCAAGAGCAACGACGTCGAGATCCAGAAGTCCAACATCTTGCTGATCGGGCCGACCGGCTGTGGCAAGACCCTGTTGGCGCAGACCTTGGCGCGGGTCATCGACGTGCCGTTCACCATGGCCGACGCCACCACGCTGACCGAAGCCGGCTATGTCGGCGAGGATGTTGAGAACATCATCCTGCGGCTGCTGCAAGCCGCCGACTACAATGTCGAGCGGGCGCAGCGCGGCATCGTCTATATCGACGAGGTCGACAAGATCAGCCGCAAGTCGGACCACCCCTCAATCACTCGCGACGTATCGGGCGAGGGCGTGCAGCAGGCGCTGCTCAAGATCATGGAGGGCACCGTTGCCAGCGTGCCGCCGCAGGGCGGCCGCAAGCACCCGCAGCAGGAGTTCTTGCAGGTCGACACCACCAACATCCTGTTCATTTGCGGCGGCGCGTTCTCCGGGCTCGACAAGCTCATCTCCGCGCGCGGTCGCGGCAGCTCGATCGGTTTTGGTGCCGATGTGCGGGCCCCCGACGAGGGCTCGATCGGCGAAATCCTGCAGCGGATCGAGCCCGAGGATCTGCTGCGCTTCGGTCTCATCCCGGAATTCGTCGGACGCCTGCCGGTGGTGGCGACGCTGACCGACTTGAGCGAGGACGCGCTGGTCGAGATCCTGGTCAAGCCGAAAAACGCCCTGTCGAAGCAGTATCAGCGCCTGTTGGAGATGGAGAGCTGCCGGCTAACCTTTACCGAGGACGCGCTGCGCGGCATCGCGCGCAAGGCGATCCTGCGCAAGACCGGAGCCCGCGGCTTGCGTTCGATCATGGAAGGCATCCTGCTGAATACCATGTATGAGCTGCCTTCGGCCGAAGGCGTTGAGGAAGTGGTGGTCAACGCCGAGGTGGTTCAGAACGGCAGCAGGCCGCTCTATATATACTCCGACCGACGCGAGGATGTCGGCACCGGAGCCTGAGCGGACAGTCTGGCCGGGCCAGCGCCAGCGCTTGCTGACAGGTCGGTAATGGGGTCCGGCGCGGCACGGCCAAACGGCCGGGCGGCGCCGAAGGGGTGAGGTTGAAGATGTCAGAGCAAGCCCGCGCAGCCGCCTATCCCGTTCTGCCGCTGCGCGACATCGTGGTGTTCCCGCATCTCATCGTGCCGCTGTTCGTCGGGCGCGAGAAATCGGTGCGTGCCCTGGAAGCGGTGATGAAGGAGGATCGGCAGATCCTGCTGGTCACCCAGAAAAACGCCAGTCAGGACAATCCGGGACCGGAGGACGTCTATTCCATCGGCACGGTCGCGGCGGTGCTGCAGTTGCTGCGCCTGCCGGACAACACGGTCAAGGTGCTGGTCGAGGGCGGCCACCGGGCGCGGCTCACCAACTACACCCGCACCGACGGCTATTTCGAGGCGCAGGCCGAGGCGATCGCCGAGACCGGCCGCGACAGCGACGACCTTGTCGCCCTGCAACGCTCCGTGGTCAATCAGTTCGAGCAGTACATCAAGCTCAACCGCAAGATCCCACCGGAGGTGCTGGTCTCGGTCAACCAGATCGAGGATGCCGGCAAGCTGGCCGATACGATCGCCGCGCATCTGTCGCTGAAGATTCCCGAGAAACAGGAGCTGCTCGAGATCGCCAACGTCCACGAGCGGCTGGAGCGCGTGTTCTCGCTGATGGAAGGCGAGATCGGAGTGATGCAGGTGGAGCGCAAGATCCGCTCGCGCGTCAAGCGCCAGATGGAGAAAACGCAGCGGGAATACTACCTCAACGAGCAGCTCAAGGCGATCCAGAAGGAGCTGGGCGAGGGCGAGGACGGCCGCGACGAACTGCACGAGATCGAGGAGCGCATCCGCAAGACGCGGCTGAGCAAGGAGGCGCGGGAAAAGGCCATGGCGGAGCTGAAGAAGCTGCGCCACATGAGCCCGATGTCGGCGGAAGCAACCGTGGTGCGCAACTACCTCGACTGGATGCTGTCGATTCCGTGGCAGAAGCGCTCCAAGATCAAGAAGGACATCCGCTTGGCCGAGCGCGTGCTGGACCAGGACCATTTCGGCCTGGACAAGGTCAAGGAGCGGATTCTCGAATACCTGGCGGTGCAGCAACGCACCAACAAGCTGCGCGGCCCGATCCTTTGCCTGGTCGGCCCGCCGGGCGTCGGCAAGACCTCGCTCGGCAAGTCGATCGCCCGGGCGACGGGCCGCGAGTTCGTGCGCATGTCGCTGGGCGGGGTGCGTGACGAGGCGGAAATCCGCGGCCATCGCCGCACCTATATCGGCTCGATGCCCGGCAAGATCCTGCAAGGGATGAAGAAAGCCAAGCGCTCGAACCCGCTGTTCCTGCTGGACGAGGTCGACAAGATGGGCGCCGATTTCCGCGGCGACCCGGCCTCGGCCCTGTTGGAAGTGCTGGACCCCGAGCAAAACCACACCTTCAACGACCACTATCTGGAAGTCGACTACGACCTGTCGGACGTGATGTTCGTGACAACGGCCAACACGCTGCGCATGCCGCAGCCGCTGCTGGACCGCATGGAGGTGATCCGTATCTCCGGCTACACCGAGGACGAGAAAATCGAGATCGCCCGCCGCCACCTGATTCCGAAGCAGATGAAGGCGCACGCGCTCAAGAAGGACGAGTTCACGATCGCCGATTCGGCATTGTCGGACCTGATCCGCTACTACACGCGCGAAGCCGGGGTGCGCAACCTTGAGCGGGAGCTGGCGAGCCTGGCCCGCAAGGCGACGCGCGAGATCCTGCAAAAGAAGCTGGCCCGGGTGCGCATCAGCTCGAAGAACCTGGAAAAGCATGCCGGCGTGCGCCGCTTCCGCTATGGCGAGATCGAGCTGGAGGACATGGTGGGCGTGGTCACCGGCTTGGCCTGGACCGAGGTGGGCGGCGAGTTGCTGACCATCGAATCGGTGGTGCTGCCGGGCAAGGGCAATATCAAGTACACGGGCAAGCTTGGCGATGTGATGCAGGAATCGATTCAGGCGGCGGCCAGCTTTGTGCGCGCGCGCTCGGCCGCCTATGGCATCAAGCCGACGCTGTTCGAGAAGCGTGACATCCACGTGCATGTGCCGGAGGGCGCGACGCCGAAGGACGGCCCTTCGGCCGGGCTCGCCATGTTCACCTCGATCGTTTCGGTGTTGACCAAGATTCCGGTGCGCCGCGACATCGCGATGACCGGCGAGATCACGCTGCGCGGCCGCGTGCTGCCGATCGGCGGCCTGAAGGAGAAGCTGCTCGCGGCCTTGCGCGGCGGCATCAAGACCGTGCTGATTCCGCGCGACAACGAGAAGGACCTGGCCGAGATCCCGGACAACGTGAAGAAGGTCCTCAAGGTCATCGCCGTCGGCACGGTCGACGAGGTCGTGGAACACGCGCTGGCGCATCGGCCGGTGGCGATCGAGTGGACCGATACGGACGAGTCGGAAGCCAAGCCGATCGAGCCCGCCAAAGAACCGGCCGGCAGCGTCGTCACGCACTGAGCCATGGTGCTTGTCACCCGCCCGGAATACGGGCGTGGTTTGGCTTTGACGCTGTCAGCGGGCGACGCCTAAAGTGATCGTTGGTCGTGCGTGACCCGGCTGTCACAACGAGGTTCCAACAACCCGGGTGGGGCGCGTTTGTGTCGAGGGAGCCAAGATGAACAAGAACGATCTGGTCGCCGCGGTGGCGGATGCCGCCAGCTTGCCCAAGAACGATGCCCAGCGTGCTGTCGACGCGGTGTTCGACGTACTGACCGGGGCCTTGAAGAAAGGCGAAGAGATCCGTTTGGTCGGATTTGGCACCTTCGTTGTAAAGGCGCGCGAGGCGAGCGAAGGACGCAACCCGCGCACCGGCGAGACGATCCGCATCCCGGCCTCGCGTCAGGTCAAGTTCCGCGCCGGCAAGGGCTTGAAGGACGAAGTCAACTGAACCGACGCGGCTTGCGCTGCCGGCCCACTGCGGGCAGTCTCGGTCGGCCGGGCGGTTAGCTCAGCCGGTAGAGCATCTCGTTTACACCGAGAGGGTCGGCGGTTCGATCCCGTCACCGCCCACCAGCGTTAGCAGAGACAGGTGGATTGAGCAGCCGCGCGCGATCGGCCGCGCGCGCGTTCAGGTTGCGCTTCCGCGGGCGCCAGCGGCGGCGAGCAGCGTTGCGAACAGGCTCGCGTCGTTGACGATGCGCGGCACCTTGTGCTGGCCGCCCAGTTGCCCGCGCGCGCGCATCCAGCCGGCGAAGAAGCCGGGGGCGACGGCCAGCACCTGGGGCGCGCCCAGGCCGAAGCCACCGCCGCGATGGCCGCGATAGTCGTCGTTTGCGTCGCTGAGATGAGTGTCGAGCGTCGCGGCGAACCGGACGATGGCATCGCTCGGCTGGGCGGTTGCGAACTCGACCACATAGACGTGGTGGCTGAGCGCACCGGGCGTCGCGGGCAGGCGGGCGCCCAGTGCATAGTCGGTGACATCGGCGCCGATCGCGCCGGCGGCGGCGGCAATGGCGGCCTCCACCTCCTCGACGATCAAGTGCTCGCCAAAGGCCGACATCGTCTGGCCGACGCGGCCGGTGATGGCCAGGCGCGGCGGGTCCCGCGAGACGAGGCGCACCGTGTCGCCCAGCAGATAACTCCAGGCCCCGGCGCAGGTGCTGAGCGCAAGCGCGTAATCGACGCCGAGTTCCGCGTCGCCGAGCCAGTGCCGGCGGGGCGAGGCGGCGGCGAGCTCGGCGCTCGGCACGAATTCATAGAACAGGCCGTTGTCGAGGTTGAGGCGCAGGCCTTCGCCCGGGCCGCGGTCGGCGCTGGCGATGAAGCCTTCGCTGGCCGGGTAGACTTCGCGATAGTCCACGTGGCTGCCCAGCAATTCGCCAAAGCGGTGGCGATAGGGCCTGAAGTCAACGCCGCCGTGCAGCAGCAGTTCGAGCTTGGGAAACGGCGCCGGCGGCTGGCCGCGGGCCTGGCGCAGCGCGCGCATGCGGTCGAGCAGGATCAGCAACCAGCTTGGCGTGCCGGTCAGAATGCGGATATCGCGATTGAGCGCGGCGTTGGCCAGTCGCTCGATCTTGATGTCCCAGTCCTTGAGCAGCGCCAGCCCGCGGTCGGGGAAACCGAATGGCCGCGCCCAGCGGGGCGTCGTCGCGACCGCGATCCCCGAGAGGTCGCCCGAGGCGACGCCCGGTGCCTCGGGGGTCAGGTTGCTGGCCCCGCCCAGCATGAAGGCGCGCCCGGCGAAGGCGCGCGATCGGGGGCGCGCCAGCAGGTGATGCACGATGACGTCGAGGCCGGCGCGGACGTTCGAACGGCACATTGCGGCGGTCACCGGTATGTATTTGCTGCGTCCGCTGGTGGTGCCGGAGGTGACGGCGAAAAACGGCACCAGGCCCGGCCAGGAAACATCGACCAGGCGCGGGAAGGCGGGCTGCCACCAGTCGCGCCAGAAGTCCTCGTAGCGACGGAGTGGCACGCGAGCCAGGTAGTCGGGCACCTCGCGGATGGCGTCGAAGCCATGCTCCCGGCCGAAGCGCGTCGCGGTCGCCTGGCCGACCAGCTTGAGGAGCTGCCGGCGCTGGCTGGCGACCGCGTGAAGCGCGGCCAACTGCCGTCCGCGCCAGGCGGCGTAGAGCCGGAAAAGGGGGGTGGCGTCCGGCCGCATGCCGGCTCAGCGGCGCGCCGGTTTGAGCCGGGTGAGCAGCGGGAACTCGCTCGCCACCCGTTCCGCCGTCAGCGGCATGCGCACATATTGGCCGGCGCGCCAGAGCAAGATCTGGTCGGCGAAATTGGCCGAGCCGAGCCAGCCGTCGTTGCCGCCATAGAGCACGAACCAGTTGGCGTCGGGGTCGCTCATGTCGGATATATGCCGCGTCTGCGACCCATAGCGGGCGGCGTGGCGCTCACGCACCAGGTCGTGGGCGGTTTTCATCGCGGTCTCGCGGCTGCCGCCGGCTGGCGCGTCGCCATAGACGAACAACTCGCCGATGACCGGCAGCAGCGACAGCAGATGCGCGACCTTCAGGCGGTGCATGTCGCCCCAGGTGGCGAAGCGGGCCGCGTCGCGCGCCGCCGCCGCGACCGCCCGCCGCAGCAGCGCCTCGCGCGCCGCCGCCGGACGGGCATCGATATCGCCGATCAGGAACTCGGTCAGGTAGTTCCATTGCTGCGCCTGGGCCGGCAGCTCGGCCGGCCGTTCGGCCTGGAACAGGTCCAGGGTCAGGTGATAGAGTAGTGCCTCGAAGGCAACCGCCCCGTTCGCGCTCGCGGCGTAATCACCATCCCAACCCCTGAGCCGGGCAATGAAGGCGGCCTCGCCCGGCCCGCCCGGGAGCGCCTCAAGCCGGTCGAGCAGGGCGCGGCAAAGCTGGGCCGCGTCCTGCGAGAGCGTGTCGGTTTGCAATGCGATCAAGTCCGCAACCGTCACCCGCGGCCGCGCCGCCAGGAATTGCTGTAGCCGGCGCACGCGCTCGTCGTCGCTGAAGAAGAAGCCGACGGGCACGGCGGTGTCGGGTCGGTTGTTGGCGGAGGCGAGGAAGCCTTCGGTCAGGTTGAGCGAATAGGGCAGGTCGAGCGCGCCCAGCCGGCCGTTCCAGGCGGCATTGGGATCGTCCGGCCGTTGCACCAGGTCGGGCTCCACCAGCTTGCGGCGGCCGGGCAGCCTGGCGGCCATGAGTTGGCCGATATTGCCCGCGCGATCGGCGAACAGGATGTTCTGCGCCGAGACGCCGAAGCTGGCGAAGGACCGGCGGAACTCCTCCGGCGTGGTGGCCCGGGCGGCGCCCAGCATGGCGGTGATCTCGTCGCTTGGCTCGTGCCCGACCCAGCGCAGCGCCAGCCGCTCAGCCGCCCCGGTGCCCAGCAGACCGGCATCGGAGATCAGCGGCCCCAGCGGACTTTGCCGCAGCGGGCGCTCGGCGGCGAACCAGAAACGCCGCGCGATGCGGGTGCGGCGTTCGGTGATGGCGTCGGCCGGCAGGGTCGAGACATCGAACAGATCGCTGGCGGCGGCGCGCATGTTGGTGCCACCCCAGGCAAAATGCGACGAGCAGCCGACCGCCACCACCGGCAGGCCGGGCGGCATCAGGCCGACAATCTGGAAACTGGGCGAACGCAGCCCGGCGATCAGCCAGAGGTTCGGCAAGGACAGCCCCAGATGCGGGTCGTTGGCGAGCAGGGCGCCGCCGCTGGCGCTGCGGGTCGGCGCCACCGCGACGCTGTTGGAGCCGCTCTTGCCGAATCCGTTCAACAGATCGTTGAGCAGGCTTTGCCGGCTGTCGGCGCGGAAGCTCACGGCGGCGTTGGCGCCGGCCTGCCGGGAACGCCGCCACCACTCGGCGAAGTCCGGCCGCCCGCGTTCGCGCAGGATGGCGAAATAGGCGAACCAGTTGACATCGGCGCCGGCCAGACGCCCGATGCCAATCAGGTCCTCCGCCGTCCACGGCTCGGCGCGCAGGCCCAGCAGAGCGAATTCCGGCGGTGGCGCCGGCGCCGCGCGCTGATAGGCGTTCAGGCCCTCGACGAAGGCGTCGAGCCAAGCCCGGCTCTCCGCCGGCATCGCGGCCAGGATCGGCTTGGCGGCGCGGCCGAGGTCGAGGATGCGCAAGGCATGGTCGACCTCGGTGGCGAAGGAACCGGCCAGTTCGGACAGCCGGCCTTGCACCACGCGCTTGGCGGCGGCCAATTGCGCGCCCCGCAGGTGGGCATGGACCAGGCCCAGCGCCAGTGCCAGATCGGGATCGGTTTGCGCTTCGATATAAGGCACTTGGCGCGCGTTCCAGCGAATGGTGACGGTGCGTTCCAGACCCGGCACGACGGTGGGCATGGCACGCAGCCGCTCCTCGGTGCCGCGCGGGCTGGGGTTGAGCGCGGCACAGCCCGACAGCGCGAACGCCAGCACGGCAAGGCCGGCGCGTCGGTGCGAACTGGTCATGAATGCCCCCTTGGCTCAAGCCCCGATCGCCCGCACGACCAATGGAAAGTTAATCTTGTTCGGCCAGGATGAAAGACAAGCGGCATGCCGCTGCCGTTCCCCGCGGATGCGCGGATGTCCTTGACTTGGCGCTTGCCGGGACCCTACAAACGGCCTCGCGCCGGGGGCGTAGCTCAGTCGGTTAGAGCGCCGGCCTGTCACGCCGGAGGTCGCGGGTTCGAGCCCCGTCGCTCCCGCCACTTGCGTGCCTCTGCCGCCTGTTCCTGGGGGTGTGCGTGGACGGCCTGCTGCGGGAATACCTGCCCATCCTGATGTTCCTGGGCGTCGCCATCGCCATTGCGGCGGCCATGCTGGTCGCTTCCCTGGTGGCGGCCCGGCAGCGACCGGACCCGGAGAAGCTTTCGGCCTATGAATGCGGTTTCGAGGCGTTCGGCGATGCCCGCCGGCAGTTCGACGTGCGTTTCTATCTCGTGGCCATCCTGTTCATCATTTTCGACCTGGAAGTCGCTTTCCTGTTTCCCTGGGCGATCACGCTGGCCGACACCGGCGCCTATGGCTTCTGGTCGATGATGGTGTTCCTGGCCGTGCTCACCTTGGGCTTCGTCTACGAGTGGAAGATGGGGGCGTTGGAATGGGAGTGATGCCGCCCGCCGGCGAACAGGACGCCCTGTTCAAGGAAGTCTCCGAGGAACTGGCCGACAAGGGCTTTTTCGTCAGCCAAGTGGACAAGGTCGTGAACTGGGCCCGCACCGGGTCGCTGTGGCCGATGACCTTCGGCCTGGCCTGTTGCGCGGTTGAAATGATCCACGCCTATATGCCGCGCTACGACCTCGACCGCTTCGGGGTGGTACCGCGCGCCAGTCCGCGGCAATCGGACGTAATGATCGTGGCCGGAACGCTGACCAACAAGATGGCCCCGGCCTTGCGCAAGGTCTACGACCAGATGGCCGAACCGCGCTACGTGATCTCGATGGGGAGCTGCGCCAACGGCGGCGGCTATTACCATTACAGTTACTCGGTGGTGCGCGGCTGCGACCGCATCGTGCCGGTCGATATCTATGTGCCCGGCTGCCCACCGACGGCGGAGGCGCTGGTCTATGGCATCCTGCAACTGCAGCGCAAGATTCGCCGCACCGGCACCATCCTGCGCTAGCCGATCGGCGCCCCTCGCAACCTCAAGGAAGCGCGACAAGGCATGGACGAGCAAGCGTTGACCGAGCTCGGGCAGTATGTCGCGGCCGCACTCGCCAGCGAGGTGCAGGCGGTCGAGGTGGCGCATGGCGAACTGATGCTGAGCGTCGGGGCCGAGGCGATCGGGCGCACGCTCAGCTTCTTGCGCGACGATTCGCAATGCCTGTTCAAGCTGCTGGTGGATGTTTGCGGCGCCGACTATCCGGAGCGGCCGCAGCGGTTCGAGGTGGTCTACAACCTGCTCAGCATCAAGCACAACCAGCGCATCCGGGTGAAGGTGGCAACCGACGAGGCGACGCCGGTGCCGAGCGTCGCGGAGGTGTTCAGCGCGGCCGGCTGGTACGAGCGGGAAGCCTGGGACATGTACGGCATCCTGTTCGCCGAGCATCCCGATCTCAGGCGGCTGTTGACCGACTACGGCTTCGAGGGGCATCCCTTGCGCAAGGACTTCCCCCTGACGGGTTTCGTGGAGTTGCGTTACGACGACGAGCAGAAGCGCGTGGTCTATGAGCCGGTCAAGCTGACCCAGGAATTCCGCCGCTTCGACTTCATGAGCCCTTGGGAGGGCGCGCGCTACGTGCTGCCGGGCGACGAGAAGGCAAAGCCGGCGGACGGGGCAAAGAAGGCCTGAGGCCATGGCGGAATTCGCGATCAAGAACCTGACCATGAATTTCGGGCCGCAGCATCCGGCGGCGCATGGCGTGCTGCGCCTGGTCATGGAACTGGACGGCGAGGTGATCGAACGCTGCGATCCGCATATCGGCCTGTTGCACCGGGGCACCGAGAAGCTGATCGAATACAAGACCTACCTGCAGGCGGTGCCCTATTTCGACCGGCTGGACTATGTCGCGCCGATGAGCCAGGAACACGCCTTCGCGCTGGCGGTGGAGAAGCTGCTGGGCTGCGAGGTGCCGCCGCGCGGGCAGGCGCTGCGGGTGCTGTTCGCCGAGATCAGCCGCATTCTCAACCACCTGCTGAATATCACGACGCAAGGCATCGACGTTGGGGCCGTTACGCCGGCGCTGTGGGGCTTCGAGGAGCGCGAGCGGCTGATGGAGTTCTACGAGCGGGTGTGCGGTGCCCGCCTGCATGCCGCCTATTTCCGCCCGGGCGGCGTGCACCAGGACCTGCCGGCCGGCCTGGCCGAAGACATCGGCAAATATGCCGACGGGTTCCCGCGGTTTCTCGACGATCTGGAAGCGCTGCTGACGGAGAACCGCATCTACAAGCAGCGCAACGTCGACATCGGCAAGGTCTCGGCCAAGGACGCGCTCGACTGGGGTTTCACCGGCGTCATGCTGCGCGGCTCGGGCGTGCCGTGGGACTTGCGCAAGGCGCAGCCCTATGACGGCTACGAGCGGTACGAGTTCGACATTCCGGTCGGCAAGAACGGCGATTGCTACGACCGCTATCTCTGCCGGGTGGAGGAGATGCGGCAATCCACCCGCATCATCCGGCAGGTGCTGGACACGCTGCCGGAGGGTCCGGTGGTGACGCTCGACCGCAAGATCGCGCCGCCGCCCCGGGCCGAGATGAAGCGCTCGATGGAGGCGCTCATCCACCACTTCAAGCTCTATACCGAGGGCTATCACGTGCCGGCGGGCGAGACCTACACGGCGGTCGAGGCGCCGAAGGGCGAGTTCGGCGTCTACCTCGTGGCGGACGGCACGAACAAGCCCTATCGCTGCAAGATCAGGGCGCCGGGATTCGCGCATTTGCAGGCGCTCGACTACCTCTGCAAAGGTCACCTGCTGGCCGACAGCGTGGCGGTGATCGGCAGCCTGGATGTCGTGTTCGGCGAGATCGATCGATGACTGACGCTTGGCAACCGCCGGCCGCGCCCGCACAGTTCGCGTTTTCCGCGGAGAACGAGGCCCGCGCCCGGACGATCATCGCGCGCTATCCGCAAGGCCGCCAGCACAGCGCGGTGATGCCGCTATTGGACCTGGCACAGCGCCAGCAGGGCTGGCTGCCGCCCGCGGCCATCGAGCATGTCGCGCGGTTCCTCGAGATGCCCCGCATTCGGGTGCAGGAGGTGGCGAGTTTCTACACCATGTACCGCCTGCGCCCGGTCGGCCGGCATCTGGTGCAGGTCTGCACCACCACTCCGTGCTGGCTGCGCGATAGCGATGCCGTCGTCGCCGCCTGCAAGAACAAGCTGGGGGTGGAGTTCGGCGGCACCACGGCGGACGGCAAGTTCACCTTGCTCGAGGTCGAATGCCTGGGGGCCTGCGTCAACGCGCCGATGCTGCAAATCGACGACGACTACTACGAGGACCTGACGCCCGAGGCAACGGAACGCATCCTGGACGCCTTCGCCCGGGGCGAGAAGCCGGCGCCCGGCCCGCAGGGCGGCCGCCGCAGTTCCGAACCGACCGGCGGCCCAACCACGCTAGCCCAGTTCACGAAGGACGGCTGATGCTGCTCGACCAGGACCGCATCTTCACCAACCTCTATGGCTACCAGCATTGGGGCCTGGCGGCGGCGCGCAAGCGCGGCGACTGGGATGGTACCAAGGCGATCATGGACAAGGGCCAGGACTGGATCGTCGAGGAGGTGAAGAAGTCAGGCTTGCGCGGCCGTGGCGGCGCCGGCTTTCCGACCGGCCTGAAATGGTCGTTCATGCCCAAGCAGTCGGATGGCCGGCCGTCCTACCTGGTGGTGAACGCCGACGAAGGCGAGCCCGGCACCTGCAAGGACCGCGACATGCTGCGCCACGACCCGCACAAGCTGGTCGAAGGCTGCCTGCTGGCGGGCTATGCCATGCGCGCCGTCGCCGCCTATATCTACATCCGCGGCGAGTTCCACAATGAGGCTGACATCCTGGAAGCCGCCATCGCCGAGGCCTACGAAGCCGGCCTGATCGGCAAGAATGCCTGTGGCTCGGGTTACGACTTCGATGTCTTCGTGCATCGCGGCGCCGGCGCCTATATCTGCGGCGAGGAGATGGCGCTGATCGAAAGCCTGGAAGGCAAGAAGGGTCAGCCGCGGCTGAAGCCACCGTTCCCGGCCAACCAGGGCGTCTGGGGCTGTCCGACCACGGTCAACAACGTCGAAAGCATCGCCGTGGCGCCAACCATCTTGCGCCGCGGCGCCTCATGGTTCGCAGGCTTCGGGCGGCCCAACAACACCGGCACCAAGGTCTTCTGCATCTCCGGCCACGTCAACAAGCCGTGCAATGTCGAGGAGGCGATGAGCATCCCGATGCGGGAACTCATCGACAAGCATGCCGGCGGGGTGCGCGGCGGCTGGGACAACCTGTTGGCGGTGATCCCGGGCGGCGCCTCGGTGCCGGTCATCCCGAAGTCGATCTGCGATTCCGTGCTGATGGATTTCGATGCGTTGCGCGAGGTGAAGTCGGGCCTGGGCACCGCGGCGGTCATGGTCATGGACAAGTCGACCGACATCGTCAAGGCGATTGCCCGGCTGTCGAAATTCTACATGCACGAGAGTTGCGGCCAGTGCACGCCCTGCCGCGAAGGCACCGGCTGGATGTGGCGGGTGATGGAGCGGCTGGTCAAGGGCCGGGCGGAGGTGTCGGAGATCGACATGCTGCTCGACGTGACCTATCAGGTCGAAGGACATACGATCTGCGCGCTCGGCGACGCGGCGGCCTGGCCGATCCAAGGCCTGATCCGGCATTTCCGGCCCGAGCTGGAGCGCCGCATCCTGGACTACCGCCGCGCCAAGGCGGCGTGACCCAGCCCCTGCGACAGGAGCCCAACCGGCCATGCCGACGCTGACCATCGACGGCCGCGAGATCACGGTGGAGCCGGGCACCACGGTGCTGCAGGCCTGCGAGTTGCTGGGCATCGAGGTGCCCCGCTTCTGCTACCACGACCGCCTGTCGATCGCCGGCAATTGCCGGATGTGCCTGGTGGAGCAGGAGCGCGCGCCGAAGCCAATCGCGAGCTGCGCCATGCCGTGCGCCGACAAGATGGTGATCCGCACCAACACCGCTGGCGTGCGCAAGGCGCGCAACGGGGTGATGGAGTTCCTGCTGATCAACCACCCGCTCGACTGCCCGATCTGCGACCAGGGCGGGGAATGCGACTTGCAGGATCAGGCGATGGCCTATGGTTTCGATCGCGGCCGCTTCCACGAGAACAAGCGCGCGGTCAAGGACAAGCAGATGGGGCCGTTGATCAAGACGATCATGACCCGCTGTATCCACTGCACCCGCTGCGTCCGTTTCGCCACCGAGATCGCCGGGGTCGAGGAACTGGGGGCGACCGGCCGCGGCGAGCATATGGAGATCACCACCTATCTGGAGCAGGCGATCGGCAGCGAGCTGTCGGGCAACCTGGCCGACATCTGCCCGGTCGGCGCGTTGACCCACAAGCCCCATGCCTTCGCCGCCCGGCCGTGGGAGCTGCGCAAGACCGAATCCGTCGACGTGCACGACGCGGTTGGCAGCAATATCCGCATCGATGCCCGCGGTCGCGAGGTCATGCGGATCCTGCCGCGGCTCAACGAGGACATCAACGAGGAGTGGCTGTCGGACAAGAGCCGCTATGCCGTCGATGGCCTGAAGCGTCAGCGGCTCGACCGGCCGTTTGTGCGCGAGGGCGGCAAGCTCAGGCCGGCGGAGTGGAGCGAAGCCTTCCAGGCGATCGCGGCGCGGCTCAAGGGCCAGGACGGCAGGCGGCTGGGCGCCATCGCCGGCGATCTGGTCGAAGCCGAATCGCTGCTGGCACTCAAGGATCTCATGGCGGCCTTGGGCTCGCCCCATCTGGATTGCCGGCAGGACGGCGCCAAGCTGCCCGGCGGGGTGCGGGCCGGCTATCTCTTCAACAGCACCATCGCAGGGATCGAGGCGGCCGACGCGCTGGTCATCGTCGCCAGCAATCCGCGGCGCGAGGCCGCGCTGATCAACGCCCGCATCCGCAAGCGCTGGCTGCGCGGCGGCTTGCGGGTCGGGCTGATCGGCCAGCGCGCGGGCCTGACCTACAAGTACGAGCATCTGGGCGCCGGCCCGCAGACGCTGAAGGAACTGGCGGACGGCCGGCATTCCTTCTTCGAGGTGCTTCGGGGCGCCAAGCGGCCGATGCTGATCCTGGGCATGGCCGGCCTGGCCCGGCCCGACGGCGCGGCGGTATTGGCCGAGGCGCGCCGGCTGGCGGAGACGGCGGGCCTGATCCGGGAGGGCTGGAACGGGTTCAACGTTCTGCATACGGCGGCCGGCCGCGTCGCCGGCATGGATCTGGGCTTCTTGCCGGGTGAGAGCGGACTCGATACCGAGGGCATGCTGGCGGCGGCCGAACGCGGTGAGCTGGCGGCCCTGTGGCTGCTGGGCGCCGACGAGTTGCCGATGCGCCGGCTGGGCACTGCCTTCGTCGTCTACCAGGGCCACCACGGCGATGCCGGCGCGCACCGGGCCGACGTGGTGCTGCCGGGCGCCGCCTATGCCGAGAAGGACGGCCTGTGGCTCAACACCGAGGGCCGCCCGCAGCTCGGCCGACGCGCCAGCTTCCCGCCGGGCGACGCGCGCGAGGACTGGACCATCCTGCGGGCCTTCTCCGAGGTCATTGACAAGCGATTGCCCTATGACACGCTGGCCGATCTGCGCCGGCGGCTGTTCCAATTGGCGCCGCATTTCGCCCGGCTGGACGCCGTCGAGCCGGCGCCGTGGGGCGAGTTCGGCCGGGCGGACCGGCTGGATGCCGCGCCCTTCGGCGTGGCGGTCAGCGATTTCCATCTCACCAACCCGATCGCCCGGGCCTCCGGCATTATGGCGGAATGCAGTCGGCTGGCCGCCGGAGGCGCCGCCGGGACCGGCACCCATGGCTGAGCTCTGGCAGGGCTATCTGTGGCCGGGCGCCATCATCCTGGCGCAGATCCTGGCCATCGTGGTGCCGCTGCTGCTCTGCGTCGCCATGCTGACCTATGCCGAACGCAAGGTCATGGCGGCCATGCAATTGCGCATGGGCCCCAACGTGGTGGGGCCGTTCGGCCTGCTGCAGGCCTTCGCCGACGGGCTGAAGCTGCTGCTCAAGGAAACCGTGTTTCCCACCGGCGCCAACAAGGTGGTGTTCGCAGTGGCGCCGATGCTGACCTTCGTTCTCAGCCTGATCGCCTGGGCGGTGATTCCGTTCGGCGCCGGCCTGGTGCTGGCCGATATCAACGTCGGCATCCTCTACCTGTTCGCGATCTCCTCGCTGGGCGTGTACGGCATCGTGATGGCCGGCTGGGCGTCGAACTCGAAATATCCCTTCCTGGGCGCGCTGCGCTCGGCCGCGCAGATGGTGAGCTACGAGGTCTCCATGGGCTTCGTGATCATCACGGTGCTGCTCTGCGTCGGCTCGCTGAACCTGAGCCGCATCGTGGAAGCGCAGCGCGACGTGTGGTTCTGCATCCCGCTGTTCCCGATGTTCGTGATCTTCTTCATCTCGGCGTTGGCGGAGACCAACCGGCATCCCTTCGACCTGCCGGAGGCGGAGGCCGAACTGGTCGCGGGCTACCAGGTCGAGTATTCGTCGATGACCTTTGCCATGTTCTTCCTGGGCGAATACGCCAACATGATCCTGATGAGCGCCAGCACGACGATCCTGTTCCTGGGCGGCTGGCTGCCGCCGGTCGACGTGGCGCCGCTCAATTGGATCCCCGGACCGCTCTGGCTGATCGCCAAGATCTGCGTGCTGCTGTTTGTCTTCATCTGGGTGCGGGCAACCCTGCCGCGCTATCGCTATGACCAGTTGATGCGGCTGGGCTGGAAGGTGTTCCTGCCGTTCTCGCTCCTCTGGGTGGCGCTGACGGCGGGGGCGCTGCTCGCTTTCGGCTGGCTGCCCGCGGCATGAGCGGGCCGCTTGCCTTTGCCGGTGCCGCGACTATGGTGGCGCGCGGCCGGGGGACGGGGGCCTGCCGCCAAGGGGTGTGCGCATGAACGTGCTGACCCAGAACGCCAAGAGCCTGCTGCTCTGGGAGATTGCCAAGGGCATGGCCTTGACCTTCCGCTACATGTTCCGCCGGCGCGCGACGGTCAACTATCCCTACGAGAAGGGGCCGCTCAGCCCGCGCTTCCGCGGCGAGCATGCGCTCAGGCGCTACCCGAACGGCGAGGAGCGCTGCATTGCCTGCAAGCTGTGCGAGGCGATCTGCCCGGCGCAGGCCATCACCATCGAGGCCGAGCCGCGAGCCGACGGCAGCCGGCGCACCACGCGCTACGACATCGACATGACGAAATGCATCTACTGCGGCTTCTGCCAGGAGGCCTGCCCGGTCGATGCCATCGTCGAGGGGCCGAACTTCGAGTTCGCCACCGAGACGCGCGAGGAACTCTACTACGACAAGGACAAGCTGCTGGCGAACGGCGACCGCTGGGAGCGCGAGATCGCGCACAACCTGATGGTTGACGCGCCCTATCGCTGAGGGGCCGGGCGTGGGGCGGCCCGGCTGAGGGATTGACTCGTGGCCGGCCGGCCGGCCGGTTGGGAAGTGGGGGGCGCGGCGACCGATGGTCCTGCAGGGACTGGTCTTCTATGTCTTCGCCTTCATCACCGTGGCCGCGGGCTGCATGGTGGTGGCGGCGCGCAACCCCGTGCATTCGGTGTTGTTCCTGATCCTGGCTTTCTTCACGTCGGCCGGCTTGTTCGTGCTGATCGGGGCGGAGTTTCTGGCGATGATCCTGGTCATCGTCTATGTCGGCGCGGTCGCCGTGCTGTTTCTCTTTGTCGTGATGATGCTCGATATCAATTTCGTCGAGCTGCGTGAAGGCTTTCTGCAATATCTGCCGATCGGCGCGCTGATCGGCCTGATCCTGCTGATCGAGCTGTTGCTGGTGCTGGGCGGCATGCGGCTGACGCCCGAGCTGACCCGCCAAACGGCGGCGCCGATCGCCGCGCTGGCGGCCGAAAGCAATACCCATGCCTTGGGCCAGGTGCTCTACACCCGCTACATCTACCTGTTCCAGGCTGCCGGCATGCTGCTGCTGGTGGCGATGATCGGGGCCATCGTGCTCACCTTGCGCAGCCGCGAAGGGGTGCGGCGGCAGGCGATCGCCCGCCAGGTCGGCCGTCGGCGCGAGGAGGCGGTCGAGCTGAAACAGGTCCAGCCGGGTCAGGGGGTCTAGCGCATGGCGGCGTATTTCGCCATCGGCCTGGGCCATTACCTGACGGTGGCGGCGATCCTGTTCACGCTCGGTATTTTCGGCATTTTCCTCAACCGGAAGAACGTCATCATCATTCTGATGTCGGTCGAGTTGATGTTGCTGGCGGTCAACATCAACCTGGTGGCCTTCTCGGTCTTCCTGGGCGACCTGGTGGGGCAGGTCTTCGCCATGTTCGTGCTGACCGTGGCCGCCGGCGAGGCGGCGATCGGGCTCGCCATCCTGGTGGTCTATTTCCGCAACCGCGGCTCGATCGCGGTTGAGGACATCAACCTGATGAAGGGCTGAGCGCCGGCATGTACGTCGCCATCGTTTTCCTGCCGCTTTTCGCCAGCATGCTCGCCGGGTTCTTCGGCCGGCTGCTCGGCGACCGCGGCGCGCAGCTCATCACCTGCGGGGCGGTGTCGCTGGCGGCACTGCTGTCGCTCTATGCCTTCTACGACGTCGCCATCCTGGGCCACACGCAGAAGGTGCAGTTGTTCGAGTGGATCGACTCCGGCAGTTTCGAGGTCGCCTGGGCGCTGCGCATCGACCAGCTGACCGCGGTGATGCTGGTCGTGGTGTGCGGCGTCTCGGCGCTGGTGCACATCTATTCGATCGGCTACATGGCCGAGGATCCGCACATCCCGCGGTTCATGTCCTATCTGTCGCTGTTCACCTTCGCCATGCTGATGCTGGTGACGGCGGACAACCTAGTGCAGCTCTTCTTCGGATGGGAGGGCGTGGGGCTCGCCTCCTATCTCCTGATCGGCTTCTGGTACGAACGGCCGAGCGCCAATGCCGCCGCCATCAAGGCCTTCCTGGTCAACCGCATCGGCGATTTCGGCTTCGCGCTGGGGATTTTCGGCGTGTTCCTGGTATTCGACAGCGTCGCCTTCGACCAGGTGTTCAAGAGCGCGCCGGGCATGGCTGGCAGGAGCTTCGAGTTCCTGGGCTGGCAGGTCGACATCATGACCACGCTCTGCCTATTGCTGTTCGTCGGAGCGATGGGCAAGTCGGCGCAGGTGCCGTTGCATACTTGGCTGCCGGACGCGATGGAAGGCCCGACACCGGTCAGTGCGCTGATCCACGCCGCGACCATGGTCACGGCGGGCGTATTCTTGGTGGCTCGCTTCTCGCCGATGTTCGAATACGCGCCCAACGCGCTGGCCGTGGTGGCGGTGGTGGGGGCGTTCACCGCGTTCTTCGCCGGCACCATCGGCCTGGCACAGAACGACATCAAGCGGGTGATCGCCTATTCGACCTGCAGCCAGCTCGGCTACATGTTCTTTGCCGCCGGCGTGCACGCCTATGGCGCGGCGATCTTCCATCTGTTCACGCACGCCTTTTTCAAGGCGCTGCTGTTCCTTTCGGCTGGTGCGGTGATCCACGCCATGCACCACGAGCAGGACATGCGGATCATGGGCGGCCTGCGCCACCACCTCAAGCGCACCTACGTGCTGTTCTGGATCGGCAGCCTGGCGCTGGCCGGGCTGCCGTTCTTCGCCGGCTATTTCTCCAAGGACATCATCCTGGAGGCGGCCTGGGCGGTGCATACCGGGGTTGGCAATTTCGCCTTCGTGCTGGGCCTCGCCGCGGCGGTGCTGACCGCGTTCTATTCCTGGCGGCTGATCTTCATGACCTTCCACGGGCAACCGGGCGCGCGCGCGCCTGGCCGCGCGGCGCATCCGCACGGTCACGACACGCACGGCCACGGATCGCATGGCGAGGCTCACGCGATCCACGAGGCGCCGCCGGTGATGATGATTCCGCTTTACATCCTGGCGCTGGGGGCGATCTTCGCCGGCTTGGCGTTCAGCGATTACTTCGTCGGCGCTGGCCGCGAGGCATTCTGGGGCGAGGCGATCAAGGTGCTGCCTGAAAACGACAGCATCGAGGCCGCGCACCATGCCCCGCTCTGGGTCAAGCTGGCGCCGGTGGCAGCCGGCCTGATCGGCATCCTGGCTGCCTGGTATGGCTATATCCGCCGGCCCGGGCTGCCCGGCGAGTTGGCGCATACCCACGCCGAAGCCTACCGGTTCCTGCTGAACAAGTGGTACTTCGACGAGATCTACGAGTTCTTCCTGGTGCGGCCGGCGAAATGGCTGGGCCGGCTGCTCTGGAAGGGCGGCGACGGGCGGATCATCGACGGCTTCGGGCCGGACGGCATTGCCGCCAGCGTGCTCGATCTGGCCCGCCGCACGAGCCTGCTGCAGACCGGCTTCGTCTACCATTATGCCTTCGCCATGCTGATCGGCGTCGCTATCTTGGTGACGTGGTATTTCGCGACCGGGCACGGAGGCTGAGCCGTGAACGACTGGCCGCTGCTGTCGCTGGTAACGTTCCTGCCCCTGGTGGGCGCGCTGGCGATCTTCGCCTTCGCGCATGGACCAAAGGAAGTCGCCGACCGCAACGCGCGCAGCGTGGCCTTGATGACCACCACGCTGACCTTCCTGGTCAGCCTGTTGATCTGGGCCGCCTTCGATCCCAGGAACCCCGATTTCCAGTTGTTGGAGCAGCGCGCCTGGCTGGCGCCCGGCATCGCCTACGCCATGGGCGTGGACGGCATTTCCGTGCTGTTCGTGGTGCTGACGTCGTTTCTGATGCCGTTGTGCATTCTGGCCAGTTGGGAGGCGATCCAGACCCGGGTGCGGGAATATATGATCGCCTTCCTTCTGTTGGAAACCATGATGAACGGCGTGTTCTGCGCGCTCGACGCCGTGTTGTTCTACCTGTTCTTCGAAGGCGGCCTGATCCCGATGTTCCTCATCATCGGCATCTGGGGCGGCCAGCGCCGGGTCTATTCCAGCTTCAAGTTCTTTCTCTATACGCTGGCGGGCTCGGTGCTGCTGCTGCTCGCCTTCATCTACATGTACTACCAGGTGGGCTCGACCGATATCCGCGAGCTCATGCGCTTCGCGCGGCAGACCGGGTTCGGCCTGGAGGCGCAGAACTGGCTCTGGCTGGCCTTGTTCGCTTCCTTCGCGGTCAAGATGCCGATGTGGCCGGTACACACCTGGCTGCCGGACGCCCATGTCGAGGCGCCCACCGCCGGCTCGGTCATCCTGGCGGGCGTGCTGTTGAAGATGGGCGGCTACGGCTTCATCCGGTTCTCCATGCCGATGCTGCCCAACGCCTCGGAATTCTTCGTGCCGCTGGTGTTCGCGTTGTCCATCATCGCGGTGATCTACACCTCGCTGGTCGCGCTGATGCAGGAGGACATGAAGAAGCTCATCGCCTATTCCTCGGTCGCGCATATGGGCTTCGTGACGCTCGGCCTGTTCACCTTCACCACCCAAGGGGTGGAAGGGGCGATGATCCAGATGCTGAGCCATGGCGTGGTTTCGGCGGCGCTGTTCCTGTGCGTCGGCGTGATCTACGACCGCATGCACAGCCGCGAGATCGCGCGCTATGGCGGCCTGGTTTACCGCATGCCGGTCTATGCCTTCTGTTTCATGGTGTTCACGCTGGCCTCGGTCGGCCTGCCGGGCACCAGCGGCTTCGTTGGCGAACTGCTGGTGCTGGTCGGTACGTTCAAGGTCAATACCTGGGCGGCGCTGCTGGCTTCGACCGGCGTCGTGCTGTGCGCGGCCTACATGCTCTGGCTCTACCGCAGGGTGATGTTCGGCAAGCTGGAGAAGGCCGATCTGATGCATATCGTGGACATGAACCGGCGGGAGATCGCGGTATTCGCGCCGCTCGTTGCCGTGACGTTGTGGATGGGGATCTATCCGAAACCCCTCCTGGAGGCGATGCACAGCTCGGTCGCATTGCTGCTGGAGCAGCACCGGGCGGCGCTCAAGACGGCCGCTGCCGGTGCCGCCGGCCTGGCGCAGCTTGGGCAATAGGCATGGCCATGGCGCAGCCGTCGCACGATTTTGCCCTTGCCGCCCCGGAGATGGTTCTGGCGGCGGCGGCGATGCTGCTGCTGATGTTCGGCGCCTTTCGTGGCAACCAGGCGACGCGGGTGGTCGCCTGGGGCGCCCTCGCGGCGCTGGCGATTGCCTTGGTGCTGGTGCTGCAAGCTCCCGCCGGACGCGCCGTCAGTTTCGCCGACATGTTCGTGGTGGACGGCTTTGCCCACTTCGCCAAGGCGTTGGTGCTGCTCGCCGCGGCGCTGGGCATTGTCATGTCGCTCGGCTTCATCCGCCGCGAGGGCATGGAACGGTTCGAGTATCCCGTGCTGCTGCTGCTCGCCACTCTCGGCATGCTGATGATGGTGTCGGCCAACGACCTGCTGGCGCTCTATCTTGGCATCGAGCTGCAAAGTCTGGCGCTCTACGTGGTCGCGGCGTTTCAGCGCGACAACCTGCGTGCGAGCGAGGCGGGCCTGAAATATTTCGTGCTGGGCGCGGTCGCCTCCGGCATGCTGCTTTATGGTTGCTCGCTGATCTACGGCTTTACCGGCACCACCGGCTTCGACGCCATCGCGGCGACGCTGAAGGCGCAGCCCGAGCCGCCGCTCGGCCTCATCGTCGGCATCGTTTTCCTCACCGCCGGGCTTGCCTTCAAGGTCTCGGCGGTGCCGTTCCACATGTGGACGCCCGACGTCTATGAAGGCGCGCCGACGCCGGTCACGGCGTTCTTCGCCATCGCACCCAAGGTGGCGGCGCTGGCGCTGTTCTGCCGTGCCATGTTGACGCCGTTCGCAGCCATCGTCGCCGACTGGCAACAGATCGTGGTGTTCCTGGCGATCGCGTCCATGCTGCTGGGGGCCTTCGCCGCGATCGGCCAGAACAACATCAAGCGGCTGATGGCCTACAGCTCGATCGGCCATGTCGGCTACGCGCTGATCGGCCTGGCGGCGGGTGGCGCCGGGGGCATTCAGGCGATCCTGATCTATCTCGCGATCTATGTGGCGATGAATGCCGGCACATTCGCCTGCATCCTCTGCATGCGGGTGCGCGGCGACATGGTGGAGGGGGTTGGCGATCTGGCCGGGCTCGGCCGCAATCAGCCGCTGTTGGCCCTGGCGCTGGCGATCTTCATGTTCTCCATGGCCGGGGTGCCCCCGCTGGCCGGCTTTTTTGGCAAATTCTATGTGTTCGTTGCCGCGATCGAGGCCAAGCTCTATGTCCTGGCGGTGATTGGCGTGCTGGCCAGCGCGGTTGGCGCCTACTACTACTTGCGGATCGTCAAGCTGATGTATTTCGACGAGCCGGCGGAAGCTTTCGAGCGCCGGGTGGGTGGCGAGATGGCAGCGGTGCTGGTGGTCACGGCGCTGTTCGTGGTGGTCTTCGCCCTGTTCGCCGCGCCCATCCTGGACGGCGCGGGGACTGCTGCCCAGGCGCTGGTCGCGGGCGGCAAGGGCTAGCGCTTGGCCGTGCCCGGGTTGCTGTTCCGCTTCCACCGCCACGACCTTCTTACCAGCAGCAACGACGAAGCCAAGCGGCTGGCCCAGGCCGGCGCGCTGGAAGGCAGCATGGTCGTCGCCGGCCAGCAGACCGCTGGTCGCGGCCGGCGCGGGCGGAACTGGGAATCCCCGCCCGGCAATCTCTATTGCAGCCTGCTGTTGCGGCCGGCCACGCCGCCGGCTGAGGCGGCATTGCTGTCGTTCGTGGCGGCACTGGCGTTGGCGGACGCGGCCGCCGCCTTCGTGCCGGCCGCTCGGCTGGCGCTCAAATGGCCGAACGACGTGCTGCTGGACGGCCGCAAGCTGGCAGGCATCCTGCTGGAATCGGCCGGCGAGAACGGCCGCACGGCGTGGCTGGTGGTTGGCATGGGCGTCAACTTGGCCTCGGCGCCGCCCGACGCCGCGAGCCTGGCGGCGGCGGCCGGCCGGCCGGTCGAGCCCGAGGCGATTCTGGCATGCCTTACCGATGCCTTCGCCTTCTGGTATGGACGCTGGCACGAGGCGGGCTTCCCGCCTATTCGGCAGGCTTGGCTGGCGCGCGCAGCAGGCCTGGGCGTACCGCTGACGGTGCGGCTGGCGGAGGCGACCTTCGTGGGGCGATTTGGCGGCATGAGCGAGACCGGTCAGTTGCTGCTGGAGCAGCCTGGCGGCGTGCGGCGGGTGGAGGCGGGCGAGGTGTACCTGCCCGCGCCGGCCTGAACGGCCATGCTGCTCGCCATCGACGCCGGCAACACCAACATCGTCTTCGCCGTGATCGAAGCCGCGCGGGTGCGTTGCCAATGGCGCGCGGTGACCAACGCGCCGCGCACGGCGGACGAGTACGCGGTCTGGCTGTCGCAACTCATGGGCCTCGAGGGCCTGAAGCTCGCCGACATCGACGCCGCCATCATCTCCACCGTCGTGCCGCAGGCGCTGTACGACCTGCGCATGCTCTGCCGGCGCTATTTCAAGACCGACCCCATCGTGGTCGGCGAGGATGCGCGACTGGGCATGGCGGTCAACGTCGAGCGGCCGAACGAGGTGGGTGCCGACCGGTTGGTGAACGCTGTCGCGGCGTTCAAGAAATATGGCGGCCCGCTCATCGTCATCGATTTCGGCACGGCCACCACGTTCGACGTGGTTGGCCGGGAAGGCGACTATCAGGGCGGCATCATCGCCTCGGGCGTCAATCTCAGTTTGCAGGCGCTGCACATGGCCGCCGCCAAGCTGCCGCACATTGCGGTCGAACGGCCGTCGCGGGTGATCGGGAGGGGCACGGTGCCGGCGATGCAATCCGGCGTCTATTGGGGTTATGTCGGCTTGATCGAGGGCCTAATCCAGCGCATCAAGCAAGAATTCGGCGCGCCCATGCGGGTGGTGGCGACGGGCGGCCTGTCGTCGTTGTTTTCCGGCGGCACCGACGCCATCGATCTGGTCGACGCCGACCTGACGGTGGAGGGCCTGTTGGAGATCTATCGCCGCACGCGCGCCCGCAACTGACCCCGTCGCGCGCGGATCCGGGCCCATGCTGCTTGCCATCGATGCCGGTAACACGAACATCGTGTTCGCCCTGTTCGAGGGCGAGCGCGAGCTGGGCTTCTGGCGGCTCGCCACCCAGCGCGCCCGCGATGCGGACGAATTCGCCGCCATGCTGCTGCCGCTGATGCACGAGGCCGCAATCGCGATCGGCGCCATCGACGGCGCGGTGATCGGCAGCGTGGTGCCGACGGCGACCGGTGCGTTGAAAGCACTGTACCGCACGGTGTTGGGGGTGGAGCCGGTGGTGCTGGGTGAGAACGCCGTGCTGGGGATCGGCATCGACGTGGAGGAGCCGCGCGTGGTCGGCGCCGACCGGCTGGCCAACGCCGTGGCAGCGCACGCGGCCTTTGGCGGCCCCACCCTGTCGGTCGACTTCGGCACCGCCACCAAATTCGACCGGGTCTCCGCCGACGGCGTGTTCCAGGGCGGCGTGATCGCGCTCGGCATCAATCTGTCGATCGCCGCGCTGCACCGGGCCTCCGCCGCGTTGCCGCGCGCCGCCGTGGTCAGACCGCCCCGGGTGATCGGCCGCAGCACCGAGGGTGCGCTGCAATCGGGCCTTTATTGGGGCTACGCCAGCATGGTGGAGGGGGTGCTGAAACGCATCGCGGCGGAGTTGGGCCAGGCGCCCAGGGTGATTGCCACGGGCGGCCTGGCCCCGGTGCTGGCGCAAGCGGTGCCGGCGATCCACGCGGTCGTGCCGGACCTGACGGTTCGCGGCCTGGCGCTGGTGCATGCCCGCACCCTGGCGGCGCAAGGCGGCGCCGGGCGATGAGCGGCGGCTGGGGACCGAAGGATCTGGTCTTCCTGCCGCTGGGCGGGGCCGGCGAGATCGGCATGAATCTCAACCTCTATGGCCATGCCGGCAAGTGGCTGATGGTCGACCTGGGCATCACGTTTCCGGGCGAAGGGCAGCCCGGCATCGACGTGATCACACCCGATCCCAGCTATATCGCCGACCGGCGGCAGGATCTGCTGGGACTGGTGCTGACCCATGCGCACGAGGACCACCTGGGCGCCGTGCCCTATCTGTGGTCCAGCCTGCGCTGTCCGGTCTATGCGACGCCGTTCTCGGCCGCGGTGCTGCGGGGCAAGCTGGCCGAGGCCGGATTGCTGGGCGAGGTGCCGCTGACCGAGGTGCCGCTGGGAGCCCGCTTCAAGCTCGGTCCGTTCGGCATCCAGTTCCTTTCGATCACCCATTCGATCCCAGAGCCCAACGCGCTGGTCATCCGCACGCCGCTTGGCACGATTCTGCACACCGGCGACTGGAAGCTGGATCCCGCGCCGGTGGTGGGCCGTCCGACCGAGGAGGCGGCGTTTCGCGCGGTCGGCGACGAAGGCGTGCTGGCCCTGGTCTGCGATTCGACCAATGTCTTCAATCCCGGCCATTCCGGCTCCGAGGCGGCGCTGGAGGAAGGTCTGGGCCGCCTGGTCGCCGGGCAGAGCGGCCGGGTGGCGGTCACCACTTTCGCGTCCAACCTGGCGCGGGCGCAGACCGTGGCGCGGGTGGCGCGCGCCCATGACCGGCAGTTGGCGGTGGTCGGCCGCTCCTTGTTGCGGATGCTCGATTGCGCCCGCGCGACCGGCTATGCCGATGGTCTGGAGAACGTGTTGAGCGAGGCGGAGGGCGGACACCTGCCGGCCGGCAAGGCGCTGTATCTCTGCACCGGCTGCCAGGGCGAGCCGCGCGGCGCCATGGCGCGGATCGCGGCCGGCGAGCATCGGCACCTTTACCTGGAGCGCGGCGACCTAGCGATCTTCTCGTCCAAGGTGATCCCCGGCAACGAGGCTGCCATCGCCCGCGTGCAGAATCGTCTGGTCGAGGGCGGTGTGCGGGTGATCGGCGAGCACGACGCCTTCGTGCATGTCTCGGGTCATCCTTGCCGTGAGGAACTGGCGCAGATGTATCGCTGGGCGCGTCCGCGCATCGCGGTGCCGGTGCATGGCGAGTTGCGCCACCTGGTCGAGCACGCGGCCTTTGCCAGTTCGTTGCAGGTGCCGGAGGCGCCGGTGGTGCGCAACGGGCAGGTTCTGCGCCTGGCGCCGGGCCCGGCCGAAGTGGTGGAGGAAGTGCCGGCCGGTCGCTGGTATGCCGACCAGGACGTGCTGCTGCCCGAAGGCTCGGGCGCCGTGCACGAGCGGCGCAAGTTGATGCAGTCGGGCGGCGCGCAGGCGACCCTTGTGCTCGACCATCACGCCGAGCCGGCGGCGCTGCCACGCCTCAGCCTCACCGGCATCGCCGCCCGCGATCCGGCCGCGCTGCTGCGCGCCGGCGAGGCGGCGCTGGCTGACTTGCTGGAGGACCTGCCGCTGGCGGTGCTGCGCGACGACGCCCGGCTGGAGGAGGCGGCCAGGCGTGCGCTGCATGCGGTCTTGCGGCAGAATGGCGCCAAGCGGCCCCTGGTGACGGTGCAGATCGTCCGGCTGGACGCACCGGGCCGCTCGCGCCGTCGTGGAGGCAGGAAATGATCGGACGCTTGAACCACGTGGCCATCGTGGTGCCGGATCTGGCGGCGGCGGCGGCGACCTATCGCACAACGCTGGGCGCACGCGTGTCGGCGCCGCTGCCGTTGCCCGAGCATGGCGTGACGACGGTGTTCGTGGAACTCGACAACACCAAGATCGAGCTCCTGCATCCGCTGGGCGCGGCCTCGCCCATCGCCAGCTTCCTGGAACGCAACCCGGCGGGTGGCATGCACCACGTCTGTTACGAGGTGGCCGACATCCGGGCGGCGCGCGACCGGCTGGCGGCCGCGGGCGCGCGCGTGCTGGGCGACGGCGAACCGCGACCGGGCGCGCATGGCAAGCCGGTCCTGTTCCTGCACCCCAAGGACTTCTGCGGCACGCTGGTGGAAATCGAGCAGGTCTGAGTGCCTTGGCCTGGCTCACCTGGATCTTGGTCTACACCATCGCCTGGTGCCTGATCTTCTTCATGGTGTTGCCCTGGGGCGTTCGCACCCCGGCCGAAGCCGGCGTGGAAACGGTGCCCGGCCAGGCCGAGAGCGCGCCGGTACGGCCCCGGCTCGGACTGAAGGCGGCCATCACGTCGGCGCTGGCCCTGCTTGCTACGCTTGGCTGGCACGGTCTGCGGGCGACCTGGCTCGACTGAGCGAATGGCAAAGTCGTCCGGATGATTCGACATTGGCGCGGGCGGTGTCTGTTGCGATGCAGTAAACACGCCTGGAGCCGTCGGATCGCCCGCTTGGCCGAATGCTCTTGAATTTTGCGATTTTTCATTGGCTTACATGGCTGCCTTGCAGGGCGTCGCTGGCGGGACGCCGGATGGTCGGCAGCGGAGAACGCTTTCGAGCTTGATTTTTCGCGGCGCAAAAACCATATGTTGCCGGCCGTCGGGGGTCGACGATCCCAGGCGACGCTTAATGGCGTTTCCTCCCTACACTCAAGGCCGGCCTTGCGCCGGCCTTTTTTTACGCCGGCCTTGCGCGAAGCCTTAAGCCAGCCGTGACAAGCTTGTCGCATGCGTCGCATCGTATTGCCGCTGATCTGTCTGGGGCTGTCATCCGGGGCGGCAGCCAGCGAGACGGTCGTCGTCGACCGGGCGATCTGCCGCCGGCTGGCACAGCACGTACCGGCCGGCGACGTGGCCTTCCAGCCGGGTGTCGGCCCGGGCGGACGGCCGGTGGCGGCGGCCGACCTGTCGCCGGCGCCGGCGAGCGGCCTGGTCAGCTACAATGGCCAGCCGCTGGGTGACCCGGAACTGGCTCGCCTGGCGAAACTCTGTCAATCCAACTCGCCGTTGCCAGCGGCGGACGCCGCGCCTAAATAGGGTCGCTCGCGGCCGCCCCGGCCGCGGCCACGAGGCAGCGATGCGGCTTTCCCAATATTTCCTGCCGGTGTTGAAGGAAACCCCGGCCGAGGCGCAGATCGTTTCGCACCGACTGATGCTGCGGACGGGCATGGTTCGCCAAGCCACCGCCGGCATCTATTCCTGGTTGCCGCTCGGCTATCGGGTGCTGCGCAAGATCGAGCAGATCGTGCGCGAGGAGCAGGACGCCACCGGCGCCCAGGAATTGCTGATGCCCACCATCCAGTCGGCCGAACTGTGGCGCGAAAGCGGCCGCTACGAGGACTACGGCAAAGAGATGCTGCGCATTCGCGACCGACACGAGCGCGACTTGCTCTATGGGCCGACCAACGAGGAACTGATCACCGATATCTTCCGCCATTCGGTGCGCAGCTACCGCGACCTGCCGCGCAACCTCTATCACATCCAATGGAAGTTCCGCGACGAGGTGCGTCCCCGTTTCGGCGTCATGCGCGGGCGCGAGTTCCTGATGAAGGATAATTATTCGTTCGATGTCGATTTCGCCGGCGCGCGGCATTCCTATAACAAGATGTTCGTTGCCTATCTGCGGACCTTCGCGCGGCTGGGGCTGAAGGCGATCCCGATGGAAGCGGCCACCGGGCCGATCGGTGGCGACATGAGCCACGAATTCATCATCCTGGCCGAGACCGGCGAGAGCCAGGTCTACTGCCACTCCGATTTCCTGGACTTCGATGCGCTGGCGGACGCGGTCGACTACAACAGCGACCTTTCGGCCATCATCAAACACTGGACGAGCCGCTATGCCGCGACCGACGAGAAGCACGCGGCCGAGCGCTTCGCCGCCGAGGTGCCAGCGGCCAAGCAACTCACCACCCGCGGCATCGAGGTCGGCCATATCTTCTATTTCGGCGCCAAATATTCCAAGCCGCTGGGTGCCGTGGTGGCGGCCCCCACGGGCGAGGAGAAGCCGGTGGAGATGGGCTCCTACGGCATCGGCGTGTCGCGGCTGGTCGGCGCCATCATCGAGGCGAGCCACGACGAGGCCGGGATCATCTGGCCCGAGGCGGTGGCGCCGTTCCGGGTGGGGCTGATCAACCTGAAGCCGGGCGACGCGAATTGCGACCGCGTGGCCTCGGACCTCTATGCCAGGCTGTTGGCGGCCGGCGTCGAGGTGTTGCTGGACGACACCGAACAGCGGGCGGGCGCCAAGTTCGCCACCATGGACCTGATCGGCCTGCCCTGGCAGCTGGTGGTCGGGCCGCGCGGCGCCGGCGCCGGCACGGTGGAATTGAAGCGCCGGCGTGGCGGCGAACGGAGCGAACTGCCGGCCGATCAGGCCATCGCCCGGATCCGCGGCCGGCCCGGTTGATGTTTCGCGCCTATGAGTGGCTGATCGCCGTTCGCTACTTGCGTGCCCGGCGGGCCGAGGGCTTCATCTCGGTCATCGCTTGGTTCTCGCTTCTGGGCATCGCGCTGGGCGTGGCCACGCTGATCATCGTCATGGCGGTGATGAACGGCTTTCGCGCCGAACTGCTGGGCCGCATCCTGGCGCTGAGCGGCCATGTGGTGGTGCAGGCGCAAGGCGGTCGCCTGGCGGATTATGACGCCGTGGCGGCGCGCGCGCGACAGGTGCCGGGCGTGGTTCTGGCCACCCCCCTGATCGAAGGCCAGGCGATGGCCATGGCAAACGGCCAAGCCTCCGGCGCACTGGTCCGCGGCATCAAGCCGGCTGACCTGGCGGCCCGCGCCATCATTCGCGACAGCCTGGTGGGCGGCTCGCTGGCCGACCTAGCGGGCGGCGACGCGGTGTTGCTGGGGGCGCGGCTGGCGCGCAAGCTCGGGCTCTCGCCCGGCGATGTGGTGACCCTGGTGGCGCCGCAGGCGACCGTCACGCCGATCGGCCAGGTGCCGCGGCTCAATAGTTACCGTGTCGCGGCGCTGTTCGACATCGGCATGTTCGAATACGACAGCGCCTTTATCTTCATGCCGCTCGAGGCGGCGCAGATCTTTTTTCGCTACGGCGGCACGGTGTCCGGCGTCGAGGTGTTCGTCGCCCTGCCCGACCGCATCGCCGACTACCGGCCCCGGCTCGCCGCCACGGTCGGCGCCGAGCACCGCTATTTCGACTGGCAACAGGCGCATGCGCATTTCTTCAACGCGCTGCAGGTCGAACGCAATGTGATGTTCCTGATCCTGACGCTGATCATCCTGGTGGCGGCCTTCAACATCATTTCCAGCCTGATCATGCTGGTGAAGGACAAGGCCCGGCAGATCGCCATCCTGCGCACCATGGGCGCGACCAAGGGCGCGATCCAACGGATCTTCTTCCTGGCAGGCTCGGCGGTGGGGGCGATCGGCACGGTCTGCGGCCTGGCGCTGGGCGTGGCCTTTTGCCAGAACATCGAAACGCTGCGCCGGCTGCTGGAAGGGCTGACGGGGCGCGAGCTGTTCGCCGCGGAGATCTATTTTCTGTCCAAGTTGCCGGCCAAGCTGGACTTGGGCGAGACCGTCACCATCACGTTGATGGCGCTGCTGCTGACATTCCTGGCGACGCTCTATCCCGCCTGGCGCGCCGCCCGGATGGACCCCGTTGACGCCTTGCGCAATGAGTAAGCCGTCACTGGCCTTGGCTGGCATCCGGCGGGCTTTTCGTCAAGGTGGCCGGGTCCTGGAAGTGCTGCGCGGGCTCGACCTGGCGATCGCCGCCGGCGAGGTGGTGGCGTTGGTCGGCCCGTCCGGTTCCGGCAAGTCGACATTGCTGCACGTGGCGGGGCTGCTGGAGCGGCCCGACGCGGGCAGCATCCGCGTGGCCGGCGAGGAACTGGCCGCGGCCAACGATGCGCTGCGCACCCGCACCCGGCGCGACCGCCTGGGCTTCGTCTATCAGTTCCATCACCTGCTGCCGGAATTCTCGGCGCTGGAGAACGTGGCCATGCCGCGGCGGATCGCCGGCTGCGAACGGGCCGAGGCCGAGGCGCGGGCGCGCGAGCTGCTGGGACTGCTGGGCTTGGCGGAACGTCTGAACCATCGCCCAGCGCAGTTGTCTGGCGGCGAGCAGCAGCGGGTGGCCATCGCCCGGGCGCTTGCCAACCGGCCGGCGCTGCTGCTGGCCGACGAGCCGACCGGCAATCTCGACCAGGCAACGGGCGGCGCGGTGTTCCAGGAGCTGCTGGCGCTCTCGCGGCAGACCGGCCTTGCGGCGTTGATCGCCACGCACAATGCCGAACTCGCGAAACGCTGCGACCGGGTGGTGCGGCTGGAGCAGGGGATCTTGCGCGCGGACGCCGGCATGCCAGCATGACGGCAGGCTGAAGGCGATTCCCGGACATGGCGCACGCTGATTTTGTTCATCTGCGCACCCACACCGCCTACTCGCTGTCGGAAGGCGCCCTGCCGATCAAGGAACTGGTCGGGCTTTGCCTCAGCGAGGCGATGCCGGCGGTTGGCATTGCCGACACCGGCAACCTGTTCGGCGCCTTGGAGGCCAGCGAGGCGCTGACCGCGGTCGGCGTGCAGCCGCTGATCGGCTGTCTGCTGGCGCTGCGGCGCAAGGATGAGGGCCGGCGCAACGGCCGCCCGCAGCCGCCGGAGCGCGTGTTGCTGCTGGCCCAAGACAATGCGGGCTACGCCAATCTGGTCAGGCTGTCCTCCAAGGCATTCCTGGACAGCGACCCCGGCGGCCCGGCCGAAGTGACGCTGGACGATCTGGCCACGCATGCCGGGGGCCTGCTGTTGCTGACCGGGGCTGCCGAGGGGCCGCTCGGTCGCTTGTTGCTGGACGGCCAGCGCGAAGCGGCGCGAGCGCTTGCCGGCAAGCTGGCGGCGATGTTCGCCGGCCGCTGCTATGTCGAGGTGCAGCGTCACGGCACGCCCGCCGAGCAGGCGACCGAGCCCGGTTTCCTCGAACTGGCCTACGGTCTGGACCTGCCCTTGGTCGCGACCAACGATGTCTATTTCGCCAGCGCCGACATGCACGAAGCGCACGACGTGCTGCTTTGCATCGAGCAAGGCTGCGCCGTCGATGCGAGCGAGCGCCGGCGGGTCACGCCCGAGCACCATTTCAAGTCGGCCAAGGCCATGCAAGCGCTGTTCGCCGACCTGCCCGAGGCCACGGCCAACACCCTGGTCATTGCCCGGCGTTGTGCGGTTCGCGCACCCAAACGCAAGCCGATCCTGCCCAAATTCGGCGCCGACGAGCCGGAGCTGCTGCGCCGCATGGCCATGGAAGGACTCGACCGGCGGCTGGCCGACCTGCCTGCGGTCGGGCTGGCCGGAGAGCCGGCGCAACCCTATCGCGAGCGGCTGGCCTTCGAACTCAAGGTCATCGCCGAGATGGGCTATGCCGGCTATTTCCTGATCGTCGCCGATTTCATCCAGTGGGCGCTCGGGCAGGGCATTCCGGTCGGCCCCGGACGCGGCTCGGGCGCCGGCTCGGTGGTGGCCTGGGCGTTGCGCATCACCGATCTCGATCCCTTGCGTTTCGGACTGCTGTTCGAGCGCTTTCTCAATCCCGAGCGCGTGTCGATGCCGGATTTCGACATCGACTTCTGCCAGGACCGCCGCGAGGAAGTGATCCGTTACGTCCAGCGCAAATACGGGCCCGAGCAGGTGGCGCAGATCATCACCTTCGGCAAGCTGCAGGCGCGCGCCGTGTTGCGCGACGTCGGCCGGGCTCTGGGCATGGCCTATGGCCATGTCGATCGCCTGTGCAAACTGGTGCCGAACAATCCCGCCAACCCGGTCAGTCTGCAGAAGGCGCTGGAGAGCGAGCCCCGGCTGGCCTACGAGGTGGAGAACGAGCCGCAGGTCGCAAAGCTGTTCGACGTCGCCAGGCGGCTGGAAGGGCTTTATCGACACGCATCCACGCATGCGGCCGGGCTGGTGATCGGCGACCGGCCGCTCAGCGAACTGGTGCCGCTCTACCGCGATCCGCGTTCCGACATGCCGGTCACCCAGTTCAACATGAAATGGGTGGAGGCAGCGGGGCTGGTCAAGTTCGACTTCCTCGGCCTGAAGACGCTGACCGTGCTCGACCATACCGTGCGGCTGCTGGCCAGGCGGGGCATCGCCATCGATCTCGGCCGGCTGCCGCTCGACGACGGCCCGACCTACGCCATGTTGCAGCGGGCCGAGGTGATGGGCGTCTTCCAGTTCGAAAGCGGCGGCATGCGCAACCTGTTGCGCGACACCGCGCCCAGCAACATCGAGGATCTGATCGCGCTCGTCGCCCTGTTCCGCCCAGGGCCGATGGAGAACATCCCGAAATACATCGCCTGCAAGCACGGCCGGGAAGCGCCGGAATTCCTGCACGAGACCATCGAGCCGGTGGTGCGCGATACCTACGGCGTCATCATCTACCAGGAACAGGTGATGCAGATCGCCCAGGTTTTCGCCGGCTTCACGCTGGGCCAAGCCGACATCCTGCGCCGCGCCATGGGCAAGAAAAACAAGGCGGAAATGGAAGCCCAGCGCGAGAGCTTCCTGAAAGGCGCCATGGCGCGCGGCGTCTCGGCCGAGCGGGCGGGCTATGTCTTCGACCTGGTCGACAAGTTCGCCGGCTACGGCTTCAACAAGGCGCACTCCGCCGGCTATGCCCTGGTGGCCTACCAGACCGCCTATCTCAAGGCGAACCATCCGGTCGAGTTCCTGGCCGCCTCGATGTCGCTCGACATGGGCAACACCGACAAGCTGAACCTCTACCGCCAGGAACTGGCCCGCCTGGGTATCCGCCTGCTGCCGCCCGACCTGAACCGCTCGGAGGTGGATTTCTCGGTCGAGCCGCTGCCGGAAGGCGGCAGCGCTATCCGCTATGCCCTGGCGGCCATTCGCAATGTCGGGCGCGAGGCGATGCGGCAGTTGCAGGACGAGCGGGAGGCCAATGGCGCGTTTCGCGATCTGTGGGATTGCGCTCGCCGCCTGGATCCCCGGCAGGTGAACAAACGCCAACTGGAGAGTTTGGCGAAGGCCGGCGCGTTGGACGGTTTCGGGGTCAACCGGGCGGCGGCGCTGAAAGCCGTGGATCTGCTGTTGGGCTACGCGCAACGCTCGGCCGAGGAACGGGGCAGCCAGCAAGAAAGCCTGTTCGCCGGAACCGGCCAGCGTCTGCCCCCGCCGCAGCCGCCGGCGGCGGAGGAAAGCTCGCTCGATGAGCGCCTGGCGCACGAGTTCGATGCGATCGGGTTCTATCTGTCCGCACATCCGCTGGATGGCTATGCCCGGTTTCTTGCGCGGGCCGAGGTCTGCGACAGCGCCGAATTGCCGGCCCGCGCCGGCCGTGGCGCCAACTGGGCGCGCGTCGCCGGCACGCTGCTTGGCAAGACCGAACGCAGCGGCCGCGACGGCAGCCGCTTTGCCCGCCTCAGCCTGTCGGACCGCTCGGGCATCTACGAAGTGACGGCGTTCGCGGAAGTGCTGAACCAGGCGCGCGAACTGCTGCAGGCGGGCCGCCGGTTGCTGTTGGAAGTGGCGATCCGCAACGACGGGGAACAATTGCGCCTGACCGCGCAGACCGTCGAGGACCTTGCCGCCGCCAGCGCGCGCGGCAGCAGCGGCCTGCGGATATTCCTGCGCGACGAACGGCCGTTGAACAGCTTGCGTCAGCTGCTGGGCCAGGGCGCGCGCGGCAAAGGACGGGTGCGGCTGGTGATGGGGCTAGCCGAACTGGGCAAGGAAGTCGAACTGGTACTTCCGGGCCCGTATGCCATCAGCCCGCAAATACGCAGTGCGATCGAGGGTTTGAACGGCGTCCTTGACGTTCACGACGCATAGGCGCGGGGAGCGGCCGCGGGGTTGCGCCGGGGCCGCCTTTGGGCTATGTCCCAGCAGGTAATCCACACGCGGGCGTGCGGCCCGTCCGTTCGGCAGAACGGGGGCCGTTCCGGTGTTCCGGCAGCGGGTCGCGTCGACCCCAAGCCGGAGCGTGCCCGCGGCGGCCCAACCGGAGAACAGCCAAATGACCATCGCGGAACTGCCGTCGTTCAGCATGCGCCAGCTTTTGGAAGCGGGTGTGCATTTCGGCCACCAGACGCATCGCTGGAACCCGAAAATGGCGCCGTTCCTGTACGGTTCGCGCAATCACATCCACATCATCGACCTGCGGCAGACGGTGCCGATGCTGCATCAGGCGCTGCTGGCGATCCGCGACACGGTGCGCAATGGCGGCCGCATCCTGTTCGTCGGCACCAAGCTGCAATCCTCGGCCCTGATCGCCGACGCCGCCAAGCGCTGCGGGCAGTACTTCGTCAACCACCGCTGGCTCGGCGGCATGCTGACCAACTGGAAGACCATCTCGCATTCCATCAAGCGGCTGAAGGAGCTTGAGGAGTTGCTGGCGCAGCAAGGTCTGGGACTGACCAAGAAGGAACTGCTGCAGCTGACGCGCGAGCGCGACAAGCTGGAACGCGCGCTCGGTGGCATCAAGGACATGGGTGGCCTGCCCGACATGATGTTCGTGGTCGATACGGTCAAGGAAGACATTGCCATCGCCGAGGCGCGGCGGCTGGGCATCCCGGTCGTGGCGGTGGTCGATTCCAATTCGGACCCCGACCTGGTCAGCTATCCGGTGCCCGGCAACGACGACGCCTCGCGCGCCATCTCGCTCTATCTCGATCTGGCTGCCAAGGCGGTGATCGCCGGCTTGCAACAGGAGCAGATCGCCAGCGGCGGCGACATCGGCGCCGAGGCGGATCTGCCGGGCGAGGAACTGCCGCAGCCGACCGACATCGCCGCCGCCGATGCCGGCGCAATGGAAGGCGCCATCGAGTTGGCCGAGCCGGCCAAGGATTGAGGCTCGGCCGGCCGGCGGAGCAACGGAGAACGGGACATGGCGGAGATCACCGCGGCGCTGGTGCGCGAACTGCGCGAGAAGACCGGCGCCGGCATGATGGACTGCAAGAAGGCGCTGCAAGAAACAGCGGGCGAACTGGACGCCGCGGTCGATTGGCTGCGTAAGAAGGGCTTGGCGGCAGCCGCCAAGAAAGCGGCCCGCGTCGCCGCCGAGGGCTTGGTCGCGGCCCGCGCCGAGGGCCGGGTCGGGACTCTGTTGGAAGTCAACTCGGAGACCGATTTCGTCGCCCGGAACGACAAGTTTCAGGCTTTCGTCGAGACGGTCGTGCACTTGGTGCCCGGCGCGGACGGCGACCTTGAAAGACTGAAGGCCAGCGGCTATCCGGGCAGCGGGCGCAACGTGGCCGACGAACTGACCCAGCTCGTTGCCACCATCGGCGAGAACCTGCAGCTCCGCCGCTGCGCCCAGTTGCGGGTGACGGAGGGGGTGGTTGCCGCCTATGTGCACGGCGCCAGCGCGCCGGGCCTGGGCCGCATCGGCGTGCTGGTGGGCGTGCAGTCGAGCGGCGAGGCGGGCAAGCTCATGGCGCTTGGCCGTCAGCTCGCCATGCACGTCGCCGCGGCGCAACCGCAATCGCTCGACATCAAGAGCCTGGATCCCAAGGCGGTCGAGCGGGAACGGTCCATTCTGATGGAACAGGCCGCCGCCAGCGGCAAGGCCGCCAACATCGTCGAGAAGATGGCCGAGGGCCGCTTGCGCAAGTTCTACCAGGACGTGGTCTTGCTGGAGCAGACCTGGGTGCACGACGGCGAGAGCAAGGTGGCCGACGTGCTGAGCAAGTTCGGGAAGGAACTGGGCCAACCGGTCAGCGTCACGGGCTTCCGGCGGTTCGTCCTGGGCGAGGGGATCGAGCGGGCGGAGAAGGATTTTGCTGCCGAGGTGGCGGCCGCCGGGGGGCGCTAGGGCAGGGCGCCCACCAGGCGATGCCGGGGGGCGGCTTCGCCGTCATGGCGTTTTGTTGTAACTTCACCCGGTCCGCCATGCTGGGCGCGGGTCGCGCCGGGGCTAGGACGGCCGTCCCAGGGGTGTCTTCATGCCGCCATTGACCGCAACACCTCTGGCCGAGCCGGCGGTGCCGTTGCGGGCCGACGCCCGGCGCCAGCGGGTCTTGCTGAAGATCTCGGGCGAAGCGCTGATGGGTCCCGGCGACTACGGCATCGACTTCGGCACCGTGCGGCGCATCGCCGGCGATGTCGGCGCCGTGGTCGCACAGGGGATCGAGGTGTGCCTGGTGCTGGGCGGCGGCAATATCTTCCGCGGCATCGCCGGCGCCACGGTCGGCATGGAGCGGGCCAGCGCCGACTACATGGGCATGCTGGCAACCGTGATGAACGGCCTGGCGATGCAGAACGCGCTGGAGAGCCTGGGCGTGCCGACCCGCGTGCAGTCGGCTATCCCCATGGCGACGGTCTGCGAGCCCTATATCCGCCGGCGCGCCATGCGGCACATGGAAAAGGGCCGGGTGGTGATCTTCGCCGCCGGCACGGGCAACCCGTTCTTCACCACCGACACCACGGCAGCCCTGAGGGCCGCGGAAATGAACTGCGACCGGCTGTTCAAGGGCACGCAGGTCGACGGCGTCTACACCGCCGATCCCAAACGGGATCCCGGCGCCAAACGCTTCGAGCGGCTGACCTACCGCGAGATGCTGAACCGCGACCTCAAGGTGATGGATGCCTCCGCGATCTCGCTGGCGCGCGAGAACGGCATCCCGATCGTGGTGTTTTCCATTCACCGCCCAGGCGCGTTCGCCGAGGTGCTGGGCGGTCGCGGCCCTTGCACGGTGATCGAAGAAGGGAGGTAGGCGATGTCGGCGATGGACATGGCGGGGGTCAAGCGACGCATGCAGGGCGCGATAGAGGTCTTGCGCAAGGACTTCGCGGGCTTGCGCACCGGGCGCGCCTCGACCCAGTTGCTGGAGCCGATCATGGTGGAGATCTATGGCAGCATGATGCCGCTCAACCAGGTCGGCACCATCAGCGCGCCCGAGCCGCGCATGCTGTCGGTGCAGGTCTGGGACCGCGCGGCGGTGATCCCGGTCGACAAGGCCATCCGCAAGGCGGGCCTGGGGGTCAATCCGATTGCCGAGGGCCAGATCATCCGGGTGCCGTTGCCGGAGCTGACGCAAGAGCGGCGCAAGGAGCTGTCCAAGCTGGCGCACAAATATGCCGAGCAGGCCAGGGTCGCGGTGCGCAATGTCCGCCGCGAAGGTATGGAACAGCTCAAGAAGCTGGAGAAAGACAGCAAGATCGGCCAGGACGATCATCGTCATCTCAGCCAGGAACTGCAGAAGCTGACCGACGAGACGGTGGGTCAGGTGGACGCCGCGCTCGGCACCAAGGACAAGGAAATCATGCAGGTCTGAGCGATGCAGATCCCTTCCCCCGTCATCGATCGGCAACCGTTGCCGACGCACGTGGCCATCATCATGGATGGCAATGGGCGCTGGGCGCAGGCGCGCGGCCTGCCGCGCAGCGCTGGCCACCACCGCGGCGCCGAGGCGGTGCGCCGCGCGGTGGAAGGCGCGCGAGAACTGGGCGTGGGCTATCTGACGCTCTACGCGTTCTCGTCGGAGAATTGGAAGCGTCCGGCCGCCGAGGTGGACGACCTGATGGGCCTGTTGCGGCTCTATTTGCGCCGCGAGCTAGCGGAACTCGATCGCAACGAGGTTCGGGTCCGCTTCATCGGCGAGCGCCGGCGCTTGCCGGAGGATATCGTCCAGCTGATCGATGAGGCGGAAGCGCTGACCGAGCGCAATCGCGGCCTGACGCTGGTGATCGCGCTCAACTACGGCAGCCAGTTGGAAATCGTGCGGGCCGCGCAGGCACTGGCCTGCGAGGTGGCGCGCGGCAGCCTGTTGCCCGAGGACATCGACGAGACCGCCTTCCGCAAGCGACTGCAGACCGCCGATATCCCAGACCCCGACGTGCTGATCCGCACCAGCGGCGAGCAACGGCTCAGCAATTTCCTGCTCTGGCAGGCGGCCTATGCCGAACTGGTGTTCCTGGACATCCTGTGGCCGGATTTCGGCAAGGCCGACCTGGCCGGGGCGATCGACGAATTCCACCGCCGCGAGCGACGCTATGGCGCGGTCAGTTCTTGACCGCCGGCCGCCTCGCCGCGATCGGTCGGCGCTGCGACATGGGCCATAGCGTGGCGTGGGCCGCCGCCCTGGGACCGTCCAACTTGCGGCTGCGGCTCATCTCCGCGGCCGTGCTCATTCCGCTCGCTCTATTGCTGGTCGGTGCCGGTGGCGTTCTGCTGCTGCTCGGCACGGTCGTCGTCGTGGCGCTGCTGGCGCTCGAATGGGCGCGGATGACCGGGATGGCGGCTCCGTTGGCCGTGGCGCTGCTGGCGGCGGCCGCCGGCCTGCCGGCCATCGTCGCGCATTTCGCCGGCCTGCTGGCCGCGTTGGCCGCAGTCGCCCTCGGCATGGCGGCGCTTGCGCTGTTGGCGTCGAAACGCCTGGCCGTGAACGGATGGGCGAGCCTGGCCGTGGCTTGGTTCGGCTTGCCGGCGGTCTGCCTGATCTGGCTGCGCCAAGCGGGCGAGCATGCCCCGACCGGCCTTGTCTATGTGCTGCTGGTGGTCTGGGCGGCGGACAGCGGGGCCTACCTGGTCGGCCGCTGGTTGGGTGGCCCGAAGCTGGCGCCGCGGATCAGTCCGGGCAAGACTTGCAGCGGCGCGGCCGGGGGCCTGGTCGCCACGATCCTGGCGGGCGGCGGGCTGGCGGCGGTGACCGGCCTGGCGTCGGTGCCCGCCCTGGCGGGGCTGAGCCTGCTGCTGGCGGCGGCCGCGGAGATCGGCGATCTTGCCGAATCGGCGGCCAAGCGGCGCTGGGGCGTGAAGGACAGCGGCCGGCTCATTCCGGGGCATGGCGGAATATTCGACCGGGTGGACGCGTTGCTGTTCGTGTTACCGCTGGCGGCGGCGGCGGCGGTGCTGAATGGGGGAGAATTGTTGCCATGGCGTTGACCCAGATCGCGCCCGAGCCGGCCCGGCCGCCCCGCCGGCTGAGCGTGCTAGGTGCCACCGGCTCGATCGGGTGCAGCACGCTTGACCTGGTTGGCCGCAGCCGGGGCGCCCTGCAGGTCGAGGCCTTGACCGCGCATCGCAACGTCACCGAACTGGCGGCCAAGGCGCGCGGCTGCGGCGCGGCACTGGCGGTGATCGCCGATGCTTCGCTCTATCGCGAACTGAAACGCGAACTTGATGGCAGCGGCGTGGCGGTGGCGGCCGGCCAGAGCGGACTGGAAGAGGCCGCCTTGCGGCCGGCCGAGGTGGTGCTGGCCGGGATCGTCGGCGCAGCCGGCTTGGCACCCACCATGGCGGCGGCAAGGCGCGGTGCCACCGTGGCGCTGGCCAACAAGGAATGTCTGGTTTGTGCCGGTGACTTGCTCCTGGAAGAGGTCAAGCGCGGCGGCGGCACCCTGCTTCCGGTCGATTCCGAACACAGCGCGATCTTTCAGGTGTTCGACTTCGAGCAGCCCGAGGCGGTCGAACGCATCATCTTGACCTGTTCCGGCGGCCCGTTCCGCAACCTGCCGGAAGACGCCATGCGCCAGGTAAGCCCGGCGCAAGCCCGCGCGCATCCCACCTGGGAGATGGGCGCGAAAATCTCCGTCGACTCGGCCACCCTGATGAACAAGGGTCTGGAGCTGATCGAGGCCTACCACCTCTTTCCGGTGGAGGAACGCCAGATCGACATCGTCATCCACCCGCAATCGGTCGTGCACAGCATGGTCGAATATGTCGATGGCTCGATGTTGGCGCAGCTCGGCACGCCCGACATGCGCACGCCCATTGCCTATGCGCTGGCCTGGCCGCGACGGATGGCCGCGCCGGGGGCCCGGCTCGACCTCGTGAAGGTCGGCCAGCTCACCTTCGAGGCACCCGACCACGCGCGCTTTCCGGCTCTGGGACTGGCGCGCGACGCGTTGCGCCAGGGCGGCGCCGCGCCGATCGTGCTCAACGCCGCGAACGAGATCGCGGTGCACGCCTTCCTGGCAGGGCGGATCGGTTTTCTGCAGATCGCGCGCGTGGTGGAGCAAGCCTTGACCGACCGCCCGCTGTCGCCCCCGCATCAGCTCGACGACGTCCTGGCCATCGACGCCGCCGGCCGCGCCGCCGCGCGCGCGGCGATCGACCGTTTGTAACCCGACACCGACCGCACACAGGCTGTTCGCGCAGATGGACTCGCTTCTGGACCTCCTCCTCCTTCGTTACATCGTGCCGTTCCTGGCGGTGCTGACCGTCCTGGTGTTCGTGCACGAGCTGGGGCACTACCTGGTGGCGCGGGCCTGCGGCGTGCGCGTGCTGGTGTTTTCCATCGGCTTCGGCCGCGAGCTTTACGGTTGGAACGATCGGGCCGGCACGCGCTGGAAGATCGGCGCGCTGCCCCTGGGCGGCTACGTCAAGTTCTTCGGCGACAGCAATGCCGCCAGCGCCCAGGATACCCGCCTGCTCGACGAGATGGCGCCGGCCGCGCAGAAGATCTCCTTCCACCACAAGTCGCTGGCCCAGCGCGCCGCCATCGTCGCGGCGGGGCCGATTGCCAACTTCGTCTATGCCATTCTGGTGCTGGCGCTGCTGTTCATGGCGTTCGGCCAACGGGTCACCCCGCCCGAGATCGGCCGCGTCTTGCCCGGCGGCGTCGCCGAAAAAGCGGGCCTGCAGGCCGGCGACGTCGTGCGCCAGATTTCCGGCCGCAGGGTCGAGCGGTTCGAGGAAATCGAGGAAGCGGTGCTGCTCAATCCGGACCGGCCGCAGGTCTGGCGCCTCGACCGACAAGGACTGGCCTTCGAGGTCAAACTGACCCCGTCGGGGGTCGAGCGAAGCGATCTGGAAGGCCTGAAACGACGCTATGGCGATGCCGGCATCCTGCCGGCCAATCCGGCGGTGGTGGGCGAGGTCAGGGCAGGCACGCCGGCGGCCGCGGCCGGCTTTCAGCCGGGCGACCGCATTGTCGCCGCCAACGGCAGGCCGATCGACAGTTTCGAGATGCTGCAAGACGCGGTCGCGGCGAGCGGCGGGCGGAGCATCACGCTGAGCGTGCTGCGGCAGGGTGAGCGGCTGGACTTGGTGACCACGCCGAAGCGCGAGACGGTGCCGGCGGCGGGCGGCGGGGGCCGCGAACGCTGGCTGATCGGCATCCAGCGCGCGCCCCGCCCGCTACTGCGCCTGTCGCTGGGCGAGGCTGTGGTCGAAGCCGCGCGCACGAGCTACGACCTGATCGACCGCACGCTCGGCTATCTCGGCGAGATGATCACCGGCCAGCGCGGCACGGAGGACCTGGGCGGTCCGCTGCGCATCGCGCACGCCTCTGGCCAGGCGGCGCAGCTCGGCTGGGAGCAAGTCGTGATGCTGTCGGTCCTGCTGTCGCTCAATCTCGGCCTGATCAATCTCTTCCCGATCCCGATCCTGGACGGCGGCCACCTGCTGCTTTATGCCTGCGAAGCCGTGCGCGGACGACCGCTTACCGAACGCATGCAAGATTTCGCTTTCCGTTTCGGCTTGGCGCTCATTGCCATGCTGGCGGTGTTCGCCACCTGGAACGATCTGGTGAATTTGTCCTGGTGAATTTGTCCGTGGTGGAGTTCCTGGCGGGTCTGTTTTCATAGCGCGGCGCCAGGCGGGGGGGAGGGGGTTTGCGATACGCTGCGGCAGCCTTGGCGGTGCTTCTGCTGCTGCTTGTGGCCGCCGGTCAAGCGGCGGCGCAGCGCACCGTCGTTTCCGAGATCGCCGTACAGGGCAATCAGCGTATCGAGGCGGAAACGGTGCGCTCCTACATGCTGATCGCGCCCGGCGACTTGCTGGACGTCGGCAAGGTCGACGCCTCGCTGAAGGCGTTGTTCGCGACCGGCCTGTTCGCCGACGTGACCATGCGCCAGCAAGGCAACGCCCTGGTCGTGTCGGTGGTGGAGAACCCGATCATCAACCGCCTGGCGTTCGAGGGCAACCGCCGCATCCAGGACAAGGTCCTGGAGCAGGAGGTGCAGCTGCGCCCGCGCACCGTCTATACCCGCAGCCGCGTGCAAGGCGATGTGCAGCGCATCCTGCAGCTCTATCGCCGCAGCGGGCGGTTTGCCGCCACGGTCGAACCCAAGGTCATCCAGTTGCCGCAGAACCGCGTCGACCTGGTGTTCGAGATCAACGAGGGCGGGCTGACCGGCATCCGCAAGATCGACTTCATCGGCAACCGCGCGTTCAGCGACAGCCGGTTGCGCGAGGCGATCGCCACGAAGGAGTCGGCTTGGTATCGCTTCCTGTCGAGCGATGACAGCTACGACCCCGACCGCCTGACGCTGGACCGCGAGCTGCTGCGCAAATACTACCTGTCCCGGGGCTACGCCGATTTCCGGGTGAGCTCGGCGGTGGCTGAACTGACGCCGGACCGGCGGGATTTCTTCGTCACCTTCGCCGTCGAGGAGGGCCAGCTCTATCGCTTCGGCAAGATCGACCTGCAGACCACGCTGAACAACGCCGACATCGGCCTGTTGAAGGGTGTGCTGAAGAGTGTGCCCGGCGCCGTCTACAACGCCGAGCAGGTGGAACAGTCGGTCGAGGATCTGACCTTCGAATTGGGCCGGCAGGGCTATGCCTTTGTCGATGTCACGCCGCGGGTCAGTCGGCAGCGCGACGGCCTGGTGATCGACATCGTCTATGAGGTGGCCGAAGGGCCCAGGGTCTATGTCGAGCGGATCAACATCACCGGCAACGTGCGCACGCTCGACAAGGTGGTTCGGCGGGAGTTCCGCCTGGTGGAAGGCGACGCGTTCAACGCGGCCAAGCTGCGCCGTTCGCGCCAGCGCATCCGCAGCCTTGGATTTTTCGAGAAGGTGGACGTCGCGCAGCAGCCGGGCAGCGCGCCGGACCGCGTTGTCATCAACGCCGACGTGCAGGAGCGCTCGACTGGCGAACTGAGCTTCGGCGCCGGCTTCTCCACCGCCGAGAACGTCGTCGGCGACGTGCAGATTCGCGAGCGCAACCTGCTGGGTCGTGGCCAGGACCTGCGGATCGGCCTGTCGATCTCCAGTATCCGCCAGCAGGTCGACATCGCCTTCACCGAGCCATACTTTCTCGACCGCGACCTGTCCGCCGGCTTCGACCTGTTCAACATCCGCCGTGACCTGCAGCGCCGCAGCCGGTTCGACGAGACATCGCGGGGCGGGCGGTTGCGCAGCGGCTTCGCGTTGACCGAGAACCTGCGCAGCAACGTGCGCTATACCCTGCGCGACGTGGAGATCAGCAACATCCGGTTGGAAACCTCCGATCTGATCCGACGCGAAGAAGGGTCGGAGCTGACCTCCGCGGTCGGATACGAACTCGTCTACGACCTGCGTGACGATCGCATCGAGCCCAGCAGCGGCTGGATCGTGCGTTTCGGGCAGGAGTTCGCCGGCCTGGGCGGCGACGTGCTCTATATCCAGAATACCACGGGCTGGAGCTATTATTATCCCTTCACCCCCGAGGTGGTTGGCAACCTGTCGATCCGCGGCGGATATATCGACGGCCTGGGCGAGGACATATCGGTCACCAACCGTTTCTTTCTCGGCGGCGATGCCTTCCATGGCTTCCGCAATGGCGGGGTGGGTCCGCGCGACCGGGTGACCGGGGATTCGATCGGCGGCAATGTGTTCTACCTGGGGGCGGTGGAGCTGCGCTTCCCCATCGGCCTGGCGCGCGAGCTTGGCATCAATGGCCGGCTGTTCACGGAGATCGGCGCCGTGACCGACGTCGATGCGAGCAGCCCCAACCTGCAGGACACCAAGGACCCGCGGGTCAGCATCGGCACGGGGCTGACCTGGCGCTCGCCGTTCGGCCCCATTCGCGTGGACGTGGCGACACCAGTGGTGAAAGAGCCCTTCGACCGGAAAGAGATCTTTCGCTTCAGCTTTGGCACGAGGTTCTGATGCGTGGATTGCGGATCGTGGCGCTGGCGCTGGGCCTGATCGGCGTCGGGCTGCCGACGGCGGCGCAGCAGAGGCTGGCCCCGGCGGCGATTGCCGTGCTGGACTTCCAGCGCGTGTTGCGGGAATCCGCGGCCGGGGCGGATATCCGCCGGCAGATGGAGGGGCTCCGCAAGCGGCTGCAGGATGACGTCGCCAAGGAGGAGCAGGGCTTGAAGGCGGCGGAACAGTCGCTGCTGGAGCGGCGGGCGCAAGTCAGCCGGGAACAGTTCGAGGACGCAAGGCGCGACCTGGAGCGTCGCATGGTTGACGCGCAGCGGCGGGCGCAGGATCAGGCGCGCGATCTGGATCGCAGCTTCAACGGTGCCGCGGTCCAGGTGCAGGCGGCATTGGTGCCGATCGTGCAGGATCTGGCGCGGGCGAACGGCTTCAGCCTGGTGATCGACAAGTCGCAAGCCTTGGTGGTCTCGAACGCGGTCGACCTGACCGGGCCGGCGATCCAGCAACTGAACCAGCGGCTGCCGGCGGTGAAGGTCGTCCCGCCGGCCAACTGAGATGGCCGATCCGCGCTTCTTCCCTCGCCAGGGGCCGTTTGCGTTGGGGCAACTGGCCGCGTTGTCGGGCTGCCGGCTCGAAGGCGAGGCCGAGCGTCGGATCAGCGATGTCGCGCCGCTGGAAACCGCGAGGGCGGACGAACTGACCTTCTTCGACAACCCGGCCTACCGCAAGGCATTCCAGGCCTCCGGCGCGGGCGCCTGCGTGTTGGCCGAGCGTGAGCGTCGGCGGGCCCCCGCCGGGATGGCGCTGTTGCTGAGCGAGCAGCCCTACCGCGCCTTCGCCCTGATCGCCCAGGCGTTCTATCCGGCCGCGCCGCCGGCGGCCGCGATCTCGCCGCTGGCCGATATCTCGCCGCTCGCCAGGCTGGGCGCGGACTGCGCGGTAGGTCCCTTCACCACCATCGCCGCCGGAGCGGAGATTGGCGAGGGCTGCCGCATCGGCCCGGGCTGCCAGATCGGCGCCAATGTCGGCATCGGCCGCCATTCGGTATTGGATGCCGCGGTTACCGTCAGTCACGCGCTGATCGGCGAGCGGGTGCGGCTTTATCCCGGCGTGCGGATCGGCCAGGACGGCTTCGGTTTCGCCGCCGACCCAACGGGTCATGTCAAGATGCCTCAGCTCGGTCGCGTGCTGATCGGCGACAGCTGCGAGATCGGCGCCAACAGCACGATCGACCGTGGCTCGCTTAACGACACGGTGATCGGCGAGGGTTGCTGGATTGATAATCTGGTACAGATTGGGCACAACGTCCGTCTGGGGCGCGGCTGCATCGTGGTGGCGCAGGTTGGCATTGCCGGCAGCACGCGGCTGGGCGATTTCGTCGCCCTGGGCGGCCAGGCGGCACTGGCGGGGCATTTGCGTATCGGGGCCGGAGCGCAGATCGCGGCACAGGCGGGTGTGATGAACGATGTTCCGGCCGGCGCCCGATTTGGCGGTACGCCCGCCCGGCCGTTGCGGCAATTTCTCAAGGAGACGGCATTGTTGCGACGGTTGGCGGCGCGAAAGGGTGGCGGCGATGAATGACGTGTCCGGGCCATCCGCGGTCGGCAGCGCCGATATCGTCCGGATCATGCGCATGATACCGCACCGCTATCCCATGTTGATGGTGGACAAGGTGGTGGCGATGACGCCGGGCGAGAAGGCGACCGGCATTAAGAACGTCACCATCAACGAACCGCAGTTCCAGGGCCATTTCCCCGGCCAGCCGGTGATGCCCGGCGTGATGATCGTCGAAGCCATGGCGCAGACCGCCGCCGTGCTCGTGGTCCAGACTTTGGGTCCCAGTGCCGAGGGCAAGCTGGTCTATTTCATGGCCATCGACGATTGCCGCTTCCGCCGGCCGATCGGGCCGGGCGACGTGATGCGGATCGAGGTGGTCAAGCAGCGGCAGCGCGGCAGCGTCTGGCGGTTTGCCTGCGCGGTCGATGTCGACGATCAGCGCTCGGCCGATGCGGTGATCACCGCGATGATCCTGGACCACAAGTAGCTGGCGATGGCAACGACCATCCACCCAACCGCCGTGGTCGACCGTAAGGCCGAACTGGGCGATGGCGTGATGATCGGCCCGTTCTGCGTGGTCGGACCGCATGTCCAGCTGGGCGCGGACGTGCAACTGTTGAGCCACGTGGTGGTCGACGGCCGCACCAGCATCGGTCCGGGCGGCCGGCTATTCGCCTTTGCCGCGGTCGGCTTGCCGCCGCAGGACATGAAATACCGGGGCGAACCCTCGCGGCTGACGATCGGTGCCAACGTGGTGGTGCGCGAGCACGCGACGCTGCATCCCGGCACCGCCGACGGCCGCATGCTGACCGAGGTCGGCGACAATTGTCTGTTGATGGCGGGCGCGCATGTCGCGCATGACAGCCAGATTGGCAACCATGTCATCCTGGTCAACCAGGCCACCCTGGGCGGCCATGTGCGGATCGACGATCACGCCATCCTGGGCGGCCTGTCGGCGGTGCACCAGTTCGTGCGGATCGGTAAGCACGCCATGGTCGGCGGCATGTCGGGGGTGGAACAGGACGTCATTCCGTATGGTTCGGTCATGGGCAACCGGGCCCACCTGAGCGGCCTCAACCTGGTCGGTCTCAAGCGGCGCGGCTTTCCGCGCGACGCGATCCATCAATTGCGGCGTGTCTATCGCTTGCTGTTCGCCGAGGAAGGCACCATGCAGGAACGGATCACCGACGTGGCGCAGATGTTCCCCGACAACCCGCTGGTCGCCGACATTGTCGAATTCCTGCGCGGCGAGTCGCTGCGTTCGTTCTGTCAGCCCAAGATCGAGCGTGCGGCCTAAGCTCGGCATTCTGGCGGGCCGCGGCGAACTGCCAGGGCAACTGGTCCGGAGTTGCCGCAAGGAGGGGCGCCCGTTCTTCGTCGTCGCGTTCAGGGGCGAGACCGACCCTGCCACGCTGGACGACGCACCGCATGCCTGGGTCGAGGTTTCCGCCGTCGGCCGGGTGCTGGCGCTGTTGCGCGAGGCGGGCTGCCAGGAGCTCTGCCTGATCGGCCCGGTCGGCCGTCCCGATCTTAGCCGTCTCAGACCAGACAGGCAGGGCATCCGGTTGTTGCCGCGCATCGCCGCCGCCTTGCGCCGGGGCGACGATGCGCTGATGGCGGTGCTGGTGCGCTTCCTGGAAGAGGAGGGCTTTCGCGTGGTTGGCGCCGAGATGGTGGCCGACCAGTTGGCCGCGCCGGCCGGCCGGATCGGCCGCCTCTCGCCGTCGCAACGCGACCGGGCCGATATCGCGCGCGCGGTTGAGGTGGTGCGCGCGCTCGGCCGCCTGGATATCGGGCAGGCGGCCGTGGTGCGCGAGGGGCGCGTGCTGGCGGTGGAGGCGGCCGAGGGCACCGATGCGCTGCTGGCGCGATTGTTGCCCTGGCGCCCGGCGAGCCCTTCCGGGGTCTTGGTGAAGTTGCCCAAACCCCAGCAGGAACGCCGGGCGGATTTGCCGACCCTGGGTTTGCCGACGGTCGCCGGGGCCATCGCCGCCGGCCTGTCCGGCATTGCCTGCGAAGCGGGCGGCACGCTGTTGACCGATCGCGCGGCCCTGGCCGCCGCGGCCGACCAGGGCGGCCTGTTCCTGTATGGCCTCGGCGCGGGCGACGGCCTGTGACCGCCGACGCCCGCCATGTGATGCTGGTGGCGGGCGAGGCTTCGGGCGATGCCTTGGGCGCGGAACTCATGACGGCGCTTCTCGGCACGGGCCTGCCGATCCGGTTTTCCGGCGTTGGCGGGCCGGCGATGACCGCCGCCGGTCTCGCCAGCCTGTTTCCCATGCGCGAGCTGTCGGTGATGGGGCTGCTGGAAGTGCTGCCCCGGGCGCGCGGCCTGCTGCGCCGCATCGCCGAGACCGCGGCCCATGTCCAGGCGATGCGGCCCGACATTCTTGTCACCATCGACTCGCCGGGCTTCACCTTCCGCCTGGCGCGGCGGCTGCAAGGGGCCGGTCTGCCGCTGGTCCACTATGTCGCGCCGCAAGTCTGGGCCTGGCGGCCAGGCCGGGCGAAGCGCATCGCACCGCTGTTCGATCATCTGCTGGCCTTGCTGCCGTTCGAGCCGCCGCTGTTCAGCCAGCACGGCCTGCCAAGCACCTTCGTCGGACATCCGGTGACGGAGCGGCTGGCGCGGCCGGCGGATGGCGCGGCATTTCGCCGGGAGCTGGCACTGGCGGCCGACGCGCCGCTGTTGCTGCTGTTGCCGGGCAGCCGGGCGGCCGAGGTTGGCCGGCTGTTGCCCGTGCTGCTCGCGGCCACCCGCCACTTGCAACGGCAACTGGTCGGCCTGCGAACCGTTGTCGTCGCCGCACAACCGGTCGAAGCGCTGTTGCGTCAACGGCTGGCGGCCGAGCATCCGTCGCCCCTGCTGTTGCCGGCGGCGCGTCGACTGGAAGCGTTCGCCGCCGCCGCGGGCGGGCCCGGCGCGGCTCTCGCCGCCTCCGGCACAGCCACCCTGGAATTGGCCCTGGCCGGCGTGCCCAGCATCGTGACCTACCGCGCGCAGCCGGTTACCGCGCTGATCGCGCGCCGGCTGATCCGGCTCGACTATGTCGGCCTGCCCAACATCCTGTTGGGCAAGACCGTGCTGCCGGAACTGCTGCAACAGGATTGCCGGGCCGACCTGCTGACAGCGGCCGCCCACGACCTTCTGGCCAAACCAGCCTCGGCCGAGGCGCAACGTCAAGCCACCCGGCGGTTGTGGGCCATGCTGCGACCGCCCGGTCCGCCGCCTTCTGTCCGTGCCGCCGAGGTCGTGCTAGAGGTGATGCGAGCCGGTCGCAGACCGCGTCAAGGGAGCCCCCGATGAGCCGCACGGAGACCGCGCGCCAGTCAGACGGCAGCGAGGCGCAGGGCGTTCGCCTGCTGCATACCATGCTGCGGGTGATGGACCTGGACAAGTCGCTGGATTTCTACACCCGGCTTTTGGGCATGAAGTTGCTGCGCCGCAAGGACTACCCAAGCGGCAAGTTCACGCTGGCTTTCGTCGGCTATGGCGAAGAGAGCGAGCAGGCGGTGTTGGAACTCACGCATAACTGGGGCCGGGCCGAACCCTACGAGCTCGGCACCGCCTATGGTCACATCGCCATCGCGGTGCCCGACGCGGCCGTCGCCTGCGACCGTCTGTCGCGTGCCGGTGTCAAGATTTCGCGCCCCGCCGGCCCCATGGCGCATGGCGGCAGCGTGATCGCCTTCGTCGAGGATCCCGACGGCTACCGGATCGAGCTGATCGAACGCAGCTAGGCCGTCACTCGGCCACGCTCAGTCCCACGATCGCTGCCAGCACGGCCAGCAACGCCAGAACGACCAGGGTCAGCCGCGCCAGCAGCGGCCGCCGGTTTTCGTTCGCCGGCCTGCCCGCCGGGCTGACCCGCATCCACCCGAACTGCGGCCGGGCCGGAACGCCCGTTTCGGGCGCTGGTCTGCTTCGTTCCGGGCGATGCTCCATCGCCGCGTCCTCTCCACTGCGGAAGTTCCCGCCGGCTGAGCTTAGCACGCCTCTGGGCGATTGCGATTCTCCGATGGCGTTTCCGGCATTGGTCTGGGCGCCAGGGGGGCCGTGCGCCGCCGGCCGCCGGCTAGCGTCGCTGGTGCAGCGGCAGATAGGGCCGCCGCAGCGCGCCGGTATAGAGCTGGCGCGGGCGGCCGATCTTCTGGTTCGGGTCCTCGATCATCTCGTTCCACTGCGCCACCCACCCGACCGTGCGCGCGACCGCGAAGATCACCGTGAACATGCTGAGCGGGATGCCGATCGCCCGCATGATGATCCCTGAATAGAAGTCCACGTTCGGGTAGAGCTTGCGCTGGGCGAAATAGTCGTCCTGCAAGGCGATCCGCTCCAGCTCCATGGCCAGTTTGAGAAGCGGTTCTTCCTTGACGCCAAGTTCGTCGAGGACTTCGTGGCAGGTCCGCTGCATGACCTTGGCGCGGGGATCAAAATTCTTGTAGACGCGGTGACCAAAACCCATCAGCCGCGTGGTGTCGTTCTTGTCCTTCACCCGCTTCAGGAATTCCGGCACGTGCTCGACGCTGCCGATCTCCTGCAACATGTGCAGCACCGCCTCGTTGGCGCCCCCATGCGAGGGGCCCCACAGGCAGGCGATGCCGGCGGCGATGCAGGCGAAGGGGTTGGCACCAGAGGAACCCGCCAACCGCACCGTCGAGGTCGAGGCATTCTGCTCGTGGTCGGCATGCAGCATGAAGATGCGGTCCATGGCCTTGGCCAGAACCGGGTTCACCTTGTAGGATTCGGCCGGCACCGCGAACATCATGTGCATGAAGTTCTCGGCGTATTTCAGTTCGTTGCGCGGATACATGAACGGCTGGCCCAGCGAATACTTGTAGGCCATGGCGGCTATGGTCGGCATTTTCGCGATCATGCGATAGCTGGCGACCATCCGCTGGTGCGGGTCGTTGATGTCGAGACTGTCGTGATAGAAGGCCGACATGGCGCCGACCACGCCCACCATCACCGCCATCGGGTGCGCGTCGCGGCGGAAGCCCCGATAGAGGAACGCCATCTGCTCATGCAGCATGGTGTGGTGCGAGATGTTCCACTCGAACTTGGCTTTCTGCTCGCGGTTCGGCAGTTCTCCGTTCAGCAGCAGATAGCAGCAATCCATGAAGTCGCTATGCTCGGCCAACTCGTCGATCGAGTAGCCGCGATAGAGCAATTCCCCGGCATCGCCGTCGATAAAGGTGATCCGGCTCTCGCAACTCGCGGTGGAGGTAAAGCCGGGATCGAAGGTAAACATGCCGGTTTCGGCATAGAGCTTTCGGACGTCAATCACCTGCGGCCCGGCCGAGCCGCCGGCGACCGGCAGCTTGATGGTCTTGCCGCTGCTGTCGTCGGTCAGCGTGACCGTCTGGTTGGATCGCGCGCTACGCTCGGCCATGCTGGCTTCTCCCCAGTTCACGAACTTTCCGACCTCGGCGCGCACCGCAAGCGATCATGCCGCGCCATCCGATTTCGCTGCCCCTAACGGCTCACCCCGCCGCTGTCAATGGCGCGACCGCCGTCGCGTCGGCCAGACGAGCGAGGGTTTCCTCCCGGCCCAGGGCCGCCATCACTTGGTAGATGCCGGGTGAGACGGTGCGGCCGGTCAGGGCGACGCGCAGCGGCTGCGCCACCTTGCCGAGCTTAACGCCCTTTCCATCAACAAAGGCTTTCGTCGCCGCCTCCAGCCTGGCTTCGCGCCAATCCGGCTCGGCCGCCAACGCTTCGGCCAGACCGGCGAGCAGGCCGGGGGCGTCGCCCTGCAACAGGGCCGCCGCCGCCGGTTCGACCGCGATCGGCCGACCGGCAACACAGAACCAAGCGCTGTCGGCAAGATCGACCAGGGTCCGGGCGCGCTCCTTCAGGCCCGGCATCGCCGCCAGCAGCCGGGCCTGGGCAACCGCGTCCGGCTCGCCGCCCAGCCGCTTGGCCAGGCGTGGCAGGACCAGCCCGACCAGTTCGGCATCGGCCGTGTGCCGAAGGTAATGAGCGTTGACGCTGTCGAGCTTGGCCAGGTCAAAACGCGCCGGTGACTGGCCGACCGCGTCCAAAGCGAACCATGCGATCGCCTGCTCGGTTGCGATGATCTCGTCGTCGCCATGGCTCCAGCCGAGCCGCAGCAGGTAATTGCGCATGGCGGCCGGGAGGTAGCCCAGTTCGCGATAGTCGAGAACGCTGAGCGCGCCATGACGCTTGGACAGCTTGGCGCCGTCCGGCCCATAGATCAGCGGAATATGCGCGAACTCCGGCACCGGCCAGTCGAGCGCGTGGTAGATCTGCAGCTGCCGGGCGGTGTTGGTCAGATGATCGACGCCGCGGATGACGTGCGTAATCTGCATGTCGTGGTCGTCCACCACTACCGCCAGCATGTAGACGGGCGTACCATCGCCGCGCAGCAGAACCATGTCGTCGAGATGCGCGTTCTGCACCACGATCTCGCCTTGCACGCGGTCGCGGATCACCGTCTCGCCCTGCCGCGGGGCCTTGAGGCGTATGGTCGGCTTGATGTCGGCCGGAGCCTCGGCCGGATCGCGGTCGCGCCAGCGGCCGTCATACCGCGATGGCTTGCCCTCGGCCATGGCGCGCTTGCGCATCTCCTCCAGTTCCGCGGGCGTGCAATAGCAGTGGTAGGCCTTGCCGCTGGCCAGCAATGCGCGCGCGATCTCCGCATGGCGCGGGGCGCGCTGGAACTGCGAGACCGGCGCGCCATCCCAATCGAGCCCCAGCCAGCGCAGGCCGTCGTAGATCGCCTCAACCGTCGCCTCGGTCGAACGGGCGCGGTCGGTATCCTCGATGCGCAGGTGGAACCGGCCGCCTGAGTGCTTGGTGAACAGCCAGTTGAACAGGGCCGTGCGCGCGCCGCCAATATGCAGATAGCCGGTCGGCGAGGGCGCGAAGCGGGTGACGACCGTCATGCGGGTCTTGTGGCTCCAGGTCGGGGTCCGGCTGTCTAGCATAGGCGAGAGCAACAGGCGAAGGCGGGACTGGCGCCGATGCCGGGACCGGTCGAAAATGCAGGGCCGTGACGGAACTCTCAGGCTTCGCGCTGCCTGCAAGGCGCGTGCTGGCGCATTGGCCGCGCGCGCTGGCGGCTTGGCTGGCCGAGCAGGCTGGGGCCGAACGCGGAGGCTGGCCGCTATGGCTGCCGGTGGCGTTCGGCACGGGCATCGCCGGCTATTTCGCCCTGCCGGTCGAGCCCGCGGCCGCCTGGCTGCCGGCGATGTTGGCGGGCGGGCTGCTGACGATGTTAGGGGCGCGTCGCCATCCGATCAGCCTGCTGGTGGCGTTCGTCCTGTTCGGCTTCACCGCGGCGCAGTGGCGCGCCAGCCAGGTCGCGGCCCCGGTGATCGCCGAGAGCGAGCGGCCCTGGCTGCTGGAGGGGCGGCTGGCCGATCTGCGGGGCGATCCGCGCGGCCAGCGCCTGGTATTGAAGGATCTCAGCATTCAGGGCCTGCCCCGGGAGCGCACGCCGGCCGTGGTGCGGGTGACGTGGCGGGGTGAAGCGGCAAGGACCGCAAGCTCCTTGCGCATCGGCGAACGGGTCCGCCTGCGGGCGATCCTGAACCCACCGGCGGGACCCGGCGAGCCGGCGGGCTTCGACTATGCCCGGGCCGCCTGGTTCGAGCGGCTGGGAGCCGTCGGCTATGCGCTGTCGGCGCCGCAGGCCGTCGCCAGCAGCGCGTCGCCCGGCGGCTTCGCCGACCGGCTGGCGGCCATGCGCGAAGCCGTCGAGCGGCAGGTGCGCGCGGCCCTGCCGGGTCCGGAGGGCGCGGTCGCGGCGGCCCTGTTCACCGGCGATGCCGGGGCCATTCCGCCCGCCGTCATCGCGGCGATGCGCGACTCCGGGCTGCAGCATCTGCTGTCGATTTCCGGCCTGCACATGGTGCTGGTGGCCGGCGTCGTGTTCTCCACGATCCGGCTGCTGCTGGCCGCCGTCGAGCCGCTGGCGCTCGCCTGGCCGATCAAGAAGCTGGCGGTGGTGGCGGCCTTGCTGGCGACCTTCGCCTATCTGCTTCTGACCGGTGGGCCGGTACCGACCCAGCGTGCCTTCCTGATGCTGGCCGTGGTGTTGCTGGCGATCCTGCTCGACCGGCAGCCGTTGTCCCTGCGCCTGGTCCCGTTGGCGATCCGGTGGCGGGTGGGGGCGCCGCTGTTTGCTCTACCTGGCCGGCCTGCCGCTGGCCAGCCTGGTGGCCGGATTGGCAACCGCGCCCTACGCCGCTTTCCATTTCAACCGCTTCGCGGTCTATGGCCTGTTCGCCAACCTGCTGGCGGTGCCGCTCACGTCGTTTCTGGTGATGCCGGCGGCGGTGCTGGCCGCGGCGCTGATGCCGCTCGGCCTGGCGGACCCGGGCTTGTGGCTCATGGGACAGGGGGTGGCGGGCATACTGGCGATCGCTCACGCCTTCACCGCGTTGCCGGGCGCCGCCTGGCTGGTTGCGGCGCAACCAACGGGCCTGCTGGTTCTGCTGACCGTGGCCGGCCTGTGGCTGTGCCTGTGGCGGCGGATATGGCGGCATCTGGGCTGGCTTGGCATTGCCGCTGCCCTGCTGCTGGCGGCATTGCCGGGTCGGCCGCCGGACCTGCTGGTCGACGGCCAGGGACGGCTGATGGCCGGGCGGGCCGCCGACGGTCGCTTGCTGCTGCCGGCCGGCGCCGAAAAGGGCCTCCTGACGCAGACCTGGCTGCGGCGCTTCGGGCAGGCCGAAGCGGTCGCCGATGCCAGCGTGCTGGCCTGCGACCGGCTCGGTTGCGTCTGTCGCCGGGACGGCCGCAGCGTGCTGCTGGTCCGCCAACGCCGCGCGGCGCTTGAGGATTGCGGTGGGTTCGACCTGTTGTTGGGCGCCAGCTGGCCGCCGCGCTGCCAGCGCGCGGGTACCGCGATCAGCGGCGACGATATGCGCAGGGCGGGCGCCGTGGCGATCTGGTTCACCGCCGATGGCTACCGGATCGAAAGCGCGCGCGAGCACCGCGGCGAGCGGCCCTGGGTGCTGGCGGCCGACCGCCAGCCGCGGCCTTCGCGCCGTTCAGTAGCGGCGCAGCAAGGCGACTAGGCGGCCCTGGATCTTCACCCGGTTGGGGGGAAAGATGCGCGTCTCGTAGCTCTTGTTGGCCGGCTCCAGCGCCACCGAGTTGCCGCGTCGCCGCAGCCGCTTCAGCGTGGCTTCCTCGTTGTCGACCAGCGCCACCACGATCTCGCCGTTCTCCGCCGCCTCGGTACGCCGGATGACCGCGGTGTCGCCGTCCAGAATGCCCGCCTCGACCATCGAGTCGCCGGCGATCTCCACGGCAAAATGCTCGCCCTGACCCAACAGGTCGGAGGGCACGTTGATGAAATTGGAAGGATCGGCCAGCGCGGCGATGGGCGTGCCGGCGGCGATGCGGCCGTAGAGCGGCATCGAAACCGACTCAGTTTCGCGCTCGGGCTTGCGCACGCCGGGGAAGTCGGCCTTGACCACTGTCGCCGCGAAACCGCGCGGCGGCGGCGCCACCGTGGTCTCCGGCAGGCGGACCACTTCAAGCGCACGGGCCCGATGCGCCAGCCGTTTGATGAAACCGCGTTCCTCCAGCGCCGAGATCAAGCGATGGATGCCGGATTTCGAGCGCAGGCCCAGCGCCTCTTTCATTTCGTCGAAAGACGGCGAGATGCCGTTCTGAGCAAGGTGCTGGTTGATGTACCGCAACAGCTCGTGTTGTTTGCGTGTCAGCATGCTGGGTGCCTCGCCGTCTCGCCGTCCCCGACCCGCTAGATCTGGAACAAAAGCAAAACCTAGGCACATGTTCTAGTTTGGTTCGGTCCCGTCGTCAAGCTCGGCAAGGACCGCGCGATCAGAACCCGCCCAGCGTGCCGCTCAGCGCCAGGGCCTGCACCGGCCGGCCCGCGGTCAGTGCCGGAGCGTGCGGGGCGCGCACGACCAGGGCATCGGCGCGTGCCAGGCGCAGCAGGTTGGAGCTGTCCTGGCGCTCGAACGGGCTCACCTCCCACTGACCGTCGGCCCTCCAGGCCGCGCTGGCGCGCATGTAGTCCTCGCGCCGGTCGTTGGCCGGCAAGTCGCGGCCCAGCAGGGCCGGGCGGAAGTCCGGCAGCCCGCCTTCGCAGCCCTGCAAGCGGAAGAGTGCCGGCCGCAGGAACAGCAGGCCGCAGACCAGCGAGGCGACCGGATTGCCGGGGAAGCCGAGCAGCGGAATATCGCCGACGCGCCCGAACATCAAAGGCTTGCCGGGCCGCATGGCGACCTGCCAGAAGTCGAGCTTCAGACCGCGCGGCGCCAGCGCCTCGCGCACCAAGTCGTGCTCGCCCACCGACGCGCCGCCCAGCGTCACCAACAGATCACAACCCCTGGCGCCCGCGGCGTGTTCGGCGACCGAGGCGACGCGGTCGCGGGCGATGCCGAGGTCGACCGTCTCGCCGCCGCTGCCGCGGATGAGCGCGGCCAGCGCCAGCGCGTTGGAGCTGACGATCTGACTGGGGCCGATCGGCTCGCCGGGCCGCACGATTTCGTCGCCCGTCGCCAACACACCGATTCGCGGTCGCCGCCGGACCTCCAGCCACGGCAGGTTCATCGCCGCCGCCAGGCCGATATCGCGCGCGGTCAGCGCCCGGCCGGCGGCGATGCCGACCTGTCCGACCTGAAAGTCGAACCCCGCTTCGCGCACATGCCGGCCCCGGGCAGCGGCCTCCCGCACCGATACGATGGCGCCCGGTTGCTGGCCTTCGGCTTCGGTATCTTCCTGAATGACGACGGCGTCCGCGCCCTCGGGCAGCACCGCGCCGGTGAAGATGCGCACGGCCTGACCGGGGCCCAGCCGGCCGGCGAAGGCCTCGCCCGCCCGGCTCATGCCGACCAGTTTCAGGCGCGCGGGCACGGCCGCCACGTCGACGGCGCGCACGGCATAGCCGTCCATGGCGGAGACCGCGGCCGGCGGCTGCATCACGCGGGCCGCCGCGTCGCGCGCCAGCACCCGGCCGTGGCCGGCGGACAGCGCCACCGTCTCCCAGGGCAGCGGCGCCAACTCGGCCAGGATGCGGTCACGGGCTTCGACGACTGAAATCATCGGCTACTCCGCTCGGTAGCTGCCGGACTTGCCGCCCTCCTTGGCAAGCAAGCGGATGGCTTCAATCCGCATGCCGCGGTCGGCCGACTTGCACATGTCGTAAACGGTAAGGGCCGCGACCGCGACCGCGGTCAACGCCTCCATCTCCACGCCCGTACGACCGACCAGCTTGACCGTGGCGCGGATCAGCACCGCGCTGGCGGTCGGGTCGGGAGCAAGCTCGACGCTCACCGACGCGAGCGTCAGGGGGTGGCAAAGCGGGATCAGGTCCGCCGTGCGCTTGGCCGCCATGATGCCGGCCAGCCGGGCCACCTGCAGCACGTCGCCCTTGGCGACGCCGCCCGTCAGGATGCGTTGCAGGGTCTCGGCCCGCATGCACACCCGGCCCTCGGCAACGGCGATGCGTTCGCTCTCGGCCTTGGCCGAAACGTCGACCATGCGGGCATCGCCCTTGGCATCGAAATGGCTGAACTCCGCCATGTTCAGGCGCTTGCCGGCAGCGGGTGGCGGCCCAGCAGGGCGCGCGTCGCCGCGCTCACGTCGGCTTGCCGCAGCAACGATTCGCCGACCAGGAAGGCGCGAAAGCCGGCGCGCGCAAGACGCAGCAAGTCGGCGTGCCCGGCAAGGCCGCTTTCCGCGACGCGAAACACGCCGGCCGGCAGCAGGCTGGCCAGCCGCTCGCTCACCGCAAGATCGACCCGCAGCGACTTGAGATCGCGGTTGTTGACGCCGATCAGTCGTACCCCCAGCGCCAGCGCCCGCTCGGCTTCCGCCTCGTCATGCACCTCGGTCAAGACGTCGAGACCCTGCTCGCCCGCCGTCGCCAGCAGTTCGGCCGCCTGCGCATCCGAGACCGCGGCCATGATCAGCAGGATGCAGTCGGCACCGAGCGCGCGGGCCTCCGCCACCTGGTAGGGCTCCAGCATGAAGTCCTTGCGCAGAATCGGCAGGGACACCGCCGCGCGCGCCGCCGCCAGATGCGCATCGGCACCCTGGAAATAGGGTTCGTCGGTCAACACCGAGAGACAAGCGGCGCTGCCCGCGAGATAGGACCGGGCCAGGCTCGCAGGGTCGAAGTCGGCCCGGATCAGGCCCTTGGAAGGCGAGGCCTTCTTGATCTCGGCGATCAGCGCGAAGCCGTCGCGGGCGGCGGCCGCGAGCGCCTTGGCAAAGCCGCGGGGCGGCGGCGCGGCGGCGGCGGCGCGGGCCAGCATGGGATAGGGGAGCGACGCCTTGCGGGCGGCGATGTGCCGGCGCTTGTCCGCCAGGATACGAGCCAGCGCATCGCTCATGTCGCAGGCCCGCCCCGGTTGGTGAGGGCGACCAGATCGTCGAGTTTGGCGGCGGCCTGGCCATCGTCGATCGCCTCGGCCGCCCGCGCCACGCCCGCCCGCAGGTCGCCCACCCGCTCGGCGAGCAGCAAGGCGGCGGCGACATTCAGCAGCACGACGTTTCGATAGGCACCCGGCGCGCCCGCCAGCAATTGCCTGAGCGCGGTCGCGTTCTCGGCCGGGCTGCCGCCCTTCAGCGTCTCGGGCGGCGCGGCGGCAAGGCCGGCATCGGCCGGGCGCAAGGTGAACTCACTAATCTTGTCGCGGTCGAGTTCCACCACGTCCGTCGGCCCGGTGATGGTAAGCTCGTCGGTGCCGTCGCCGCCATGCACCAGCCAGACCCGTTCCGAACCAAGCTGGCGCAGCGTCTCGGCCATCGGCCGCAGCCACGCGCGGGAAAACACGCCGATCAGTTGGCGCTTCACCTCCGCCGGGTTCGACATCGGTCCCAGCAGGTTGAAGATGGTTCGCGTGCCGAGTTCGATCCGGGTCGGTCCGACATTGCGCATGGCACCGTGATGGCGCGGCGCCAGCATGAAACAGAGTCCGAGTCGCCAGGCGGCCTCGCTCAGCAGCGCCAGGTCGCAGTCCACGTTGACCCCCAGGGCCGCCAGCACGTCGGCGGCGCCGCTGCGCGAGGACAGCGCGCGGTTGCCGTGCTTGGCGATGTTCAGGCCGGCGGCGGCGGCGACAATGGCCGAGGCGGTCGAGATATTGAGCGTGCCGGTCGCATCGCCGCCGGTGCCCACGATGTCGAACGCATCTGGCGGCGCGGACAGCCGCAGCATCTTCTCCCGCATCGTCAGGACGGCGCCGCTCAGTTCGTCCACCGTCTCGCCCCGCACCCGGAGCGCCATCAGGAAGCCGCCCATCTGCGCCGGCGTGGCGTTGCCGGACATCATGATCTCGAACGCCTGCCGGCTGGCCGCCTGGCTCAGCGTGCGGCCCTCGGCGACGTGCGCGAGCAGGCCCTTGAAATCCGGCGGGGCGGCGTCCATGAGGGGCCTGAGTAAGCCCAGCCCTTCGGCCCCGTCAAGCGGCCGGGGCGGGCATCGCCGCCGGCTGCGTCGCCGCCCGAGCGTTGCCAAGCCGGGCGCCGCCGCGCAAGGTGGCCCGCGACGGCCACTTGATTCGCGAGGAACCGCCTGCGCCAGCCTCGGCAACCAAGCCAAGCGGGCCGGGGCGCCAGGCGCACCCGCCGGTTGGCGACCTTTTTCCGCCGCAAACGGGACCTGGGTGGCCTTCTGTCGGTGTCGCTGGCCGCGCTGCTTGCGGCGTTGGCCCTGGTTCTGGTTTGGCGCGGCGCCGCGCCGCCGCCAGCGGCCGCCGACTACGCGAGCGACATGGCCGACGCGGCCATCGCACCCGCGAGCGGCGGCGATGCCGCGGCGCGACCGCAAACCCTCGAGCTGAAGGCCGCATTGCCCGTGCCGCCCACCGCCGCGACGGTGCCGCTGCGCGCAACCGATGGCTCGCCCAAGCGGCGGGCGGCCCGCTTGGCGCTGGTGATCGACGATCTGGGCCTCAACTCAGCCGCGACGCAGCGCGCCATCGCCCTGCAAGGACCGCTCACGCTTGCCTTTCTGCCCTATGGCCGCGACTTGCCGTCATTGACCCTGGAGGCCCGGCGGGTCGGTCACGAACTGCTTGTGCACATGCCGATGGAGCCCGACGACGTCACCCGCGACCCGGGTCCGCTCGCCTTGCGCACGGCCTTGGCGGAGGACGAGCTGCACGCCCGGCTTGCGTGGAATCTTAGCCGGTTCCGGGGCTTCGTTGGGATCAACAATCACATGGGCAGCCGGTTCACGCGCGAACGGTCCGGCATGAACCAGATGATGCGCCTATTGGCCGACCGGCAATTGCTGTTTCTCGACAGCATGACCACCGACGAGACGGTCGGCATGGAACTGGCCCGGCAGCATGGCGTGCCGGTAGCAGCGCGCGACATTTTCCTCGACAATGTGCGCGAGCCGGGTGAAATCCGACGCCAGCTCGACGAGGTCGAGCGACTGGCCGAGCAGCGCGGGCGCGCCATCGCCATCGGCCATCCCTATCCCGAGACGCTGGACGTGCTGGAACAATGGTTGCCGCAAGCCCTTGCCCGAGGCGTTGTTCTGGTCCCCGTCAGCCGGGTGGTGGTGCGACCGACCGACTGAGACGGCTGGCCGCCGCCATCGGCTGTCTCGTTGCCTTGGCGCAGGGCGCATCGGCCGACGAAGGCCTTGCCGACGAGCGGCAGTGGCTTCCCGCAGGCAGCAATCTGCCAGGGCTGCTGGCGGAGGAGCCGCGCCCCTATTTCGCGAGCGAAGCGGCGGGCGGGCGACCGTCGCTTCTGGCGCGCCTGGGCGAACTGGCGTTTCGCAGCCCCGCCATCCTGGGCGGTCAAGCGCGCTTGCGCGGCCTGTCCTGCGCCACCTGCCATCCCAACGGCCATGCCAGCACGGCGTTCTTCGTGCCGGGGCTGTCGGACCGTCCGGGCAATGTCGATGTCACCACCGACTTCTTCAATCCGGCGCACCATGACGGCCGCTTCAACCCGGTCAACATTCCAAGCCTGCGCGGCGTGGCCGACACCGCGCCCTATGGCCGTTCGGGTCGGTTCGCTTCCCTGCGGGAGTTCACGCGACAGGCCATCGTGGTGGAGTTCGACGGGCCGGAGCCGGCGGCCTGGCTGCTCGACGCCTTGCTGGCCTACCAAGCGGAACTGGCGCCGTTGCCACCGGCCGCCGGCGCCCTGGTCGAGGTCAGCGCGCTGGAGCGCGGCGCGGCGTTGTTTCGCCGCCCGTTCCCCGGCATGGCCGAGCGGGCCTGCGCCAGTTGCCATCCGCCCGACGCCGGGTTCACCGACCGGCAGCGCCACGATGTCGGCACGGGCGGCGTGTTCGACACGCCGAGCCTGCTGGGCAGCGCGCATAGCCCACCTTATGGGCATGATGGTCGATTCCCGGATTTCGCTGCCGTGCTGGATCATTTCAATCGTCAATTCGCGCTCGGCCTCAAGCCTGGCGAGCGAGCCGACCTGCTGGCCTATCTCGCCGTCGCGGGCGGCGCCGAGACGCCGCTGCGACCGGTGAGCTTGGCCGGCGACCTCGCCCGCATCGAAAGCTTTCTGCCCCTGTTGCGGCATGCCCTGAACGAGGATTGGGCGAGCCTGGGCAGCTTCGTCGCCGGTGCGCTGCGCCACGAACTGGGCCGCGTCGCCGCGCGCTTTCCATCCCCGGACAGCGACGCGGCGCGGGCCGCGCTGGTGACGCGGTCGCGAATGTTGCAGGCGCTGCAAGAGGCCTTCCAGCGCGGCGACCTTGACGGCGTGCGCCTGCGCCAAGCGCAACTGATCGAGGACTGGCCCACCTTGCGAGCCATGCTTGCGACAGCCGAGCCGCAATCGCTCTACCGGCTGGACCGCCTGCGCGCCATGCTGGGCAGCCGCTAGTGTCCCGATTGCGAAGTCGGCGCGGACGTGGCGGCATGGCCGTGCGAACTTCGCAATCGGGATACGGGCAATCCTCGGATACCCGGGTGGCGGTGGATTCGACGCGCCATACCGCGGAAGCCGCCAGGATCGGCTGAACCACAAATCCGCCGGGCTAGCGCTGCAGGTCCAGCAAGTTATCCAGCCGTTGACGATCGACGGACACCGAGGCCTGCTTTTCCATCGCCGCGCGGTATTGTTGCACCATGTCTTCGACCATGCTGCCGGCCACCGCCTCGGCGAACCGGGCAACGCCAGCCGGATCGCTGGCCGGGTCGCGCGGTTCGATGGCATTGACGCGCACCACCACGCTGACGTCGCCCGTGGCATTGAGCCCGGTCACGACGCTGCCCAGCGGTGCCAGATAGATCGGCTCCAGCAATCTCGTCGCGACGCGCCCTTCGGCGCTGAGTTCGGCCCGGGTCAGGGGCTTCAGTTCGCTGACGTCCGCCACCTCGCCGCTCAGCAGGTCGGTCAGCGCCTCGCCCTTGCGGGCGCGTTCGGCCAGCTCCTCGGCACGCTTGCCCGCCGCCTCGGCACGGCGCTGCTCGACGATCGCGGCCACCACCTGGCCGCGCACATCGGCCAACGGCCTGAGACCGGAAGGCATGACCTCCTCCACCTTGACCAGCAGCAGTCCGCCTTCGGCCAGTTCGTGCAGGCGAGGTTCCTCGCCGCTCTCCTGTGCGAAGCCGCGGCGCAGCAATTCCGGCTCGCTGGCGGCGCTTTCGATCACCTGGCCGTCCGGCCCGCGACCACTGGCATCGACCGCCGCGATCTCGCCGTGGCGCAAGCCGAAGGTGTTGGCCACTTCCTTGAGCGACTGGCCGGCGGCCACCGCGTCCTCGATCCGATTGCCCTGTTCGGCAATGGCGCCGGCGGCACGCTGGCGCTGAAGATCGGCCTTCAGGCGATCGTGGACATCGGCCAGGCGGGCCGTGCTGCCCGGATTGATCTTCGCCACCCGCACAAGGTGCCAGCCAAGCGGGCTCTTGATCGCGTCGCTGACGGCGCCTTCGGCCAGCGCGAAGGCGGCCGCCGCCAGCTCTTGCGGCAGGCGGCCCCGCGCGAGGGTGCCGAGCTTCACCGCGGCCTCGTCCTGGCCCGCCACCTCCTTGGCGACGGCCAGAAAATCGCCGCCCTCGGCCAGCCGCTTGGCGGCTTCGCGCACTTTTGCCTCGTCGGCGACGATCTGCCAGATCTCGCGGGTTTCCGCCGCCTCGAACTCCGCCCGGCGGGCTTCGAACTCGGCCTCGATATCGGCCTCGCCGACCGCGATGCCGGGCGCGGCGTCGGCCGGCCGGATCAGGGCGTAGCTCAGCCGCCGATATTCCGGCGAGGTGAACCGGCTGGCCTGTTCGCGGTGGAATTGGACGATCTGGTCCTCGCCGGGGGGCGGACCGTCGGCAAAGCGGCCATGCGGCACGGTGAGGATGCTGAGCGTGCGCCGCTCGAGCTGCTTGCGATAGATCGCCTGCACCGCCAAGTCGGGCGCCCGGGCGATGATGCCCAGGCTGTGCAGCAACTGGCCGCGCGCCAGGTCGCGCCGGCGCGCCTCCACATAGCTCTGCTCGTTGAAGCCGTTTTCCCGCAGCACCGCCTCGAAGGTGAGGCGGTCGAAGCGGCCGAGCGGCCCGCGGAAGGCGGGGTCGTTG
>VGEV01000002.1 GCA_016869175.1 Alphaproteobacteria bacterium
GCCGGCGGCGGCAGCCGCAGGCCGCTGCCCGCCAGCAGCAGGGCGGCGCACAGGCCGACCGCCAGGAACAGCGTGGCAAGGCCGAACCAGGCGCCCGACAGGCCAAGCCAGGGCAGCACGGAGCCCAGCAGCAGCGCGAACAGGATGGAGCCGACGGCGAAGCCGCTGACGCCAAGCCCCGCCGCCAGCCCGCGCCGCTCGGGCAGGGCGAGTGCCATCACTTGCAGCGTGATGCTGTAGGCAAGGCCGGCGCCGCCGCCGAACAGGCCGCCATAGCCCAGCGCCAGGGTCCACCAGGTGCTGCTCAGCCCGGCCAGGGCGAGGCCGGCGGCGATGCCGGTGGCGACCGCGAGCAATAGGCCCGCCGGCGGCAACAGCCGGTAGAGGCGCGGCGAAAGCAGCGTGCCGGCGGTAAACGCCAAGACGGCGATGGAGAAGATCAGGCTGACATCAGCGCGCGGCAGGGCCAGCCGCGTCTCCAACGGCGCGACGAACAGGCTCCAGCAATAGAGCGAGCCCAGCATCGGATTGAACAGCAAGGCGGCGGCAATCGCGTAGCGCGGTCTGGCGTCGGCCCGATCGGCGGCCATCTCAGCCCGCGCGCTGCCAGCGCAGCACCCGGAAGACGTTGGAGAAGCTGTCGGTCCACGGCCCGACGTCGTCCCGCCGGGCGAGCGGCTTCCAGGCGCCGTCGGGGGCCACGCCATCGAGCGTTGCCTGTGCCCGTGTCAACGCCACCCAGGTGGCGGAGAACTTGTATTCCTCGGCCTGCTGGCGCGGGCTGGCGCTGAAATGCCGCATGCGCGCCTTCAGGCCGGCATCGTCGGCCAACGCCGCCAAGACCGGTTCCAGCCGCATGTACCAATTGGAAATGTGCACCGCCAGCACGCCGCCCGGCGCCAGCTTGTCGAGATACAGCGCCAGGGCCTCGCGGGTCAGCAGATGCACCGGGATGGCATCCGAACTGAAGGCATCCAGCACGATCAGATCGAAGCGCGCGCTCGGTTCGGCACGCAGCGACAAGCGTGCATCGCCCAGCACCACGCGCGCCTGCGGCGCGCAGTCCGCAAGGAAGGTGAAGAACCGTTGGTCGCGGGCGATCCGTTCCACCGCCGGGTCGATCTCGAAGAAGCTGAGCTGGTCCTCGGGCCGGCGATAGCAGGCGAGATTGCCGGCACCCAACCCGACCACGGCCATCTCCAGTTGCGGATTGCGCGCCCGCAGGGTCTCGAGGATCTGCGCGAACGGGCCCTCCCGCACATAGTATGTCAGTGGCTCGCGCCGCCTGGCCTCGTCGATATGCTGCGCGCCATGGATGGTTGTGCCGTGCATCAGCACGCGAAACCGGCCGGTCGCGTCGTGCTGCACCTCGTGCACGCCGAAGAAGCTGCGCTCGCGATAGCGGACGTAGCGGTCGATGTCAGCCGAGACCAGCCCGCCGAGCAGCAGGGTGGCGATCCCCAAAGCGAAGCGCAGCGGACGGTTGCGAAACGCGTAGACCGCCACGGTGGCGGCGGCGAAGAAGCCGACCAAGACGGCAAGGCCGCCCGGCCCGCTCTCGCCCAGCTTGAAGCCGGGCACCAGGCTCGGCGCCAGCAAGACGGCGGCCAACACGGCCGGCAAGGCCAGGTCGAGCAGGCGGTTGGGCCATGCGGTCCCGGCCTTGCCCGCTGGGCGCAGCCAGAGCGCCAGGACCAAGGCCAGCGGATATTCCCACACCCGCTCGAACAGCAGCGGCGCCGCCAACGCGGTCAGCGCGCCACCCAGCGCGCCGCCCAGCGACATCCAAAAATAGAACTCGGTGAGGTAGCGCGGGTGGGGCCGGCGGCGGGCCAGCTCGCCATGGCAGACCATGGCCAGCACGAAAAACGCCATCAGATGGATCAGCAGCACCAGCCAAAGCGACTTGATCTGCCAATAGAATACAATGGCGAGCGGCAGCACGGCGAAAGGCTGCAACAGCAGCATGGTGTCGCGGCCTAACAGCGGACGGCTGGAAAAGACGATGACGAAACTGGTCAGATAGAGCGCCAAGGGCAACACCCAAAGGAACGGTACGGCGGCGACGTCGGTGGTGATGTGCTGGGTTACGCCCAACAGCAGGCTGGACGGCACCGCGGCCAGCGCCAGCCAGTGCAGCCGCTGGCGCCAGCCGGGCGGCGGCTCCTCGGGCAACACCTCGCCGATCGCGCCCGGGGCCGACGGTCGGCGCAGCAAGGCCGACGCGATGGCGATCATGAGACCGAGCGCGATATAGAGCACGGTGAAGACGCTGCCCTGCCGGGGCAGCGACAACAGGGGCTCCAGCAGCACCGGGAAGCCCAGCAGGGCGAGCAGGCTGCCCAGGTTGCTGGCGGCATAGAGCGGGTAGGGATTGGCGGCCCGCGCATGGCCGGTCTCGGCGAACCAGCGCTGCAGCAGCGGCGCACTGGTCGACAGCACGAAGAACGGCGGCCCGGCCGTCACCGCCATCAGCGCCAGCAGGGTCAGGCTGGGCGCGACATCGCCGGCCGGCCGGAAATCCGGCGAAATCGTCAGCGGCAAAGTCAGAATGCCGGCGACCAGCACCACCAGGTGCGCTCGCGACTGAGCCCGCGGGCCCAGCCAACGGACCGATAGGTGTGCATAGCTGTAGCCGGCGAGCAGGCAGACCTGGAAGAACACCATGGCCGTGTTCCACACCGCCGGTGCGCCGCCGAAATACGGCAGCGCCAGCTTGCCGAACAGCGGTTGCAGCCAGAACAGCAGGAGAGCGCTGAGGAACAGCAGGACGGTATAGAAGGCGAGCAAGGGCGACCCCGGCGAAGCGGTTTCAGTCTGCCACGTCCGACCGCCGGCCGCAGCCGAGGCTTGCCAAGCGGCCGCCCAGAGGCTAGACGGCCGGCGCATCCCGGAGCGGCGTTGCATGGGTTTCAAGTGCGGCATCGTCGGCCTGCCGAATGTCGGTAAGTCGACGCTCTTCAATGCGCTGACGGCGACCGCGGCGGCGGCGGCGGAGAACTATCCTTTCTGCACCATCGAGCCGAATACGGGTCAGGTGCCGGTGCCGGACGAGCGACTCCTTCGCCTGGCGGCGCTCGCCAAGTCGGCCAAGACCATCCCGACGGTGCAGACCTTCGTCGACATTGCCGGGCTGGTGCGCGGAGCGGCCAAGGGCGAGGGCCTGGGCAACCAGTTCCTGGCCCATATCCGCGAGGTCGACGCCATCGTGCACGTCTTGCGCTGCTTCGAGGATGCCAACGTGGTGCACGTGGAAGGGCGGGTCGATCCGCTGGCCGACGCCGAGACGGTGGAGACCGAGCTGATGCTGGCCGATCTGGACAGCCTGGAGCGGCGCTTGCTGGGCTTGCAGAAATTGGCCCGCGGCGGCGACCGCGAGGCCAGGCAGGCGATCGAACTGGTCGAGGCGGCGGCCGCGGCCTTGCGGGAGGGCCGGCCGGCGCGCCAGGTGTCGTTGCCGGAGGAAAAGCTCAAGGCGTTCCGCGAGCTCCAGCTCCTGACCGCCAAACCGATCCTCTATGTCTGCAACGTCGAGGAAACGGCGGTCGCCACGGGCAACGCGCAGTCGGCCGCCGTGCGCGCCCGCGCGGAACGCGAAGGCGCCGGCGCCATCGTCGTCTCGGCGCGCATCGAGGCCGAGGTCGCGATGCTGGAAACCGCGGCCGAGCGGGGCGAGTTCCTGGCCTCGCTGGGCCTCAGGGAAGCCGGCCTCGCCCGGCTGGCACCGGCCGGCCACGACCTGCTTGGGCTCATTACGTTCTTCACCGCCGGGCCGAAGGAGGCCCGTGCCTGGACCATTCCGCAGGGCACGCGGGCCGGAGCGGCGGCGGGTCGCATCCACAGCGATTTCGAGCGCGGCTTCATCGCCGCCGAGACCATCGCCTACGAGGACTACCTTCGCTTCGGCGGCGAACAAGGCGCCAAGGAGGCCGGCCGCATGCGGCAGGAGGGTCGCGACTACGAGGTGAAAGACGGCGACGTGCTGCTGTTCCGTTTCAACGTCTAGTCGATCGGGCCTTATCGCAGGACTTCACGGCACTTCAATTCTTCAAATAAACGTCGAAGGGCAATTTCCGTGCAAATCGAACCGGCAAGTTCGGTTTTGCCGGAAGCCATTGCCCTGCAGCCATGACGGCGGCGCGGTGGGCTCCGGTCCGATGGCTCGCGGATCGCGATGCCATCGGATCGGACACCGCGCTAGACCACCGCGGAATAGCCGCCATCGACGGTCAGCGTCGCACCGGTAACGAAACTCGCATGATCGGAGGCCAGGAACAGCACGGCGCTCGCCATTTCCTCCGCCCGGCCCCAGCGACCGAGCGGGGTCCGCGCGACGATGGCGGCGTCGAGCGCGGCATTCCGCTTGGTGACCTGGGTCAGCTTGGTCTCGACATAGCCGGGCGCGATGGCGTTGACCCGGATGCCGTCGGGACCCCAGGCGACCGCCAGCGAGCGGGTGAGTTGCAACAGCCCGGCCTTGCTGGCGCCATAGGCGGGGTTGCCCTTGTTGCCGAAGAAGGCGCTGAGCGAGGCGATGTTGACGACGTTGCCGCGGGTGAAGCGCAGCTTTTCGTAGCATTGGTTGGCGAGCAGCATCGGCCCGCCCAAGTTGACGTCCAGCACTCGGCGGAAGACCGGCATCTGGTACTCGCGACGCTTGTACTCCGCCGTGCCGGCGTTGTTGACCAGCACGTCCAGCCGCGGCAGGCCGGCGACCAGGGCCGCCGCCGCCGCTTCGTCGGCCAGGTCCAGTCGGTGAAAGCGCATGCCCGCGACGTCGCTTTCGTAGAACCCGGCCTCCTGCGTGCCGGTGACCACGACCGCCGCCCCGGCATCCCGGAAGGCCCGCGCGATGGCGTTGCCGATGCCGCTCGAGCCGCCGGTCACCAGCACTTGCCGGCCGCCGAAATCGAATGCCGCCATTTCCGCCTCCGCCGCGCTTCCAACCGTTGCTTGGTCTCACTAGGATGCCGCGCGCCACGGGGGGCCGCATGAAGTATTTCGAGGATTTTCGCCTGGGCGAGGTGTCGGTGCTGGGTCCGCTGGTGGTGGACGAGGCGGAGGTGCTGGAATACGGCCGCAAGTACGATCCGCAGCCGTTCCACACCGACAAGGCGGCCGCGGCGCAGAGCCATTTCGGCGGCCTGATCGCCAGCGGCTGGCATACGTGCGCCATGCAGATGCGGCTCATGGTGGAGGAGATGACGCGCGACCAGGTGGCGGGCATGGGCTCGCCGGGCCTTGAGTCCTGTCGCTGGCTCAAGCCGGTCAGGCTGGGCGACCGGCTGACCTGCCGTACCGAGGTTATCGATGCCCGGCCCTCGGCCTCGAAGCCCTACGGCATCCTGAAACGGCGGTTCGAACTCAGCAACCAGGATGGCGAGGTGGTGATGCGGCTGGTCGGGCTCGGCCTGGTGGCGAAGCGCCCCGAGGCAAGAGCATGAGCGGCCCGCGCTATCTCGAGGACTTCGAGATCGGCGCCTGCGAGCGGTTCGGCTGCTATCCGGTCAGCGAGGACGAGGTGGTCGAGTTCGCCCGACGCTACGATCCGCAGCCCTTCCACGTCGATCGGGCGGCGGCGGAACGGAGCCATTTCGGCGGCCTGATCGTCAGCGGGTGGCATACGGCGGCGATGTATATCCGCATGATCAACGATCACGGCGCGACCCGCCACGCGCTGGCCGGGCTTGGCTTCGACGACATGCGCTGGCCGCGGCCGACGCGGCCGGGCGACCTGTTGTCGGTCGAAAGCACGGTCAAGGCGACGAGCCCGCTGCAATCGCGCGCCGACCGCGGCATCGTCACCTTCGCCACGCGCATCCTCAATCAACGGCTGGAAGCGGTGATGACCTTCGACATGCTGGTGCTGTTTCCGCGCCGGCCGCGGGCTTGAGGGCGGGCATGCGCGGCGGTGGCAAGAATGTCAGACCGGCGCCGGAGGCGGTGGAGTTCCCGTCCTCGCTGACCAAGCTAGCGATCCTGTCGATCCCGAGTTTCCTGATCGGCTTTTTCGCCGCCTACGACATGTCGCAGACGCAAGGCGCGCTGTCGCAGAGCCGTTTCGCGCAAGTTGCCGCGGTGGCGTTGGGATGCATCACCGGCGGGGTGTTGCTGCAGATGGGCCTCGACCGCAAGCCGGTGCTGCGCATCGACCAGGAAGGCATCTATTGCCGGCGGCCGAATACCGGGCTCATTCCCTGGTCGGCCGTGGCCGGCCTCGCGGTCGGGCGCGCGCTGCTGGTGCGCAGCGTGCTGATGGTGGCGATCGATCCAGCGAGCGACCCCAAGCTGCTGGAGCGACTGCGGCGCTATACCACTGGCGGCATGCTGGGCATGATGGCCCCGCAGGTCAGGCGCTTTCGCGGCCAGTTGCAGAACCGGCCGGTGGTGCAGATCCCGATCGCTTTCCTCGCCGCCTCGCCGCAGGAAATCCAGCGCCTCCTGGAGGAGCGGGTGCAGATGACGCCCGCGCGACGCTGACACAAGCAAGGAGCAAGACCATGGGCCGCGACATCACAATTCAGGCGAGCGACGGACATCGCTTCGCCGCCTACCGGGCCGATCCAGCCGGCAAGCCGAAGGGCGGCATCGTCGTCGTGCAGGAGATATTCGGCGTCAACAAGCATATCCGCGAGCTGAGCGACGGTTTCGCCGCGGACAGCTATGCGGCGATCGCGCCGTCGCTCTACGATCGCTCGTCGCGCAAGGGCATCCAGCTTGGCTACACGCCGGACGACATCGCCATCGGCCGCAAGCTGCGCGAGGAGTTCACCTGGGAGCAGGCGATGCTGGACATGGCCGCCACCGTCGCGGCGCTTGCCGGCGATGGCTTGAAGGTCGCCACCGTCGGTTATTGCTGGGGCGGCTCGGTCTCCTATCTGGCCGGCTGCCGCCTGCCTGTGCAAGGCGCGGTCGTCTATTACGGTGGCCAGATCATGCCCTTCGTCAGGGAGAGCGAACGCTGTCCCCTGCTGATGCATTTCGGCGACCGCGACGCCAGCATTCCGCTGAGCGACGTCGAGGCCATCGGCAAGGCGCATCCCAAAGCCGTGGTGCATGTCTATGCCGCCGATCACGGCTTCAGCTGCGATCACCGCAAGCAGTATGACGCGGCCGCGGCCAAGCTGGCGCGCGAGCGCACGATGGCGTTCTTCGCCAAGCAGTTGGGCGCTTAGCGCGGTGCCCGATCCGATGGCATCGCGATCAGCGATCCCTCGGATCGGCGCCGACCGCGCGGCAGTCATGGCTGCAAGGGCAATGGCTTCGGTTCAAACCGGACCCGCTGGTTCGATTTGAACGGAAGTCGCCCTAGCCGCGAAACTCCAGCGCGACGCCGGTGGCGAACGCCGGGCCGACGCAAAGCGCGTTGCCGGCGCCACGGCGATAGGCAATGCCGGTCGCCTCGAGCTGGCGCTCAGCCATGTCAAGGTCGGCGACTTCCAGCGCCAACAGGCCGTTGGCGCCGCTGCCCATGGGCCCGGCCAGCGCCTCGGCCGTGCCGAAGCCGAGCCGGGCGTCGCCCGCGCTGACCCAAAGGATGCCGTCGCGCCATTGCGCCCCGCCGAACAACCGGCCGAGCGGCCGGGCCAGCCGCTCGGGATCGGCGGTGACGATGGCAAGTTCGGCGATCCGTCGCGCCGTGTTGGGGTGGCCGAGCCAGGCCGGTCGACGCAGCAGGTCGGCCGTCAGGTGTCGGCAGAAGAACAGCCGAAAATCCGGCACGGTCTCGGCCGGCAGCTCGATGAGCGAGAAGCGCGGGTGGAGCGTTCCCTCGGGCGTTTCCAGGAGCCGGCCGAACGCCACGGGCGGTTGCGGCGAAAGCCCGGCCTCGGTCGCCCAGGCGAAGGCCGCCGCGTCGTCGCTGGGCGCCAGCGCGGCGCCGATCAGACCTTGGCCGCGCCGCTGCAACAGGCCCGACAGGCGCGAGGGCGGGCCCGCGCTATCCACGATGCCGACCAGTTCGAGATAATCCGCCGGCAACATCAGGCAGTGATTGCCGGTGCTGCGGCCTTGGTGGCGGCCCCGCGGCGTCGGACGGAAGCCCAGCCGCTGCCAATCGGCCCGCGCCGCTTCCAGGTCCGCCACGGCGATCAGCGCGTGGTCGAGCCCGCGCAGCGCGTCGGTCACGGCCTAGTGGCCCTCGAAGCCGAACAGCGTGCGCACCGGCACGTCGAGCGCCCTGAGGCGCTGCGCACCCTTCAACTCGGGCAGTTCGATGACGAAGGCGCAGCCGATCACCCGCGCGCCCGCCTCGCGCAGCAGCCTGACGCCGGCGCAGGCCGTGCCGCCGGTCGCCAGCAGGTCGTCGACCAGCAGCACGCGGTCGCCCTTCTCCACGCTGTCGATGTGCACATGCACTTCGTCGCGGCCATATTCCAGCTCGTATTCGACGCTGAAGGTCTGCCAGGGCAGTTTGCCGCGCTTGCGGATCGGCACGAAGCCGACCGAGAGCTGGTGCGCCACCGCGCCGCCCAGGATGAAGCCGCGTGCCTCGATGCCGGCCACCCGGTTGATGCCGGTGCCGGCGAAGGGCTGGACCAGTTCGTCGACGGTCTTGCGGAAGCCGACCGGATGGCGCAGCAGCGTGGTGATGTCGCGGAACATGATGCCGGGCTTCGGATAGTCCGGGATGGTACGCACGAGCGCCTTCAGGTCCATTGGGGGAACTCCCTTCAGCCGGCGCGCAGCAGGCGACCGGCCACCGCGTCCAGCTTGGCCAATAGCGCCGGATCGCGCGCTTCCCGGTGAGTAATGAGCGCCGCCTCCAGCGCCCGGTCGCAGCCATGCGGGCAAACGGCCGGGCGTTCGCCCAGCCGCGGCACGACGCGCTTGACCAGGGCGCGGGCCCTGTCGGCGTTGGCCAGCAGGACCTTGACGATGGCCTGCACTTCGACGTTGTCGTGTTCGGGATGCCAGCAGTCGAAGTCCGTCACCATGGCGACGGTGGCGTAGTCGATCTCCGCTTCGCGGGCGAGCTTGGCCTCCGGCATGTTGGTCATGCCGATGACGTCGCAGCCCCAGCCGCGATAAAGGTTCGACTCGGCCAAGGTGGAAAACTGCGGGCCTTCCATCACCAGATAGGTGCCGCCGCGGCTGTGCGGAATGCCCAAGGCGGCCGCCGCTTCCGTCGCCCATTCGGCCAGGCGCGCGCAAGTGGGGTGGGCCAGCGACACGTGCGCCACCATGCCGGCGCCGAAGAAGCTCTTCTCGCGGGCGAAGGTGCGGTCGATGAACTGGTCGACCATGACGAAGGTTCCGGGCGGCAACGCCTCGCGGAACGAGCCGCAGGCGCTTAACGACAGAATGTCGGTGACGCCCAGCCGCTTCAGCGCGTCGATATTGGCGCGATAGTTGATCGCGCCCGGCGACAACCGGTGGCCGCGGCCATGGCGGGGCAGGAAGACCACTTCGATGCCGTCCAGCCGGCCGCACAACAACTCGTCCGACGGTTCGCCCCACGGGCTTGCGACCCGGCGCCAGCGCTTGTCGCTCAAACCGTCGATCTCGTAGAGGCCGCTGCCGCCAATCACGCCCAGCACCGGCCGTCGATGCGTCGTCATGGTCCGTCGTTCTCCCCGCCCGCCCAGGGACTATTGCCATGCGGGGACCGCCGCTTCAACGCCGCGCGCTCGACGCGAAAAGGCCGCCCGCGGGCGGCCTCGCCGTCGCCCCATGCGGGTTTGCTCGCGTGGTGTCCGATCAGATGGAAACGCTGATGGCGCACCATTTGATCGGAGCCCGCTGCGCTGCCGTCATGGTTGCAGGGCAATGGCTCTCGGTGAAACGAACCTGCCGGCGCGATGGGAGCGGAAACGGCCCTAGTGCACCTCGGCCCAGACTTTGCGCTTGACCGCATACAACACGCCGGTCAGCACCAGCAGGAAGAGGATCACCTTCACCCCCATCCGCTTGCGCGCCTCCATTTCCGGCTCCGCCGCCCAGGCCAGGAACGTGGTCACATCCCAGGCCATCTGCTCGACACCGGCCTTGGTGCCGTCGGCGAATTCGACCGCGCCTTCATTCAGCGGCGGTGCCATGGCGATCTGTCGACCGGCGAAATAGGGATTGTAACTCATGCCCTCCGCCAGCTTCACCTCGGCCGGCGGATTCCGGTAGCCGGTCAGCAGCGAGTAGATATAGCCGCCGCCGCCGGCGCGCGCCTTGGTGATCAGCGAAAGATCCGGCGGCAGCGCTCCATTGTTGGCGGCCCGCGCGGCCTGCGGGTTGGCGAACGGCGAGCGGAAGCGGTCGGACGGCCGGCCCGGCCGATTGAACATCTCGCCCTGGTCGTTGGGCCCGTCCTGCACCTCGACCTCGGCCGCCAGCACCTTGACCTGGGCCTCGTTGAAGCCGATCTCGTTCAGGTTGCGATAGGCGACCTGGCGCAAGCCGTGGCAGGCGGCGCAGACCTGCTTGTAGACCAGGAAGCCGCGCTGCAGGGCGGCCCGATCGAAGGTGCCGAACGGCCCGCCATGCGGCCAGTCGACGGACTTGGGAGGCGTTGTGTCGCCGGCCGCCAGGGCCGGGCCGCCGGCCAGGGCAAGGCAGAGCGCGAGAGCGGCGATCGGGCGCATCAGACCCTCCCTTCCGGCTTGGCGTGGGCGTCGGCCGGTGCGCCGCCGCCCGTCTTCGCGACCGACGCACCGATGCTCTCCGGCAACGGCCGCGGCCGTTCGAACCAGCCGATCAGCGGCATCAACACCAGGAAGAAGAGGAAGTAAAAGGTGGTCGCAATGCGGCCGACCACCAGATAGATGCCTTCCGGCGGGTTGGCGCCGACCCAGCCCAGCGCCACGCAGCAAATCAACAGCAGCCAGAACACTTGCTTGTAGATTGGCCGGAAGGTCGCCGACCGCACCCGGCTGGTGTCGAGCCAGGGCAACAGGAACAGCACGAAGATCGAGGCAAACATCGCCACCACGCCCAGGAACTTGTCGGGAATGGAGCGCAAAATGGCGTAGAACGGCAGCAGGTACCATTCCGGCACGATATGCGCCGGCGTCACCAGCGGATTAGCCTCGATATAGTTGTCCGGGTGGCCTAGATAGTTCGGCGCGAAGAACACGAAGCCGGCGAAAACGATGGCGAACACCCCCAGGCCGAACAGATCCTTCGCCGTGTAGTAGGGGTGGAACGGAATGGTGTCTTGCGGCCCCTTGATGTCGATGCCCAGCGGATTGTTGGACTTGTGCTGATGCAGCGCCAAGAGGTGCAGCATCACCAAGCCGACAATCACGAACGGCAGCAGGTAATGCAAACTGTAGAAGCGGCTGAGCGTGGCATTGCCGACCGCGAAACCGCCCCACAGCCATTCGACGATGGGCGTGCCGACCAGCGGGATGGCGGAGAATAGGTTGGTGATGACGGTAGCGCCCCAGAAGCTCATCTGACCCCAGGGCAACACATAGCCCATGAAGGCGGTCGCCATCATCAACAGCAAGATCACGATGCCAAGCCACCACAGCAGTTCGCGCGGCATCTTGTAGGAACCGTAGTACAGTCCGCGGAAAATATGAATATAGACCACCAAGAAGAACATCGAGGCGCCGTTGGCATGGATGTAACGCAACAGCCAGCCATAGTTCACGTCGCGCATGATATGTTCAGTGGAATCGAAGGCCATGCTGGCATGCGGTGTGTAGTGCATCGCCAGGACGATGCCGGTGATAATCTGCACTACCAGGCAAACTCCAGCCAGCGAGCCGAAATTATACCAGTAGTTCAAGTTGCGCGGCGTCGGATAATCGATAAGGCTGTGGTTAAGTGTGCTGAACACCGGCAGTCGGTATTCGATCCACTTGACGATCGAATTGTTGGTTTGGATGCCCACGGTTCTGCTCCTAGCCGATACGCACGGCGTTGTCGCCCAGGAACTCGTAGCTCGGCACCTCGAGATTGGCGGGCGCCGGTCCCTTGCGAATCCGGCCCGAGGTGTCGTAGTGCGAGCCGTGGCAGGGGCAGAACCAGCCGCCATACTCGCCCTGGTTGTTCAGTGGCACGCAACCCAGATGGGTGCAGACGCCGACCAGGATCAGCCATTGCGGCCGGTCCTTGGCGCGCACCCGGGCGTCGTCGGGCTGCGGGTCCGGCAGTTCGCCCAGTTGCACGGCGCGCGCCGCGTCGATCTCAGCCTTGGTGCGGTGGCGGATGAAGACCGGCTTGCCCCGCCAGGACACGGTGATGGTCTGGCCTTCGGTGATCTTGGAGATGTCCACCTCGATCGAGGACAGCGCCAGCACGTCCTTGGAGGGATTCATCTGGTGAATGAATGGCCAAGCGAAGGCGCCGGCGCCGACGGCGCCCAGGCCGCCCGCGGCGATATAGAGGAAATCGCGCCGGGATGCGCCTTGCGGCTGCCCGTGCTTGCCTTGCGCCATGACGTGCGAACCCCTTGGAATGGCTGACAGTTGCCTCTGATCGAGGGTGCGCGTGACATTGCCCGCTGAGGCCGGGCTGCCCCATGCGACAGGTTGCCGCATCGCCGCCCGGCCGCGTGGGAGACGGGCCGCCGGCCCGGGGGCAGAGCATGCGGATCGCGCTTTTTGAACCGGACATTCCCCAGAACACCGGCGCCATCGTCCGCGTCTGCGCCTGTTTCGGCGTGCCGCTCGACATCATTGAGCCTTGCGGCTTTACCTTCGTCGCGCGGGAATTGCGGCGCGCCGCCCTCGACTACGCGCCGTTGGCCGCGGTCGACCGGCACGAGTCCTTCGCGGCCTTCCAAGCGGCGCGGGGGCGGAGCCGACTGGTGTTGATCACGACCAAGGCAAGACAGCATTACAGCGATTTTTCCTTTCGGTGCGACGATGTGCTGCTGTTCGGCCGCGAACAGGCGGGCGTGCCGCAGACCGTGCACGCAGTGGCGGATGTGCGGCTGCGCGTGCCGATGCGCGCGGCCGCGCGATCGCTCAATGTCGCTGTGACGGTTGGCTTGGTGCTGGCGGAGGCGCTGCGCCAGCAAGGCTGGCCGGGCGGGTTGGTATAGAAGGGGCGGGGATGACGACGACGGAACGGCAGGAACAGGCCCGGGCGTGGTTCGAGCACCTGCGCGACGCAATCTGCGCCGCCTTCGAGCGGCTGGAGGACGAGCATGCCGGGCCATACCGCGATCGCCCGCCCGGCCGCTTCACCTTCACGCCCTGGCGGCGGGCGGGCGGCGGCGGCGGCACGATGGGCCTGATGCGCGGCCGGGTGTTCGAGAAGGTGGGCGTGAACGTCTCCACCGTCACGGGCGAATTCTCGGCCGAGTTCCGCAAGCAGATCCCAGGGGCCGATCACGACCCGCGCTTCTGGGCCTCCGGCATCAGCCTGGTCGCGCATCTGTGCTCGCCGCTGGTGCCGGCGGTGCACATGAACACCCGGCACATCGTCACCGCCAAGGGCTGGTTCGGCGGCGGCGCCGACCTGACGCCGATGGTAGCGGACGAGGGCGACACCGAGACCTTCCATGCGGCACTCAAGGCCGCCTGCGACGCGCACGGCGCGGACTACTACGTCCGCTTCAAGCAATGGTGCGACGAGTATTTCCATCTGCCCCATCGCGGCGAGCCGCGCGGCGTCGGCGGCATCTTCTATGACTATCTCGACAGCGGCGACTGGGCCGCCGACTTCGCGTTCACCCAAGCGGTCGGTCGGGCCTTCCTGGAGGTCTACCCGGCGATCGTGCGGCGGCACTTCGACCGGCCCTGGAGCGCCGCGCAGCGCGAGCACCAGCTGATCCGGCGCGGCCGCTATGTCGAGTTCAACCTGCTCTACGATCGCGGCACGCAGTTCGGGCTGAAGACCGGCGGCAATGTAGAGGCTATCCTGATGTCGCTGCCGCCAGAGGTGAAGTGGCCGTGAGACGGGTATGAGGCGAGCGGGGGAACATGCGCACGATCGGCTGGGCGTTGGCGTTGCTGCTGGCTTGCGCGGGATCGGCGGCGGCCGCCGACCTGCCGCTTGGTGCGTTCTACGGCAAGTGGCAGGGCAGCGCCCTGTCGGAGAGCCAGATCAGCAGCTATTTCCGGCTGTCCAGCAGGGATATCGGTGTGGAGATTCGCGCCGCCGGCGAGGGCTTCACGCTGACCTGGAACACCGTCTTGCGGCAGCGCGGCGACCCGCGCAGTCCGACCGAGGAACTGCGCTCGAACACGCTGACCTTCGTGCCCGCAAGGCGGCCCGGATTGTGGGTTGGGCAGGGCAACGCCGATCCCGTGCAGGGCGGTCGCCCGTTTTTTTGGGCGTATGTGCAGGACAACACGCTGGTGGTGCAAAGCCTGCAGGTGGCCGATGACGGCGGCTCGGAACTGCAGGTCTACCGACGCACCCTGACCGGCAACGGCATGGAGTTGGAGTTCACCCGCACGCTCGACGGCGAAGCGGCGCGGCGCGCCAAGGGCCGTCTGATCAAGCTGGCCAACTGACCGCCGGGGGTGGCCGTGGCCGTCTATGTCGTCGTCCATCTCGATGTGCGCGATGCCGGCTGGGCAGCGGCCTATGCCGGGCCGACCGCCGCCCTGGTCAAGAAGCATGGCGGCCGCTATCTGGTGCGGGCAGGGCGCAGCAAGATGTCGGCGCTGGAAGGCACGCCAAGGCTGTCGAGCGTGATGGTGGTGGTCGAATTCCCCGACCGGGCGCATGCCAAGGCGTGGTACGACGATCCGGATTACCAGCCGCTGATTGGGCTGCGCAACGCCGGCTCGCGCGCCGATATTCTCATGGTCGACGGGGTCTAGCGAAGCCTGAGTGCCAGCTGTTCCAGGCAGGCGCCCCGGTCCGGCGCGAAATCGCGCCCGACCCACCAGTCCTCGACCGCGGAGAGGGCACGGCCGACTTGCGGGCCGGGAAGCGCGCCCAGCGCCAATGCGTCGCGGCCGCCCAGGGGAAAGCGCGGCAGGGTGAGCGCGCGCGCCCGGTCGGCCAACCGACGGCGGCCCAGCAGCAGCGCCAAGTCGACCGTGGCGGGCACGCCCAGGCGATAGGCGATCCGCCGGAGTTCGCTCTTGTCGGCATCGCGCGCCATGGCGACCGGAGGCGCCACCAGCAAGGCGAGCCGCTCGTGCTGCTCGCGCGACAGATGCAGGCGCGACGCCAGGTCCCGCGCCAGGCCGACATGGTCCGCCAGCAAGGCCGCCAGCCGCCGCAAGGCGTCCGGCCCGCCGGCCTCGGCCCGGCGCAGCCGGGTCAGGCGGCGGAAATCCGGAACCGCGGGCAGGATCTCGGCGAGAATGCCGTGCTTCTGCATCAGCCGCAGAACCGGCAACGCGCGCGGCGCCACCAACAGGCGGAACAACTCGTTGCGGATCCTTTCGCCCGACAGCTCGTTGAGCTGCGGCGCCGCGTCCCGACAAGCGGCCAGCGCGCGCCGATCGACCGGCGTGCGGCCGTAAGAGGCGAGGAACCGGAAGAAGCGCAACGCGCGCAAGCGGTCCTCGGCGATGCGGGTTGCCGGATCGCCGACGAAGCGCACCCGGCCCGCCCGCAAATCGGCCAGCCCGCCGGTCGGGTCATGCAGCCGACCGTCGGCATCGGCGTAGAGCGCGTTCATGGTGAAGTCGCGGCGGGCGGCGTCGCCCTCCCAGTCCTCGGTGAACGCCACCCGGGCATGCCGGCCGAAGGTCTCCACGTCGGCGCGCAACGTGGTGATCTCGAAATGCCGGCCCTCCACCACCGCCGTCACCGTGCCATGCTTGAGGCCGGTCGGGATGGCGGTCAGGCCGGCCTGGCGCAGCAGGCGCAGGTTGGTTTCGGGCGGCGCCGTGCTGGCCAGGTCGATGTCCTCGACCGGCCGGCCCAGCAGGGCATCGCGCACCGCGCCGCCGACGAAGCGCACCGTCGCACCCTCGGCGGCAAGCGCCCGCAGAACCGCATGCGTGGCGCCTTGGCTCAGCCAGGGTTGCGGCGGCAGGAAGGCGGGCAGCGTTGGCACCGTCGCGCCTAGCGCACCTGGCCTGGCACCACGCGGCCGTCGCGCATTTCCGCCGGCACGTAGTCCCGGCCGGTGTCACTCTCGCCCAGCACGGCAAGGGCGAGCAGCGTCAGCGCCACCAGCGCCAGACCGACAACGGTGAGCCAGGTCCACGGCGTATCGGCCAGCGTGCGGCCCGAGGTTTCCGCGCGCTTGGCCAGCGCGAGATAGAGGGCGTAGCCGGCGAACGGCAGAAGGAAGGGCAGCAACAGGAGCAATTGGCGCAAAGCGGGCTGCCTTGTCCGTCTGGTTCAGCGCGGCTGATGGACGCGGCGATAGAAGTTCATCAGCATGCCGGCGGTGGCCCCCCAGATGTAGTAGTCGCCATAAGGCATTGCGTAGTATTGGCGCTGCCGGCCGTTATAGGTGCGCGAATGGCGCTGATGGTTGGCCGGATCGAAAAGATAGCCAAGCGGCACCTCGAAGACCTCCGCGACCTCGAACGGATCGGGGGTCAGGGCAAAGCCTGGCTTGACGAAACCGACCACCGGGGTGACCCGGTAACCGGTGCCGGTCTCGTAGGCATCGAGGAAGCCCACCACCTCGACGAAGCTGCGGCTGAGGCCGATCTCTTCCTCGGTCTCCCTGAGCGCGGTCTCCAACAGGTGGCCATCGTGGCTCTCGTAGCGGCCGCCGGGAAAGCTGATCTGCCCGGCATGCTGCTGCAGGTGGGCGGTCCGCCGGGTGAGCAGCACGGTCGGTCCCGGTTGCCGTTCGACCAACGGCACCAGAACCGCGGCGGGCATCAGCGGCTTGCCGTCCTCCGGCCGCTTCCAGCCCGGATCGAGGTCATGGTCGCCGGTCGGCGCCGGATGGCACTGGGTCGCGGCCTGCTCGCGGATCAGGCTGCGCAGGATGCGACCGCGGATGTTGTCCTGTTGGGGCACGTCACTCGTCCGTCCTGATCTCATCCAAGCCGCCTATGCGAAAGAAACAACCGGCGCTCCAGACGCCGAAAGCGGGGCCATGCGGCGGCGCCTCTTCCTCCACACCCCGGTCCACCAACTGATAGAACACGGCACGCGCGAGCAGGGCCTGCAAGCGCCCGCGCACTAGAACATAGGGTCTCGGCGCGCCGGTGTCAGGATGTTGCAAAACGGCGATCGGATGCCCAGGTCCCGCCATCACCTCGTCATCGACGTTGGTGCGGAAGACCAGCACCTGCTCGCGCCCTTCGCCGTAACAGGTGAGTTCGACGGCCACGAACGGGGCATCGTCCACCGCGATCGGCAGTTTGTCCATCGGCGTGATCAGGTAGAAGCGCCCGTCGTCCTCGCGCCGCAGCACGCTGGAGAACAACCGCACCATCGGCTTGCGGCCGATCGGCGAGCCCTGATAGTACCAGGTGCCGTCGGTGGCGATGCGCATGTCGACCTGCAGCAGATTCGGCGGATTCCACCGGTCGATCGGCGGCAGCCGGCCGGTTTGCAGACTGCGGGCGATCGCCAGGGGATCGGGCGGGCGCTTGCTCGGTTCGCTCATGCTGGGCACGGGTCGCGCAGAGTTTATCCGATGGGGCTGCGGGCGGGCGCGTTCACCAGTATACTCGGGCCATGCAGGCAACGATCGATAACCCCGAACCGCTGTTGCGCGAGGTGGAAGAGGTGGCCCGGCGGGTCGGGCAGATCCGCCAGTCCATCGGCCGTGTCATTTTCGGCCAGCAAGACGTCATCGAACAGGCGCTGATCACGCTGTTGGCGGGTGGCCATGCCCTGCTGGTCGGCGTGCCCGGTCTGGCCAAGACGCGGCTGGTGGAGACGCTGGGCATCGTGCTGGGGCTCGATGTCAAGCGGGTGCAGTTCACGCCGGACCTGATGCCGGCCGACATCGTGGGCTCCGAAGTGCTGGAGGAGGGCGACGATGGCCGGCGGCATTTCCGCTTCATCAAGGGCCCGGTGTTCGCCCAACTCCTGATGGCCGACGAGATCAACCGTGCCAGTCCGCGCACGCAGTCGGCCCTGCTGCAGGCCATGCAAGAAAAGGCCGTGTCGATCGCCGGCCAGCGCCATCCGCTGCCGCTGCCGTTTCACGTTCTGGCGACGCAGAATCCGCTGGAGCAGGAAGGCACCTATCCGCTGCCCGAGGCGCAACTCGATCGCTTTCTGCTGCAGATCGACGTGGATTATCCCGATCTGGCCGCCGAACGGGCCATGCTGCTGGCCACCACCGGGGCCGAGGAAGCCAGCGTGATACCGGTATTCGATGGCGCCGCCCTGCAGGCGGCGCAACGCGTGGTCCGGCGGATCCCGGTTGGCGAGCAGGTGGTGGAGGCGATCCTAGGTTTGGTCCGGGCCGGCCGTCCGGATTCGAGCGGCGATCCCACCCTGCGGCCTCAGATCGCCTGGGGACCCGGGCCGCGCGCCAGTCAGGCATTGATGCTGGCGGTGCGCGCGCGGGCGCTGCTGGATGGCCGGCTGTCGCCTTCGCTCGACGACGTGGCGATGGTGGCGGCACCGGTATTGCGCCATCGCATGGCGCTGACCTTCGCCGCCCGCGCCGACGGGGTGACGCTGCCGGAAGTGATCCGTCGCCTGGTCGCGCGGTTGAACTGACCCAGCCCATGGCAACGCTCGCGACCCCGGCGGATCCTCGGCTGCGGCAGCGGGCCGAGGGCTTGGCGGCCGGCCTGCCGCCGCTGCTGGTGGCCGCGGACCGGATCGCTGCCACGGTCACGCAAGGCGTGCACGGCCGCCGGCGCACCGGCGTCGGGGAGAGTTTCTGGCAGTTCCGCCGCTATCATTCGGGCGACCCGGCCCAGATCATCGACTGGCGGCAATCGGCCAAGAGCCAGAAGCTGTTCGTCCGCGAAAACGAGTGGGACGCGGCGGAAAGCGTCTGGCTGTGGCACGATGCCTCGGCCTCCATGCGATTCCGCTCGACCGCCGCCGAGAGCCAGAAACACGAACGCGCGGCGTTGCTGCTGCTGGCGCTGGCCAGCCTGTTGATCCGTGCCGGCGAACGGGTCGGCCGGCTGGGCGAGGATCGACGGCCGGGCTCCGGCCGGGTGGCGCTGAACCGGATCGCCGCCGCCTTGCAGGCAAGCCTCGTCGAACGCCTGTCCGCTCCCAGCCTGCCGCCGGCGCAGGTGCTGCCGCGCCATGCCCAGGTCGTGCTGGCGAGCGATTTTCTGGCCCCTTGGGCCGAGGTGGAGGCGAGTATCGCGAGGCTCGCCGCCCAGGGCGTGCATGGCCATCTGCTGCAGGTGCTTGACCCGATCGAGGTCGATCTGCCGTTCCGCGGCCGTGCCCGCTTCGAGGGCGTCGAGGGCGAAGGGGTGTTGACGGTCGGCCGCATCGAGGGATTGCGCCAAGCCTATCTTGATCGCTTGGCGGCGCTGCGCGACAGCTTGACCGGACTGTGTCGTCGAATCGGCTGGACCTGTACCTTCCATCGCACCGACCGGCCGCCGCAATTGGCGCTGCTATCGCTCTATGGGGCGCTGGCGCGAGAGATCGTGTAGTTCCGCCCCCCCCCCGTGTGGCAACTCGGTCCGCTGGCTTTCCTCAATCCCTGGCTGCTGCTGGGCCTGTTCAGCCTGCCCGTGATCTGGTGGCTGTTGCGGGTGACGCCGCCCGCCCCGCGCCGCATCACGCTGCCGTCGATCCGCCTGCTGTTCGGCCTGCCGCAGACCGAGGAGACGCCGGCCAAGACGCCGCTTTGGCTACTGCTGCTGCGGCTGTTGCTGGCGGCGTTGGCGATCCTGGCGCTCGCCCACCCGCTGTGGAACCCGATCGGCCGCGAGGCCGGCGAGGCGCCGCTGCTGGTGGTGGTCGACGATGGCTGGGCCGCCGCCAGCCGCTGGGCGGAGCGCCAGCAGACGCTGGCGGAGATTGGCGACCGGGCGGTGCGCGAGCGTCGGCCGCTGCTGCTGCTGGCGACGGCGCCGCCGCTGGCCGATGGGCCGGTGACGGCGACGCGTCTGCTGACGCCCAGCGAGGGGCGCGCCCAACTGCTGGCGCTGCAGCCCAAGCCTTGGCCAAGCGATCGGCGGGCAGCGGCCGCGGCGTTGGCGGCGGTTCGCCTGGAGGATCGCGTCCAGGTGCTGTGGCTGGCCGACGGTCTGGACGACGGCCATGCCGCCGGTCTTGCGGCGGAACTGGCGAATTTCGGCCCGATCACCCTGTTCGAGGATGGCGGCGGGCGGCGGCCGCTGGCGGTGTTGCCGCCGGCCGAACTGAGCGGCGGCACGGGGCTGCGGGTCGCCGTGCTGCGCGCCGGCGCCCTTTCGGGCGAGCGCTGGCTCAGGCTCAGCGCCGATGGCGGCCGGCTGCTGGCCCGCGCGCCGGTCGCCTGGGAGCCGGGCGCCGCCCGTGCCGAAGCAGTGCTGGACCTACCGGACGATCTGCGCAACGAGGCGGTGCGCCTGGAACTGGAGGGCGAGGCCTCGGCCGGTGCGGTGGTGCTGCTGGACGAGCGCTGGCGCCGCCGGCCGGTCGGCGTGCTGTCGGGCGCCGGGATCGAGGAACGGGCGCAGCCCCTGTTGTCGCATGCGCACTACCTGTTGCGTGCGCTGGAGCCCTTCTCGCAGGTGCACCAGGACGAACTCGCGGCGCTGTTGGCGCGACCGCTGGCGATGTTGGTGCTGGCCGACGTCGGACAGCTGCCTCCGGCCGAGCGGCAGCGGCTGACGGCCTGGATCGAGGCTGGTGGCGTACTGGTGCGCTTCGCCGGGCCGAAGCTGGCGCAGAACGCCGACGAACTGGTGCCGGTGGCGCTGCGATCGGGCGGCCGCGCGTTGGGCGGTGCGATGTCCTGGACGACGCCGGCACGCATTGCCAGCTTCGCCGAGGAGGGGCCGTTCGCCGGCCTGCGGCCACCGGACGACGTGACCGTGTCCAGCCAGGTGCTGGCCGAGCCTTCGCTCGAGCTCGATGGCAAGACCTGGGCGCGGCTGGCCGACGGCACGCCCTTGGTGACCGGCGAGCGGCGCGGTCGCGGCTGGTTGGTCCTGTTCCACATCACCGCCAACACCACTTGGTCGAACCTGGCGCTGTCGGGCAGTTTCGTCGAGATGTTGCGCCGGCTGGTGGCGCTGGGGCAGGGGGTGAGCGACGGCGAGGCCGGGCGGCTGCTGCCGCCCTTGCTGAGCCTGGACGGTTTCGGCCGGCTCGACCGGCCCTTGCCGGCCGCCTTGCCGATCGCCAGCGACAAGCTGTTGGGCACGCCCGCCGGCCCGCGCACGCCGCCCGGCTTCTATGGCACGCAAGAGGCGCGTCGCGCGCTCAATCTGACCACCGCCGTCACGGGCTTGGCGCCGCTGCCGCGCTTCGATCAGCCGATCGCCTGGGCCACCTATGCCGAACGCGGCGAGCGCGATCTCAAGCCCTGGCTGCTGACCGTCGCCATCGTTCTGGCATTGCTGGACCTGCTGGCGGTGCTGGGGTTGCGCGGCGTGCTGCCGCTGCCGGCGCCGCGGCCAGCCGGGGCGGCGCTGGCGCTGTGCCTGCTGGCGATGCCCGACCGGGCCGCGGCCCAGTCGCGCCCGACCCAGGGTGCCGACGCCTTCGCCCTGCAGGCGACGCTGGAGACCCGGCTTGCCTATGTGCAGACGGGCGAAGCCGAGGTCGACGAGATGAGCCGCGCCGGGCTGTTCGGCCTAGGCGAGATGTTGCGCCGACGCACTTCGGCCGAACTCGCCGACCCGATGGGCGTCGATGTGGAGCGTGACGACCTGGTGTTCTTCCCGCTGCTCTACTGGCCGGTGGTGGCCGCTCAGCGCGCGTTGAGCGACGCGGCGATCGGTCGGCTCGGCGCCTACATGCGCACGGGCGGTACCATTGTCTTCGACACGCGCGACGCCAACACCGTGGCGCCCGGCCTGGGGTGGGAATTGGGCCGCGGCGGCGTCAATGCCGAGAAGCTGCGCCAGATACTGCGCCGCCTGGACATTCCGCCCCTTGTCCCGGTGCCGCAGGACCACATTCTGACCAAGGCGTTCTACCTCATGCAGGATTTTCCCGGCCGGCATGTCGGCGGCAGGGTCTGGGTGGAGATCCGCCCCGGCGGGGTGAACGACGGCGTGTCGGCGGTGGTGATCGGCGCCAACGACTGGGCGGCGGCCTGGGCGACCGATGCCGAAGGCCGCCCCCTGGCGGCGGTGGTGCCGGGGGGGCAACGCCAGCGCGAACAGGCCTACCGGTTCGGCATCAACCTGGTGATGTACACGTTGACCGGGAACTACAAGGCCGATCAGGTGCATGTGCCAGCAATCCTGGAACGGCTGGGGCAGTAGACCATGCCGCGCGGGCTGACCACGGCCGAGATCGACGTCCTGCCGCTGTTGCCCTGGCCGGTGCTGGCGCTGCTGGGGTTGGCGGCCGTCTTGCTTTGCGGCTTCGCCTTGTGGCGGCGGGTGCCGGGCGCGCTGGCTCGGCTCGGCTTGCTGGCTTTGGGCCTGGCGGCGCTTGTCAATCCGGTGCTGGTGCGCCAGGAGCGCGAGCCGCTGGCCGACGTCGCGTTGCTGCTGGTCGACGAATCGCCCAGCCAGACCGTGGGCAACCGGCCACGCCAGGTGGCGGCGGCGAGCGACGAGCTCAAGACCCGGCTGGCGGCGGAACCCGGCTTGGAACTGCGTGTTGTCAGCGCGGCCAAGGGCGGCGAGGCGATCGACAGCGATGCCGGCACGCGGCTGATGCCGGCAATGGCCCGCGCGCTGGCAGACGTTCCGCGCGACCGGCTGGCCGGGGTGATCCTGCTGACCGATGGCGAGGTGCATGACAGCGTCGGCGAAATCCAGCGCGCCGATCCGGGCGCGCCGGTCCACGTGCTGCTGTCGGGCGAACGCCGCGAACGCGACCGGCGACTTGTCGTGGAGCAGGTGCCGCGCTACGGCATCGTCGGCGAGCAGCTTTCCTTTGCCCTCAAGGTCGACGACCAGGGCGACCGGCCGGAACGCAGCGCGCGGGTGACCTTGCGCCACGAAGACGGTCGCAGCGTGACGCAAACCGTGCGCGTAGGCGCGCCGCACGTGTTGCCGTTCAGCCTGCAGCACGGCGGGCAGACGGTGTTCGAGGCCGAGGTGGAAGGCCTGCCCGGCGGCGAACTCACGACACGCAACAACCGCGTCACCTTTGCCGTCAACGGCGTACGCGACCGCCTGCGCGTGCTGCTGGTCTCCGGCGAGCCGCATCCGGGCGAGCGTACTTGGCGCAACATCCTGAAGGCCGACCCGGCGGTCGATCTGGTGCATTTCACCATCCTGCGCCCGCCGGAGAAGCAGGATGGCACGCCGATCCGCGAATTGTCGCTGATCTCGTTCCCGACCCGCGAACTGTTCGAGGTCAAGCTGGACGAGTTCGACCTGATCATCTTCGACCGCTACCGTCGGCGCGGCATCCTGCCGGATGCCTACCTGCGCAACGTCGCCGAGTACGTGGAGAAAGGCGGCGCGGTGCTGATCGGCGCCGGTCCCGACTATGCGACGCCGCTCAGCCTGCATCGCTCGCCATTGTCGAGCATCCTGCCGACCGAGCCGAGCGGCGAGATCGCCACTGGCGGCTTTCGCCCGCGGCTCAGCAAGGTTGGCCGCCGCCATCCGGTGACCGCCGACTTGCCGGGCGGTGGCGGAACGGAACCGGCCTGGGGACGCTGGTTCCGACTGATCCTGGCCGATGCGCGCCGCGGCGAGACCTTGCTGACCGATGTCGACAACCGGCCGGTGCTCATCGTCGACCGGGTCGGCAAGGGCCGGGTGGCGCAACTGTTGTCGGACCACATCTGGCTATGGGCGCGCGGCTTCGAGGGTGGCGGGCCGCAGGCGGAATTGTTGCGCCGGCTGGCGCATTGGTCGATGCAGGAGCCGGACCTGGAGGAAGAGGATCTGCGCGCGCACGCCGACGGGCAAAGGCTCAGCGTCAGCCGGCGCACGTTGGCGGAAAGCGCCGAGCCGGTGCAGATCACCCTGCCGTCCGGCGAGGTCCACACCCTGGCACTCGAGGCGCGTGGCGATGGCCAGTTCCGCGCTGCCCTCAACGTCGAAGCGCCGGGCCTCTACCGGCTGCGCGACGGGGCGCGTTCGGCGGTGGTCGCGGTCGGCGCGCTCAATCCGCGCGAGTATGCCGACCTGAGGGCGACGGCGCACTACTTGCGCCCGCTGGCCCAGGCAAGTGGCGGCGAGGTGTTCTGGCTGCAGGACGGGGTGCCGGCCATTCGCCGCGTTTCGCCGGGCCGCGACGCCGCCGGCCGGCAATGGCTGGGCTTGCGAGCGAACCAGGCGTTCGTGGTGCGCGGCGTCGAAACGACAGCGCTGTTGCCGGCACTGGTCGTGCTGAGCGGCCTGCTCGCCCTTGCCATGCTGGCCTGGTATCGCGAGGGCCGTTAGGCGGTCCTTCGATATGCGAGGTCCGACCGCGATTTCTCGACCGCTCCCTTGAGGCCGCGCGCGGCGCCGGGCGCCAATTCCAGGCCGAGGAAGCGCCGTGCCTCGACCGGGCCCGGCAGCACGAGGCGCTCCGCAACGGCGCGGCGGAAGCCGAAGCGCTCGTAATACTCGGGATCGCCGACCAGGATGACCAGGCGATGGCCGAGCGCCCTTGCGGCGGCCAGGCTGTGCCACATCAGCGCCACGCCATAGCCCTTGCCGCGCTCGGCCGGCTCGATCGCCAGCGGCCCAAGCAGGAGAGCTTCCTGACCGGCGATCGACACCGGCCAATAGCGGATCGTCGCCTTCAAGACGCCGTCCGCGCGGCCGGTGAAGCAGAGCGCGTCAATCGGTGCCACGCCCTCGCGCAGCCGGTAAGAGGTCTTGGCATGGCGGTCGGCGCCGAAAGCCCGATCGAGCAAGGTCTCGATCTCGTCGGCGTCCTGCCGCCGTTCGTTGGCGATCACATACATGACAGAGTCCCGTAAGGCTGTGCGGTCGTGAGAAGGATGCGGTGTCGAAGGCCGGCCGGGCCGGCAACAGGGCGCACCGCCGTCGCCTTCTAGGCGCGGGTGCCCCACGTCACTCGTCGTCGCAGCCGCAAGCCAGCGGACATCGCCGCCACACTCCCCGTTCCGGGACCAGCAGCCTATAGCGGAAAATCATCGGGGCGCCAATACTGCCGGCCGTGCAAGACGAAGGGGGCGGGCTTGGGTGTGCTCGAGGGCAAGGTTTGCCTGATCACCGGCGGCGGCCGGGGCATCGGCCGGGAAGTGGCGCTGGCCATGGTCAAGGCCGGCGCCGCGGTGCTGGTCAACGACCCGGGCGCCAGCCTGGGCGGCGAAGGCCACGATCTGGCGCCGGCGGAGGCGGTGGTCAGGGAAATTGCCGCTTCGGGCGGCCGGGCGGCGGCCAATGCCGACAGCGTGACCGATGGGGCCGGCGCCCGCCGCATGGTGGCCGAGGCGGTCGAGCGGTTCGGCCGGCTGGATGCGGTGGTGAACGTCGCCGGCATCCTGCGCGACGCCATGTTCCACAAGATGGACGAGGCGCAGTGGCGCGCGGTGATCGATGTGCACCTGAACGGCAGCTTTCTGGTCAGCCGCGCCGCGGTGGAACGGTTCCGCGCCCAGCAAGCGGGCAGCCTGGTACATTTCACTTCGACCTCGGGTCTCGTCGGCAATATCGGCCAGGCGAACTACGCGGCGGCGAAAATGGGCATCGTCGGCCTGTCGCGCTCGATCGCCCTGGAAGGTCAGCGCTATGGCGTGCGCTCCAACTGCGTCTCGCCCTTCGCCTGGACCCGCATGGTCGAAGCCATTCCGGTGCAGAGCGAGGCGCAGCTGCGTGCCTTCGAGAAGTTCCGTGCCCACGCCACCGCGGCGCAGGTGGCGCCGCTCGTCGTCTATCTGGCCAGCGAAGCAGCCAAGGCCGTATCGGGGCAGATCTTCGGCGTGCGCGGTAACGAGATCTACCTGATGAGCCAGCCGCGCCCGATCCGCAGCCTGCATCGCGGCGACGGCTGGACGCCCGAGCGGCTGGCCGAGACGCTGGTGCCGGCGCTGTCGCGCGAGCTGACGCCGCTGGAAGGCACCAACGAATACTTCGCCTGGGACCCGATCTGAGGAGACGCCGTATGCATTTCGATCCCGCCGTCACCATGCGGCCCCCGCCCTTGAAGCACAATCCCTACACCGCCCTGGTCATGCCGCGGCCGATCGGCTGGGTCAGCACCATCGGCAAGGACGGCATCGTCAACCTGGCGCCCTATTCCTTCTTCAACGCGGTGGCGGGCGACCCGCCTTGCGTCATGTTCTGCGCCAACGGCCGCAACCGGCACGACGGGGGCGAGAAGGACAGCTTGCGCAACGTGCGCGAGGTGCCGGAATTCGTGTGGAACCTGTGCACCTACGACCTGCGCGAGGAGATGAACGCCACCTCCGAGCATTTTCCGCGCGGCGTCGACGAGATGGCCAAGGCGGGCCTGGCGCCGGCGGCCTCGACCAAGGTCCGGCCGCCGCGCGTGGCGCGGGCCAAGGTGGCGCTGGAATGCGTGGTCTACCGCATCGTCGACCTGCCGCCGACACATGATGGCGCCAGCAACAACATGGTGATCGGCCGCGTGGTCTGCGTGCACGTCGCCGACGAGGCGATCAGCGATGGCAAGATCGACGTGCTGAAGCTGAAGCCGATGGCCCGGCTCGGCTATTTCGACTACGCCGTGATCGACGACTTCATCACCCTGTTGCGGCCGGATTGAGCCTGCGGCGGCCTGGCCGGGCGCGTCACTGCCGGGGCGCCGACCGGCAAGCGCGGCTAGGGCTCTGGCGCTTGAGCGCCGTCGGCCGACTTGGTGTTCTGCCATTCGTCGAGGTCGAGATAGGCGAAGCTGGCCACGTCGGTCTTGCCGTTCTCGCGCAAATCGGTCAGGACCGCGACCGCCCGGGCCGCATCGATCTCCAGTAGATGGGTCGCGGCGACGTAACGGACGGTCTCGATCTTGTCCTGCAACAGCGGGAGCAGCAGATGGCGAGCATCGGGCGTTCGGGATTTAATTTCCGCGACGATGGCATGTATGCGATCGACGGATCGATTGTATTCCGCCGGCCCAAGCGCGAAATGGCCCTTTCTGGCCGCCTCCCAAAATAGCGTGAAAAGCTGTTCCGGGGTCTTCGACCTGAGCTCGTCCTTGATCATTTGACGGCCCCGTTGCGGCGCATGATGGCCAACGCGTAGCGGTGTTGTTCGTCGAATGGCTTGGTTCGCATGGGCTGATGGATCGTCAGGCCGCCCAACTTTGCACGCTTCGAGGAGAAATGCGCGCTGACGGCGAGGCGGATCAGCGCCGGAATGCGAAAGGTGTTGCGCGTGTGGCAGACCATTTCCGTCCTCACGCCGGCATGGCCGATGCTGCCGCGCGCCACCGCATGATGGTCGTGAAAGCCGGGCGGGGCGGCCTAGGCCGCCTCGCTGCCGTTCGTCCTCTGGCAGGACTACGCCCTGCTGCTCCCGCACGCGGCCGCTCGCCTACTCCGCCGCCTTGGCCTGCGCCGGGCTGCCCAGCAACACCGCGCCCTCGGCCGCCAGCTGGCGCACTTCCTCCGCCGTGTAGCCGGCCTCCAGCAGCACCTCCTCGGTATGCTGGCCGAACACCGGCGCGCCGAACGCCACCTTGCCGGGCGTGTCCTGGAACTTGATCGGCAGGCCGATGGTCTTGACGCGGCCGGCGACCGGATGCTGCACCTCGGTCACCATCTCGCGCGCCAGGGTCTGCGGGTCGTTCTGCATCTCGATGATGTTGTACAACGGCCCGCACGGCACGCCCGCCTTGTTGAGCCGCGCCAGCGCCTCGGCGGCCGTTAGCTTGCCGAAATGCTTCTCCAGTTCCTCGATCAACGCGGCGCGGTTGGCCAGCCGATCCGGACCTTCCTTGAAGCGGGGATCCTCGGCCAGCTGCGGGGCCTCGATGGCGCCCAGCATGGCCTTGTAGAGCTTGGCGTTGGCGGCGCCGATGTTGATATGGCCGTCCTTGACCCGCACCGCCTGATAGGGCGCGTTCAAGGGATGCGCCGAGCCGATCGGCTGCGGCGCCACGCCGCTGGCGAAAGCAATCGCCGACTGCCAATAGGTATGCGTGATGCCGGCCTCCAGCAGCGAGGTGTCGAGCATCTGACCCTGGCCGGTCTTCAGGCGATGGCCATAGGCCGCCAGCACGCCCATGGTCAGCAGCAGGCCGGCGGTGATATCGCAGATCGGTGCCGCCACCTTGACCGGCGGCCGGCCGGGGCCCTCGCCGGTGATGCTCATGAGGCCGCTCATGCCTTGCGCGATCAGGTCAAGGCCGGCGCGTTCGGAATAGGGGCCGCTGCGGCCGAAGCCGGAAATGGCGGCGTAGATGAGGCCGGGATTCTTCTTGCGCAGGCTCTCGTAGTCGAGGCCGAGCCTGGTCATCACGCCCGGACGGTAGTTCTCGGTCACCACGTCGGCGGTTTCGATCAGGCGGGCCAGCGCCTTGATGCCCCCCGGCTTCTTCATGTCGATGACGATGCCGCGCTTGTTGCGATTCATCATCATGAAGGCGGCGCTCTCGCCGGCGATGCGGGGCGGCGCGAAGCGTCGCGTGTCGTCGCCGCCGTCCGGCTTCTCCACCTTGATCACGTCGGCGCCCATGTCGGCAAGCATCAAGCCGCAGGTCGGTCCCGCCATGGCATGGCAGAGCTCGATCACCCGAACGCCCTTCAGCGGTCCTTGCTTCATCATGACCATGGTCAGCACCCCTTGAAGCTGGGTTTGCGTTTCTCCAGGAAACTACGATAGCCGATCTGGAAATCCTCTGTCCCGAAGCAATGGAAGCTTTCGTCGGCCTCGGCCGCGCTGAGCGGCCGCGGGTCCGCGAGGCGGCGGGCAAACTTCTTGTGCCAGCGCGCGACCAGCGGCGCTCCCTCGGCGATGCGGGTGGCGGTGGCCAGTGCTTCCGCCAGCAGCTCGCCGTCCGGGACGACACGGTTGACCAGGCCTTTTTCCTTGGCCTCCGCCGCGCCGAATACGCGACCTTCCAGCACGATCTCCAGCGCCACCGCCTTGCCGACCAGTTCGACCAGCGGCCGCATCTCGTTATAGGCCACCACCAGGCCCAAACGGTTGACCGGCACGCCGAAGCGCGAACCGACGCCGCACAGGCGCAAGTCGCAGGTGCTGGCCAGTTCCAGGCCGCCGCCGACGCAGGGTCCGAGGATTGCCGCCAGCACCGGCTGCGGGCATTCCAGAATGGCGTCGAGCGCGCCGTGCATCGCCCCGCCATAATTGCGGGCCTGTTGCACGTTGCTGCGCTCGTTGGCGAACTCGGCGATGTCCGCGCCGGCCGCGAAGGCCTGCTCGCCGGCGCCGCGCAGGATGACGCAGCGCACGCTGTCGTCCTTGGCGATCGCCCGGAAGTGCGCCGCCACCTGTCGCCACATCGCGAGGTCAAGCGCGTTCAGCCGCTCCGGCGCGCTCAAGGCGACCGTGGCGATGGCGCCCGCTTTACTCAACACGACCTCTCCCGGCATGGCGGGTCTCAGCGCGAGAGCCAACCGCCATCCACCGCCAGGCTGTGGCCGGTGACCATGGCGGAAGCGGGGCTGGCAAGGTAGAGGATGGCGCCGGCCAGGTCGTCGACCTCGGCGAGGCGGCCCAGCGGATGCAGGCTTTCGAGCTTCGCTCGCATCGTCGGATCGCTCAGCATCGGCCGCGCGAGGTCGGTGTTGACGAAGGTCGGCGCGATCGCATTGCAGCGAACGTTGCAGGGGCCGAACTCGCAGGCCCAGGCGCGCGTCAGGTTGACCACCGCGCCCTTGCTCGCGTGATAGGCGGGGTTCGGATAGAGCCCGCCGCCGACATGGCCCATGATCGAGGCGATGTTGACGATGCTGCCGGACCGTTGCGCCAGCATCGGCTTCACCGCTTCGCGCGTCATCAGAAAGAGGCCGGTCAGGTTGACCGCCATCACCTGGTCCCAGGTTTCGCGGCTCATCTCGACGGTCGACTGCCGCCGGGCGATGCCGGCGTTGTTGACCAGCACGTCGATGCGGCCGAAACGCTCCAGTACCGCCCGGGTTCCGGCGACGATGGCTGCCTCGTCGGCGACGTCGATGACGAAGGCCGCCGCGTTGCGGCCAAGCTCCTTGGCCACGCGATTGGCAGCCGCGCCGTCGCGGTCGGTGACGGCGATGCCGGCGCCGGCCTCCGCCAGGGACGCCGCCGCCATGCGGCCGATCCCCGCCCCGGCGCCGGTGACCAGCGCCACGAGGCCATCCATCCGGAACAGCCGCGGGGCGGCGGCTTTCGGTTCCCGTTCGCTCACGCTCATGCCGATCCTCCCGGCCCGGCAGTATAGGCGGCCAGCGGCGGCGGCTCTAATCCGGCAGGCCGAAGCGATAGGCCGACATCGACAAGGCGCCCCTGGCGATGGCGCGGTAGAGCGCTTGCGCCGGTTCGCCCTCGGCCGCGCCGGCGGCGACCAGGATGGGAAGATAGTGCTCCTCGCTCGGGTGCGCGCGCGGCCTGCGGGGCCAGGCGGCGATAGTCGGCGAGCGCCGCGAGGTCGCCCGCCGTGACGCGTGCCGCCAGCCAGTCGTCGAAGGCCTGCGCCCAGTCCGCGACCGGCGCGTCCCGGCCGCGTGCGAGCTCGCGCAGGTTGTGCACCGCGCTGCCGCTGCCCAGGATCAGCACGCCCTCCGCCCGCAGCGGCCGCAGGGCCCGGCCGACCTGCAAGTGATGCCGGCCATCGCGCGCGTTCTGCACGGACAATTGCACCACCGGCACGTCCGCCTCAGGGTAGGCGAGCGACAACGCCGACCAGGTGCCGTGATCGAGGCCGCGCTGTTCGTCCGACCGCACGGCAAGGCCAGCGACCCCAAGCAAGTGCGCGGCCCGGCGCGCCAGATCGGGGGCACCGGGGGCCGGATAGCGCAAGCGATAGAGCGCCGGCGGAAAGCCAAGGAAGTCGTGGATGGTCTGCGGCTGGGCGGCGGATGACAGGCAGGGCTGATCCGTCTCCCAATGGGCGGTGATGCAGAGGATCGCCCTGGGGCGCGGCAGCAGGACACCGAGCGAGCGCAGGAAGGCGCGGCCAACGCCGTCCTCGATCGCCAACATCGGTGAACCATGGCTGATGTAGAGCGTCGGCAGCATGGGCTTGGGCGCGCAGGTTCAGGCGCTCGGCAGGTCGCAAAGCAGCAGTTCGCTCGCCTCGCCGGCGGCGATTTCGAGCAGCCCTGCGCCCGCCACGACGCCGTCGCGCGCCGCGGCCGGAATGCCATTGACGCCGAGCGACCCGACCGCCGCCACCAGATAGGCTTGGCGGCCCGCAACCAGGACGTGCCGAAGCGTCATGCCGGCCGCGAGCCTCGCGCCATAAAGCGTCGCGTCCTGGTCGATCGGCAGGCCGCCGACGCCGGCTTGGCCACTGGCCAGCGGCACCAGCTTGCCGGCGCGGTCGGCCTGGGGAAAGGCCGCGGTCTGCCAACGCGGCTTCAGGCCGGCCTGCCTTGGCCTGAGCCAGATCTGGAACAGCGTGGTCTCGCCGGGCTCGAGATTGTATTCGGCGTGCACGATGCCACTGCCCGCCGACATCACCTGCGCGTCGCCGGCCGCGGTGCGGCCCTGGTTGCCCAGGCTGTCGCGATGGGTAATCGCCCCCTGGCGGATGTAGGTCACGATCTCCATGTCGCGATGCGGATGCGGGTCGAAGCCGGTGCTCGGCTGAATGCGGTCGTCATTCCAAACCAGCAGCGGCCCCAGCCCCATGCGCCGGCTGTCGCGGTACGTGCCGAAGCTAAAATGGTGGCTGGCATCCAGCCAGTCGTTGCGGAACTTGCCCAGCCCCGAGAACGGGCGAATCTCGATCACTGCCGTCTCCCGTCGTGGTCGGCCCAACGCCGTTGCCCCGATTTGGGCGTGTCCGGTCCCGCCGGCAAGGCCGCGCGGCCCGGCCGCGGCTCAGAGCGCGGCGCCGCGGCCACTGGCGCCGGGAATGCGCAACAGCTCGTCCGCCGGCTGCCGCCTGGCATGGTCGACCGCCTGCCAGAGGATCAGTCCCCAAACCGCCAACAGAGCCAGCGCAAAGCCCAAGAGCTGCAGCAGGTGTCCGCCGCCGCGCCGTCGCGCGGGCTCGTATCGGCCATGTCGATCGACGAAGTCGCTTGCCCCCCCTGGCTGGCCCTGGGGCCGCCGGGCACCCTTTGCACGGCCGAGCATAAGCCGCCAGCCCGGCCGTCGCCAGCCGGAGGCGTTGGCGTGCCGGCCTGGAACTCGACGCCTGAGACGGCGTGTGCGTCTCGCCGGCGTGCAATCCGCCGTCGCCTCGCCTAGCTTTGCGGCGGGGACGTGGGGGGCGGCATGGCCGGGTTCAGCGAGTACGCGCGTTACGACGCCTTGGGCCTGGCCGAATTGGTGGCGAGCCGCCAGGTCAGCCCGGCTGAAGTGCTGGACGCCGCCATCGCGCGAACCGAAGCGGTCAACCCCAAGATCAATGCCGTCAACCTGAAGATGTATGACGAGGCGCGTGCCCGCATCGCCGCCGGTCTGCCGCAGGGCCCGTTCACCGGCGTGCCGTTTCTGCTGAAGGACCTGGGCGCCTTCTATGCCGGCTTCCCGACCAGCTTCGGCAGCGCCTTCTACAAGGACTTCGTGCCCCGGCACGACGCAACACTGGTGGAACGACACCGCAAGGCCGGCCTGGTGGTGTTCGGCAAGAGCAGCACGCCGGAGTTCGGCCTGGCGCCGACCACCGAACCCGCCTTGTTCGGACCCACGCGCAACCCCTGGAATCTGGCGATCAGCGCCGGCGGCTCGTCGGGCGGCGCGGCGGCGGCGGTAGCCGCGCGGGTGCTGCCGATGGCGCATGCAACGGACGGCGGCGGCTCGATTCGCATTCCGGCCGCCTTTTGCGGCCTGTTCGGGCTGAAACCGACGCGCGCGCGCAATCCCGCCGGTCCCGATATCGGCGAAGGCTGGAGCGGCTTGGCTTCCGCCCACTGCATCAGCGTGTCGGTGCGCGACAGCGCGGCGCTGCTGGATGCGACGCACGGTCCGGCGCCGGGCGACCCCTACATGGCACCGCCTCCCGCGGGCAGCTTCCTGCGCGAGGTGACCGCGGCGCCGGGCCGGTTGAAGATCGCGGTGATGCGCCGCAGCCTGTGGGACCGGCCCCTGCATGCGGAATGCCTTAAGGGCGTGGAGGAGACCGCAAAGCTGTTGATCGAACTCGGCCATGTGGTCGAGGAGGCCGCGCCGACGCTGGACGTCGCCGCGCAATCCTGGGCCTTCCGCGTGATCATCGCCGCCAATCTGGCGGCCAATCTGGAGCTTCGCGCCAAGGCGCTGGGGCGCAAATGGCGGCCCGACGAAGTGGAGAAGGTGAGCTGGGAATTCGCGCTGGAAGGCCGCAAGGTGAGCGGCGCGGACTATGCGCTCGCCATCCTGATCGTGCATGCGGCAGGCCGGCAGATGGCGGCCTTCTTCCAGCGGCACGATCTGCTGCTCAGCGCCACCATGACGGAGCCACCGCAACCGTTGGGCGAGATCGACATGACGTGCGACAGCGTCGACGACTATTACGAACGCCAGCTCCTGGCGCGCATGTCGGTGACGCCGCTGTTCAACATGACGGGCGGCCCGGCGATGTCGGTGCCGTTGCATTGGAGCGCTGACGGCCTGCCGATCGGCATCCATTTCGGGACGCGGGCAGGCGACGAGGCGACGCTGTTCCGGCTCGCCGGGCAATTGGAGCAGGCCAGGCCCTGGGCCGCTCGACGACCGATGGACTGAGACGGACATGGCGGGGTTCCAGGAATACGAGGAATACGACGCGCTGGGGCTGGCCGCCCTGGTGCGCCGCAAGGCGGTGACGCCGGTGGAATTGCTGGATGCGGCCATGGCGCGGCTGGCGCGCCATAATCCCCGGATCAACGCGGTCTGCCATGTGTTCGAAGGCGAGGCGCGCGCCCGCATCGCTGCCGGCCTGCCGGTCGGCCCGTTCACCGGCGTGCCCTATCTGTTGAAGGATCTTTACGCGCTCTATGCCGGGCAGCCGACCGCGAACGGCAGCCGCTTTTACCAGGGCTTCGTCGCCGATCACGACAGCACGCTGGTCGAGCGGCTGAAGGCCGCCGGCCTGGTGATCTTCGGCAAGACCAATACGCCCGAATTCGGTCTTTCCACCAGCACCGAGCCGGCGCTGTTCGGGCCTAGCCGCAACCCCTGGTCGCTGGCGCACAGTGCCGGCGGCTCGTCCGGCGGCGCGGCGGCGGCGGTGGCGGCGCGCCTGCTGCCGACGGCACATGCCACCGACGGCGGCGGTTCGATTCGCATCCCGGCCGCCTGTTGCGGTCTCTATGGCCTGAAGCCGACCCGCGGCCGCAATCCGGCTGGCCCCGATGTCGGCGAGGGCTGGGCCGGCATGGCGGCGGCGCATGCCGTGACCTTGAGCGTTCGCGACAGCGCCGCCCTGTTGGACGCCACCGCCGGGCCGGCGGTTGGCGATCCCTACTGGGCGCCGCCACCCGGCCGGCGCTTCCTGGAGGCATTGGACGAAAAACGCCGACACCTTCGCATCGCGGTCATGACCAAGGCTCCGGCGGACGTGCCGGTGCATCCCGCTTGCACGGCGGCGGTCGAACAGGCGGCGCGGCTGCTTGGCGACCTTGGCCACCGGATCGAACCGGCGGCGCCGACCTACGAGGCCGACCTGCTGCGTCGGGCGGCCCGCGACATCATCTGCGCCAATGTGCGCAATGGCCTGGAACTGCGCGGCAAGGCCCTGGGACGCGAGCCCAGGCCGGACGATGTCGAACCGATCACCTGGGCGCAAGCCGAGCAGGGCCGCCGCTTGAGCGCCGCGGACTATGCCAGGGCGACGCAGACCGTGCACCGCATCTCGCGGCAGATCCTGGCCTTCTTTGAGCGCCACGACATGCTGCTGACGCCGGCCCTGGCGGAGCCGCCATTGCGGCTGGGCGAACTCAGCATGGCCTGCGACGATCTCGCCGGGTATCTGCGGCGCCTGCTGCAGTTCACCCCTTTCACCGCCATGTTCAACGCCACCGGCCAGCCGGCGGCCGTGCTGCCCTTTGCGTCGACCGCCGAGGGTCTGCCGATCGGCGTGCAACTGGTCGCTCGCTTCGGCGAGGAGGCCGAACTGCTCAAGCTGTCGGCCGACCTGGAAGCGGCGCGGCCCTGGTTCGGGCGCCGGCCGTCGCTTCAGTAGATCGACATGCCGCCGTCCACCACGAATTCGGCGCCGGTTATGAACTTGGCCTCGTCCGAGGCCAAGAAGACCAGCGTCCAGGCGATGTCGTCGGGCTCGCCCAGCACACCCAGCGGCACCATCTTGCGGTAGCGCTCGCGCCCCGCGGTTAGGTCGGCGCCGGCCCAGGACATGGCGGTCTGGCCCATCGGCGTGTCGATGATGCCGGGATGGATGGAATTGCAGCGGATCCGGTAGCCGCGCCGGGCGCAATGCAACGCGACCGACTTGGTGAGCTGGCACACGCCAGCCTTGCCGGCGCCATAGGCCGCCATGGGGGGTGTCGCGATCATGGCCGCCAGCGAGGAGACATTGACGATCGCGCCGCCGCCCGACTGACGCATCGCCGGGATCGCGTGCTTGCAGCCCAGGAACACGCCCTCCAGATTGACGCTGTTGATCTTGCGCCACTCCTCGAGGCTGCAGCGTTCGGGATCCTGGCGGTCGCCGCTGCCCGGCACGCCCGCAACGTTGGCCAGGATGTCGAACCGGCCGTGACGGCGCAGCGTGGCGGCGAACAGCGCCTGCCACGCGTCCTCCCGTGTCACGTCCTGCACCTGGAAGGTTGCCTGCGGGCCGATCTCGCGCGCCACCCGTTCGCCGGCCTCGGCCTGGATGTCGGTCAGCACCACCGTCGCGCCCTCTTGTGCCAGGCGCTTGGCGCTGGCCTGCCCGATGCCGGACGCGGCACCGGTGACGATGGCCACCTTGCCGTTGACCCGCGCCATCGCTGCCCCCCCTGCGGCCGTTGTCGCCGCACAGGTTGACCGCCGTCCCGACCCCGTGCAAGGGTCGCGTTGCCGGTCGAGGCGACGTGGGCCGGTTGCCGCGGCGCCTCACCCGCTTCGCTGGAAACGGAGAATGCCGTGGCGCAGTCGGCGAACCGTTCGTTCCGCTATTTGCTGGGGCTGTTCGGGCTTTTGGTCCTGGCGGGGACACGGCCGGCGGCGGCCGAACTGCAACTTTTGGCCCTGGTGGCGACCGACGGCGCGGTGGCGCTCGCGTGCGAGCGCGGGCAATGCGCGGCTGATTTCTCGGCCTTTTGCCTGCAAGCCGAACGACGCGCGCCCGAACCGGGCGAAACCTATCGCCTGCTGGGCGGTGAAAGCGTGCGGCTGACCGGCGTCACCGCCGACGGCGGACTGTTGTCGCTGCCGGCGGCGGACCTGCTGCGGGTCAACGTGCTCAGAACCCATGTCTCGGTGCGCCTCGCGGTGCCGGAGGAGCGGGTGCGGGCGTTGGGGGTGGTGCGGCTGGAGGTTGAGGTCGGTGAGGACGCAACTCTGCTGCCGCTAGCCGACGATCGCGCGCCGCACGCCGGCGCGCCGGCCGATGGCTTGCGACAGGCCGGCGCGCGGCTCGTCGACCGCAATCGCGAAGTCATGGCGGCGGCTCGGCTGACGCAGCGCCTGATCAACGCCCTGCCGGAAGGCCGCGAGACCGCCGCGCAGCGCGACCGGGTCTGGCAAGCGGCGGCGGCGCCGTTCGCGGGCGCGTCCCAGGATGCCGGCGCGGAACTCGCCCGGCGGACGCACGATCGCTGCCGCGACGCATCCGCGGCGGGATTGTTCGCGGGCATGCGCAGCTGTCTTGAATCCTTGCACGATGCCATGCTGGGCGATCTCAACAAGGCCTATTGGGATGCGCTCAAGACTGGCAGCTAGAACGCCGCAGCGACAAGGAACCCCGCCATGAACGTCAACCCCGCCGCGAGCGCCCTGGCGCCGTTGGTCGTGGACAGCAACGCCATGCCATTCGCGCCTAGTCCCCAGCCCGGCGTCTGGCGCAAACGGCTGCGGCACGAGGGCGAAGCCGAGCGCGGCCGGGTTACGTCGATCGTCCGCTTCGATCCGGGGGCGCGCTTTGCCCATCACGAGCACCCGGAAGGCGAGGAGATCCTGGTCCTGGAGGGCGCCTTCGCCGACGAGCAAGGCAGCTACCCAGCCGGCACCTATATCTTCAATCCCGACGGCTATGCGCATTCGGTCTGGTCGAACCAGGGCTGCCTGCTGTTCGTCAAGCTGCGCCACTATCCCGGCAAACAACGCCAGCGGATCGTGCGGCATTGGCCCAGCCTGCCGGCGAAGCCCGGCCTGGCGGCGGGCAGCAAAAGCCGCATCCTCTATGAGCAGGCGGGCCAACCGGAACGGGTGCGCATCGTGCGACTGCCGCCGGGCTGCGAGGTGCCATTGCACGCCCACCCGGAGGGCGAGGAGATCCTGGTGCTGGAGGGCGGTATCGTCGACGAACATGTGAGTTGCGGCCCCGGTGTCTGGGTCAGCTATCCACGGGCCAGCCAGCACCAGCCGGCCAGTCCCCGGGGGGCTCTCGCCTATGTGCGTTCGGGCGGCAGTTCGGCCTGGGGCTGAGCCGGGCGCGCACGTCCGCCCAAGCCGGCCTCCTTGCTGTTCTACCTTTCCAAGCTTACCGCGTTCCTGACGACGCCGGGTCAGCTGTTGCTGGCCGGGTTGCTCGTTTCGGTCCTGTTGCAGGCGACGCGCTGGTGGCGCGCCGGACGTCGCCTCGCCTGGTCGCTGATCATCGTGCTGATCGTGGTGGGCACGCTGCCGCTCGGCCCGCTTCTGCTGGCGCCGCTGGAGGCGCGGTTCCCCAAGCCGGACCCGTTGCCGGCGCGGATCGACGGCATCGTCGTGCTGGGCGGCGGCGAACGTACCTGGCTCAGCCACGTGCACGGCCAACCGGTGCTGAACGAGCGCGGCGAGCGGCTGCTCATTGCCGGTCTGCTGGCGCGACAGCATCCACAGGCGCACCTGTTGTTCACCGGCGGCAGCGCCAAGCTGACGGCGCAACCGATCAGCGAAGCGGAAGTCGCGCGCCGGGTGTTCGCGGGCATGGGCCTGACAGAGGATCGTTTGCTCTATGAGGATCGTTCCCGCACCACCGCCGAGAATGCGGTGCTGGCGCATGCCCTGGCGCGGCCGGAGGCCGGGCAGAACTGGGTCCTGGTGACTTCCGCCGCGCACATGCCGCGCGCGGTCGGCAGTTTCCGGCAGGCCGGTTGGACAGCAATCCCCTATCCGGTCGACTTCCGCGGCGACGATACCCTGCCCTATCGGCCCGGCTTCGATCTGAGTGCCGGGCTCGGCCTGCTCGACGAAGCGCTGCACGAGTGGCTGGGTTTGCTGGTGTACTGGCTGGCGGGCCGCAGTAGCGCGCTTTTTCCCATGCCGTGAGGCGCGGCCGACGCCGCCATCGGAGGTCAGATGACAACGGAACGAAACGGCAAGATCCTGGTGATCGGGGCGGTTGGCCAGGTTGGTCGCAGCTTGACGCGGGAACTGCGCGCGCGGGTCGGCGCCGACCGGGTCGTGGCGGCCGGTCGCGCCACCGAGCCGCCGGCGGAATTGCGCGCCGCTGGGCCGTTCGAGAAGCTGGATGCGACCGACAAGGCAGCGCTCGACCGGGTGATCCGCCGGCACGCCATCGGCACCATCTACCATCTTGCCGCCGTGCTGTCGGCCGATGGCGAAAAGGACCCGGTCAGGGCCTGGACGATCAATGTCGAGAGCTTGCGCAACGTGCTCGATCTGGCCGTCGCGCATTCGCTGGCGGGGGTGTTCTGGCCGAGCTCGATTGCCGCCTTCGGGCCGACGACGCCGCGGGAAAACACGCCCCAGCGCACCGTGCTGGAGCCGACCACCCTGTACGGCGTCACCAAGGTCTTGGGCGAAAACCTCTGCCACTACTATTTCAAACGCCATGGCCTAGACGTCCGCAGCTTGCGTTATCCTGGCTTGCTCACTTACGAGACCTATTCCGGCGGCGGCACCTCGGACTACTCGGTCGAGATGTTCATCGAGGCGCTGCGGCACGGTCGCTACACCTGCTTTGTGCGGCCCGACACCACCATGCCGCTCATGTATATCGACGATGCGGTGCGCGCGACGATCGAATTGATGCAGGCGCCCGCCCAGAGGATCAGCATCCGCACCAGCTATAACCTGACCGCGCTCAGTTTCTCGGCGGCGGAACTGGCCGCCGAGGTGGCGCGGCGGGTGCCGGGTTTCGTCTGCGACTACCAGCCGAATTTTCGTCAGGCGATCGCCGACTCATGGCCCCGCACCATCGACGATTCGGCAGCCCGCCAGGACTGGGGATGGCAACCCAGGGTCGATCTGGCGATGCTCTGCGACACCATGTTGCGGGGCGTTGCCGACATGGCGGCCAAGGGCGTTCGGCTATAGACGGCAGGGGCTGGCTGGGGCGCTAGGATTCGAACCTAGGGTCACGGGACCAAAACCCGTTGCCTTACCGCTTGGCCACGCCCCAAACGCCGCCGCTCAATAACGCCACAGGCGCTGTTGACGCAACCTAGCCGAGCGCCCGTTTGACACCGAGTGGCTGGGCGAGGGCGCGCGCGTCACCGACCAGCAGCAGGGCGTAGGCGGTCAAGCTGACGATCGCCCAGAGCGGCAGTGTCTCGGGCGACAGGTTGGCGCCGATCGCCGGCAACGCAACCAGCGACAGATAAGCCACCAAGCCCCAGCGCCAAGACAGACGACGGAACAGGATATGGTGCAAGTGGTTGCGGTCGGGGGTGAAGGGCGAATGCCCGCGCAGCAGGCGGCTGGCCATCAGCCGCAGACAGTCGACCACCGGGATGAGGAACCAGAGCGCGATCTCGTCGGCCGGCAATTCCACGAAGCCGACGCCATAGCAATGGGTGCTCAAGAGACCCAGCAGGGCCGCCAGCGCATAGGCGCCGCCATCGCCGAGGAACAAGGCGCCCTGCAAATTGAAGGCCAGCGCCACCGCCAAGCCCGCCGCCAAGCAGCCCAGCAGCGGCCACAGTTCCGGCGGCGCGTGCGCCAGCAGCAGGCAGGTCCAGATCAGCGCCATGCCCATCACCAGGCCATTCTTGCCATCCGCCATGTTGATGGCGTTGATCAGGCCAACGAGGCAAAGCAGCGTGAAGAACCGCGACCAGCCTTCCAGGAACACGGCCTGGTTCAGGAAACTGAAGCTCAGGAACTCCACTTGCAGGCTGGGCACCGCGTGCACCACCGCCCAGAACAGCGCCAGCGACGATGCCAGCCGAACCAGCGGGCGGATATGCCGGCGATCGTCCCACAAGCCCAGCACGAAGAATGCGGCTCCGGCGGCCACCAAGCCGCCCGACAGTGCCGCGTTATCGCCCAGCGGCAATTGACACAACCCGAAGGCCAGGACCGGCAGAATCACCGCGAGGCCGCCGATCAGCGGCGTCGCGCGCGCATGTACCTTGCGACGACCATCGGGCACATCCATCAGGCCAAGGCGGATGGCCAGCGGGTTCGCGTAAAGGCAGACCAGCAGACTGATCGTGGCGCCGGCAAACGTCGCCAGCAGCATCACGGCAGCCAGTTCCCCCCCAGCGTCCATCCCTGCGGTCCCTTGCGACCAGAAACGATTCACCCTCCGCCGGCCGCGGCGCTTTTATCCTACCATCTGCCCCGCGCGGTCAATGCGCGACGGTAAGGTACGGTTAACCCCTTCGCTGTTGACAACCTGCGGCTTTTCTTGTTGCTTGCGCCGCCTCATCCCATCGGGCGATGCGCGTTTCACATGCGACATCTCGACGAACTGGAAAGCCTCAGCATCTACATCTTCCGCGAGGCATTCAACCGCATCGACCGGCTGGCCATGCTGTGGTCGCTGGGCAAGGATTCGAACGTCATGGTCTGGCTGGCCCGCAAGGCATTCTTCGGGCACGTGCCGTTTCCGGTCATGCATATCGACACTGGCCGGAAGTTCGCTGAGATGTATGCGTTCCGCGAGCGCTACGCGCGCGAATGGGGGCTGACGCTGTTGCTGGGCGAATGCCCGCCGGTCGAGGAGATCGACGAGACCCTGCCGCCGGCCGCGCGTTCGGCGGCGCGCAAGACCGCGGGCCTCAAGGCGATGATCGAGAAGCACGACCTGCAGGGCGTTTTCGCCGGCATCCGCCGCGACGAACAGGCGACCCGGGCCAAGGAGCGCTATTTCAGCCCGCGCGGCCAGGGCGGCGCCTGGCAGTTCAAGGACCAGCCGCCGGAATTCTGGGATCAGTTCAACACCGACTTCGCGCCCGGTACGCATTTGCGCATCCACCCGCTGCTGCATTGGACGGAACTGGACATCTGGCGCTACACCCAGCGCGAGCGCATTCCGACGGTGCCGCTCTACTTCGCCAAGGATGGCAAGCGCTATCGCTCGCTGGGCGACCGCGACATCACCTTTGCTATCGTCAGCGAGGCGCGCACCATCGAGGCCGTGATCGCCGAACTGGAAGCAACCCTCACGCCCGAGCGAGCGGGCAGGGCGATGGATCACGAAGCCGAGGATGCGTTCGAGCGCTTGCGCGCCGACGGCTACATGTAGAAGGAACCGCTGGTGCAGCCAACCGAACGCGCGGTGCTGCGACTGGTCGTGGTCGGCCATGTCGACCATGGCAAGTCGACCCTCATCGGCCGCTTGTTCCACGACCTGCAGCTGCTGCCGGAGGGCAAGCTGGAGGCGATCCGCGCCATGTGCGAGCGGCGCGGCATGCCGTTCGAATGGGCTTTTCTGATGGACGCCCTGCAGGCCGAGCGCGACCAAGGCATCACCATCGACACGGCGCAGACCTGGCTGAGGGCGAAGGATCGCGACTATGTCGTGATCGACGCGCCGGGCCACCGCGAGTTCCTGAAGAACATGGTGACCGGCGCGGCGTCGGCCGAGGCCGCCCTGCTGCTGATCGACGCGCAGGAAGGCGTGCGCGACCAGACGCGCCGGCATGGCTATCTGCTCAAGCTGCTCGGCATCGAGCAGGTGCTGGTGCTGGTCAACAAGCTGGATGCGATCGGTTACCGCCATGAGCGCGTGGCGGCGATCGAAGCCGAGTTCCGTGGCTATGCCGCCAGCATCGGGCTGCCGTTGGCCGGCTTCCTGCCGATCAGCGCCCGCGAGGGTGACAACATCGCCAGCCGCTCGGCGCAGACCCTCTGGTACGAAGGGCCGACGCTGGTCGAAGCGCTGGCTAAGCTGCGGCCCATGGCGCGCGCGGTCGATCTGCCGCTGCGCTTGCCGATCCAGGACGTCTACAAGTTCGACGAGCGACGGATCTTCGCTGGCCGGATCGAGAGCGGCATTCTCCGGGTGGGCGACACGTTGGTCTTTTCGCCGTCCAACAAGTCCGCGCGCGTCGCCTCGATCGAAGCCTGGGCGTGCGACGTGCCCCCGGTCGAAGGGCGTGCCGGCCAGTCGGTCGGCCTGACCTTTGCCGAACCGATCTTCGTCGAGCGCGGCGAGGTGGCGAGCCACGAAGCCGAGCCGCCGGTGGAGACCGACGTGTTCCGTGCGCGGCTGTTTTGGCTTGGCCGCAACCCGCTGCGCCGTGGCGGGCGCTACAAGCTGAAGCTCAATCATCAGGCCGTGCCGGTGTCGGTGCAGGCGATCGAGCGGGTGATCGATACCACCGACTTGTCGGACCAGGCCTCCGAACAGGTCGAACGCAATGCCGTGGCCGAGGTCGTGCTGCGCGCCGACAGCATGCTGGCGCTCGACCCGCATGGCCGGCTGACCCGGACCGGGCGGTTCGTGCTGGTGGATGGCTACGACATCGCCGGCGGCGGCATCATCAGCATGCAGGGCTATGCCGACCAACGTCACCTGATGGTGCGCCGGGCCACCAACCTGACCCGGGTCGAGCACGAGGTTTCGCTGGCGGCGCGCGAACTGCGCAACGGCCATCGCGGCGGCGTGCTTTGGCTGACCGGGCTGTCGGCGTCGGGCAAGTCGACCCTGGCGGTGGCGGTCGAACGGCGGTTGTTCAACCTCAGCTACCACGCCTATGTGCTGGACGGCGACAACATCCGCGGCGGGCTGTGCGCCGATCTGGGCTTCTCGCCGGAGGAACGGGCGGAAAACATCCGCCGGGTGGGCGAGGTGGCGGCCCTGATGAGCCGGGCCGGCACGCTGGTGCTCACCGCCTTCATCTCGCCCTACCGCTCGGATCGCGACCGGGCACGCAAGGCGGCGGGCGAGCGGTTCCACGAGGTCTATGTCAAGGCCGACCTGGCCACCTGCGAGGCGCGCGATCCCAAGGGCTTGTACAAGCGGGCCCGGGCCGGCCAGATCCGCGATTTCACGGGCGTTTCCGCACCGTACGAGCCGCCCGAGCGGCCCGAGTTGACGATCGACACGGGCAGCTTAACGATTGAGCAATCGGTGCAACGCATCGTCGACCATGTGCAGCGGCACTTCGCCGAGGGCGCAGCCTTCGCCGGCGGCTAGCGGCAGCGGTCGCGCCTTGCCTACCGGCTTGGGCGACCGCATCATTCGGCGCTGATACTGAGGCAGGAACGGTGCCTGGCCCGACATGGAAAATGCGCTAACCGCATGACGGTACTTCTGACCGGGGCGGCCGGGTTCATCGGCTTCCATGTCGCCAAGCAGTTGCTGGCCCGTGGCGAACGCGTGATCGGCGTCGACGATCTCAATGACTACTACGATGTCCGATTGAAGGAGGCGCGTCTTGCCCAGATTGAAGGCGACCGCGCCTTCCGTTTCCTCAGGCTGGATCTCGGCCGGGAGAACGCGCTCGCCGGGCTGCTGGCGGACGAGGCGGTCGATCGGGTGGTGCACCTGGCGGCCCAGGCCGGGGTCCGCCATTCGCTGACCGCGCCGTTCGACTATGTGCGCTCGAACCTGACCGGGCACATGGTGGTGCTGGAGTATTGCCGCCATCGCCAGCCGTTTCGCCATCTCGTTTATGCCAGTTCCAGCTCCGTCTACGGCGGCAATCAGAAGCAGCCCTTCGCGGAAACCGACCCCGTCGACCGGCCGGTTTCTCTCTATGCCGCGACCAAGCGCGCGGACGAGCTGATGTCGCACACCTATGCGCATCTCTACGGGCTGCCGCAGACCGGGTTGCGCTTCTTCACCGTCTATGGCCCCTGGGGCCGGCCCGACATGGCGATGTGGCTGTTCACCGAGGCAATTCTGGCAGGACGGCCGATCACGCTGTTCAACCACGGCAGGATGCGTCGCGACTTCACCTACATCGACGATATCGTCAGCGGCGTGGTGGCGGCGCTCGACCGGCCGCCGGAGCCGAACGGCCAAGCACCGCACCGGCTCTACAACATCGGCAACAGCGATCCGCACGACCTCTGGGAGTTGATCGGCCATCTGGAACGCGCGACCGGCCGAAAGGCCGAAACGCGGCTGGCGCCGATGCAGCCGGGCGACGTTGCCGAGACCTTCGCCGACACCACGCTGATCGCGCGCGACCTCGGGTTCCGGCCGATGACGCCGCTGGCCGAGGGGGTGGAGCGCTTTGTCGCGTGGTATCGCAGCTACAACGCGCGGTAGCCCATGCTCGGCTGGTGGTTGGTGTTGGGCGGCCTGCTGGCGCCGCCGGCGATCGCCGCGTTGCTGCGCCGCCGCCTGCTCGACGCGCGCCTCGGCTTTGTCCTCGTGTTGGTCGCCCCGACGCTGGGCTTGGCTCTCGGCTATGTCGGCTTCGCCTCGTTCGCGGCGTGGCTCTCGGCCCAGGCGCGGCCCGTCGCCGCCGACGGCATCGTCGCGTTGAGCGGTCGGATGGAGCGTCTGCACGCCGCGTTCGACCTGCTGCGGCGGGGGGTGGCTCCGGTCGCGCTGTTGTCGGGGACGGGCGAAGGGGCCAACGACATCGAGCTTGGCAAATTGCGCGCGCGCGATCCCGCACTGTTCGATGCCCGCGTCACTCTGGACCCCCTGGCGCGCAATACCCGGGGCAATGCCCAGCAGATCAGGGCCTGGGTGGCCGAGCGCCAGATCAAGCGCCTCTTGGTGGTCAGCACCGATCTGCACCTGCCGCGCGCGCTGCTGCACCTGAGCCAGGCCTTGCCGGGGATCGAACTCGTGGCATTCGCGGTCGCGCCGCAGGCGGAAACGGCCGGCGGTTGGGTGGCCGAAGCGGTGCCATGGCCCCAACGGATCGCCGAGTTCCTGAAGTTCCTGCTGGCGCCGCTACCGTTCGGTTAGGCCGCGACCAAACGTTGGGCAACGGCCTTCGGCACCGGCACTTCCAGGTCGAGCAGCATTTGCGCGTAGGCCTTGGCCAGGTTGTCGGAATGCAGCGAGGCCATGCCACCGCCGCCCAGCGAGCGGTGCAGCAGGAAATTCATCGCCCCCAAGCCCGGCAGGTCGAAGCGCTCGACCGGACCGCGACAGAGATGCGCGAAATAGGCCTTCACGCGCTCCGGCGTCAGCCACCAGCGAAGCAGCGGCAAGCATTCCGGCTGGCGCGCGATGATGCCGATATTGGCGGTGTCGCCCTTGTCGCCGCTGCGGCCATAGGCAAGCCGCACCAGCGGCAGGTTGACGGTGGCCCCTTCGGGGGGCAGCGCGGCAACGGCCCTGACCTCCGCGCTGGCGCTGCCGGGAAAGCCGCCAGCGGTGCGGATGGCGACGGGCCGTCGGTTGCCCTCGATGTCGAGTTCAACCGGCACGTCGGCTTTCTCCACCAGGAACGAGAACAGGCGCACGATCGGCGTCGGCGAGGGCCGGCCGCCCAGCCCCGTGGTCCCTGGCGCCATGGAGGTGCCGGCCGGAGCAAACTCGCGCGCGAAGATCTCCAGCGCCTCTTTCTCCGGGTGCTTGACGGCGATGCGCAGCACCACCTCGCGCGGGCCGGCGAGCCGGCTGTTCGAGCCGTACATGTCTTCGGACCCCAGCACCTCCAGGCGGGTCTCGGAATAGTCGGCGAGATTGCGCTGCTGGAACATTCGCCGGGTACGCGCCAGGATGGTCTGGCCGGTGCGGCGCGCCTTGCGGTCGGCGTCGATGCCGCCGATCACCAGCGTGGCCACGTTGCGCAGGCCGTCCTGATAGGTGGCGCTGACCTTGTAGGTCGAGGTGGGCGGTCGGCCGCGCGCGCCCGACACCAGCACGCGGTTCTCACCCATCTCGCGCATCTGCACGGCGGTGAAGTCGCAAGCGACGTCCGGCACCAGATAGGCGCTGGGATCCTGGATTTCGTAAAGCAGCTGCTCGGCGACCGATCCGAAACAGACCAGCCCGTCGGTGCCCCTGGGCTTGCCGATGACAAAGCTGCCATCCGCGCTCACCTCGGCGACCGGATAGCCGATGTTCTCCCAGCTCGCCACCCGCTCCCAATCGGTGAACAGGCCGCCGGTGCATTGCGCGCCGCATTCGATGATATGGCCGCAGAGCGTGCCAGCTGCCAGTCGGTCGAAATCGTCGTCGGCCCAGCCGAATTCGTGCATCAGCGGGCCCAGCGTCACGGCGCTGTCGACGACGCGGCCGGTGATGACCACTTCGCAGCCCTCGGCCAGCGCCGCCGCGATGCCACGCGCGCCCAGATAGGCGTTGATGCTCATCAGCTTGTCGGGAAAGGCCGCGTCCGAATACATCTCGTGCGTGCCGGCAGCGCGGAACTCAGCCTGGCGGGCCATCAGGTCGTCGCCCAGCACGACACCGACCTTGAGCGAGACGCCGGCCTCCTCGGCCACGCGTTGCAGCGCATCGCGGCACGCCAGCGGGTTCACGCCGCCCGCATTCGACACCACCTTGATGCCCTTGGCCTTGATGTCGCGCACCAGCTGTTTCATGGTGATGGCGACGAAATCGGTGGCATAGCCGGCATCCGGCCGCCGGGCGCGGGCGGCGGCCATGATCGACATGGTCAGCTCGGCGAGATAGTCGAACACCAGATAGTCGATCTCCGCCCCGTGCACCAATTGCGGAGCGCCCAGCGAGCTGTCGCCCCAGAACGCGCTGGCGCCGCCCAGCCTGACCGTCTTGCCGCTCATCGCCTTGTCGTCCTCGTCGGTTTCAGAACAGCCCGCGGATCTCGCCCGACGCGTCGACGTCGATCGTCTCGGCCGCCGGCGCCTTGGGCAAGCCCGGCATGGTCATGATCTCGCCGCATAGCGCCACCACGAATTCGGCGCCGGCCGACAGGCGCACCGCGCGCACGGGCAGCACATGTCCGCTCGGCGCGCCCTTCAGGGTTGGGTCGGCGCTGAAGCTGTATTGCGTCTTGGCCATGCAGATCGGCAGGCGGCCGTGGCCCGCCGCCTCGAAGCTGGCGAGCTGCTGCGCCACGCCCTCGCCCAGCGCGATGTCGGCGGCGCCATAGATCTCGGTGGCGATGGTGCGGATTTTCGCCACCAAGCCCAGCTCGTCGGGATAGAGCGGACGGAAGCTAGCCCCACTGTCGGCCAGCGCCACAACGCGGGCGGCGAGTTCGGCGGCGCCGTCCGCGCCGTCCGCCCAATGGCTGCAGGTCACCGCCTCTGCCCCTTCGACCGCCACACAACGCTTGATCGCGGCCAATTCCTCGGCGCTGTCGCCCAGGAAGCGGTTGATCGCCACCACCGCCGGCACGCCGAAGCGGGCGAGGTTGCGCAAGTGACGCGACAGGTTGGCGAGGCCGGCCTCGATCGCGGACGGATTGGGCTTGGCAAGCGCCTCGCGGGCGACGCCACCATGCATCTTCAGCGCGCGCACGGTTGCCACCAGCACCGCGCAGGCAGGGGTCAGCCCGGCCTTGCGGCACTTGATGTCGAAGAACTTCTCGGCCCCCAGGTCGGCGCCGAACCCAGCCTCGGTCACCACATAATCGGCCAGTTTCAGCGCGGTGCGCGTCGCTAGGACGGAGTTGCAGCCATGCGCGATGTTGGCGAATGGGCCGCCATGCACGAAGGCGGGGCTGCCGGCCAGCGTCTGCACCAGGTTGGGTTGTAGGGCGTCCTTCAGAAGCGTGGCCAGCGCACCCTCGGCATTCAGGTCGTGGGCGGTGACCGGCTTGCGTGCCCGGGTATAGGCGACGACCATCCGGCCCAGCCTGCTCTTCAGGTCCGCCAGGTCGCGCGCCAGGCAGAACACCGCCATCACCTCGGAGGCCACGGCGATGTCGAAGCCGTCCTCGCGCGGATGGCCGTTGGCGACGCCGCCAAGGCCGATCACGATCTGGCGCAGCGCACGGTCGTTCATGTCGAGGCAGCGACGCCAAACGATGCGGCGCGGATCCACCTCCAGCCCGTTGCCCCAGTAAATGTGGTTGTCGAGCAGCGCTGCCAGCAGGTTGTTGGCTGCCGCAATGGCGTGCAGATCGCCGGTGAAATGCAGGTTGATGTCTTCCATCGGTACGACCTGGGCATAGCCGCCGCCGGCCGCCCCGCCCTTGACGCCGAACACCGGACCCAAGCTCGGTTCGCGCAGGCAGATCGCCGCCCGCTTGCCGATATGGTTGAGGCCGTCGCCCAGGCCGACCGTCGTGGTGGTCTTGCCCTCGCCGGCCGGCGTCGGCGTCATCGCCGTAACCAGCACCAGCTTGCCCTGGGGCCGGGCCGCGGGCTCGGCGGTGAACGGCAGGGCGATCTTCGCCTTGTAGGGGCCGTAGCGGTAAAGCGCCGCCGCCGGGATGTCGAGCTTGGCGGCGATCGCTTCGATCGGCTGCAGGCGGGCGCGGCGTGCGATCTCGATGTCTGACGGGGGCGCGGTCATGGCGGCTCCGGGTTGCGCAAGCCGGACGCGAATGCCGCCTGGTCGAGCGGACCGCCGCCAAATTCCGCCATCGCATCCAGCAGGCAGTCCCAAAGATACTCGGCGACGGCGCTGTCGCACAGCACATGATAGCCACAATGCTCGGCCAGGTCGGCGCGCGCGACGATGACCGATACGCGCGCCATCAGGGTCTGCGCCATGTCGCCCAGCCCGAAGCGGTCGGCCCGCAGGTCGACTGCGCAGAGCTTGGCCAGGCAATCGGCTGCCGCCGCGCCGGCCAGCAGCAGCCAGGCATGGCTGTCCTGCCGTGGCAGCGGATAGACATGGTCCGGCCGCTCGCGCGCCTGCGCCGTCGCCAGGGCCTGGCATTGCCCGTCCGTTTCCGACAGCGGCGCCAGCAGCAGGTGCTCGTGTTCCGACAATCGCAGCAGCAGGCCGCCGTCGGCTTGCGGGGTTGCCTCGTTGGGGCGGCCCGGCAGCGCCAGGCCCCGGCCTTGCAGCCAGGCGGGCGTTCCGCGGCCCTTGAAGCCCAGGCGCGGCCGCGCCGACAGATCGACCAGCACCAAGCCGTCCGGTGCGATCGCCTTGGGCGCGGTCAAGACGGCTTGGCGGTGGGCCAGGAAGCTGCGGCGGTGCTGCGGCGAGGGGTTCATGACATCAGGCCTGGCGCGCACCGGCGGGATCGTAGAACGGCGGCTTCGTCACCACGGCATTCAACAGCCGGCCGGCTCTGACCTTGATGGTGAAAGCGATGCCGGGTTCCGCCTGATCGGGTGCAACATAGGCCAGCCCGATCGTCTGGTTCAGCACCGGCGAATGGGCCACGGAAGTGACGCGGCCGACAATATCGCCCTGGCGCACCACCAAGTGGCATTCGCTGGGCGGTGCGGCAAGGGGATCGGCCAGCGTGAAGCCGACCAGCCTGCGCTCCAGCGGCTGGCCGGCGCGGATCTCCAGGGCGCGTCGGCCGACGAAGTAGGGTTTGGCCATGGCGACCGCGAGCGCCAGCCCGGCCTCGGCCGGCGTGGTGTTGGCGTCGGTGTCCTGGCCGATGATGATGTGGCCTTTTTGCAGGCGCAGGATGCGTTGGGCCTCGACGCCGAACGGCCGGACCCCCAGCCGTTCGCCTGCCGTCAGCAGCATTTCCCACAAGGCCAGCGCCATGCCCGCCGGCACGTGCAGTTCGAAGGCCACTTCGCCGACAAAGCCGGTGCGCAACGCCCGCACCGGGATGTCGGCGATGTGGCCCTCGCGGATACCAACGAATGGCAGGCCGGCGGCACTGACGTCGAGATCGCGGGTCAGCGGCGCCAGCAGGTCGCGCGCCTTGGGTCCGGCCACGCTGATACCGGCCAGCGCCGAGGTGAGGTTGGTGATGTCGACATCGAGTCGCCATTGTGCCTGCCACCACAGCATGCTGCGGTAGATGCCATCGGCGGCGCCGGTCGTCGCCGTCACATAGAAATGCTCGGGCGCCAACCGGCAGACCATGCCATCATCGATGAGCGAGCCCGCGACATCGCAGACTAGGCCGTAGCGGCATCGCCCCGGCGCCAACTTGCGGAAACTGCCGGTATGAAAACGTTCGACGAATTCGGGCGCGTCGGGTCCGCGGATGTCGAAGCCGCCCAGGGTCGAAACGTCGATCAGGCCGACGTCGTGATGCACCGCCATGACCTCGGCGCGCACGGCGACCTCCGCGTCGCTGCCGTAGTAGGCCGGCCTGAGCCACAGACCCGCCGGCATGAACTTGGCACCGCGCGCCTGGTGCGCGGGATGCAGGGCCGAGCGGCGCACCGGGTGGTGGCCGCGCCCGGCAAGGTGGCCGAAGCATTCCTCGCCGAAAGGCGGTCGCGGATTGGGCGCGCCGACCGCTGCAACCGGCAGGTTTCGCGCCCGCGCCAGCAGCCGAGCGGCATTGAGCGCGCTCAGGCGGCCCTGGCTCGGCCCCATGGCGAGCGTGGTGTAACGCTTCAACAGTTCGATGTGCTCGAAGCCGTCGGTCAGCGCATTGGCGACGTCGGCAACCGTCACGTCGTGATCGAAATCGACATAATCCTTGCCCTCGGGGTGCGGGAAGATCGGGAAGGGATGGTTGGGCGTGGCGGCGGTGGCGGTCGGCCGGTGCATGGGTTGCGGGACGAAGCCGGCCGCCCGTGCCGCCTCGCGCCCGGCCGCCTTGCCGTCGGCCTCGGCTGCTTGCGCCGTGAACCGTCGATCGACCGCGCCGGCGGCAAACACGCCCTCCGGCAGGCCGGTGAGGCGGAAGCCGGCGACATCGGGATCGTAGGCGAGGGTGGCGCCCGCCTGCACCGCCAGTTCGGCGGCCGGCGTGCCGCCGACCGAAAGGCACAATAGATCGGCCGCCAGCCGCCCGCGTTCGCCGCCGGCTTCGTCGAGACCGGCATGCAGCACCGCTTGCACCGCATCCCGGCCTTCGGCGGCGACGGGGGCGCGACCCTGCAGGATAGGCAAGCCCCGATGCGCCGCTGCCTGGCGCAAGTCGCCCGGCGGGTGGCCGGGGCGCAGGTCGAGGATGCCGGCCAGTTCGACGCCCGCCTCCTCCAAGTCCAGAGCCACGCCATAGCCGGCGTCGTTGGCGGTGGCGACGACGGCCCGGCGGCCTGGCTTGACGCCGTGCAGCCGGATCAACCGCTGCGCCGCCGAACCCAGCATCACGCCCGGCAGATCGTTGTTGCGAAACACCGCCGGTTGCTCGCGCTGGCCACTGGCCAGCACCAAGGCCCGCGCGCGCAGCTTGATCAGGCGGGCGCCTTGCACCGCCGATAGCCAGCGGTCGGCGAAGCAGCCGGTCACGGTGGCCGCGGTCAAGATGCGGATGCGCGGCTCGGCCAGAACGGCCGCGCCAAGCTGCGCCGCCAGATCGCCGCCATGCTGGCCCGCCGCGTCCGGCCGCCCCCAGAGCAAGCCGCCCCCCAAGCGCGGCCTGCGATGCAGCAGCACCACCTCCGCGCCCGTTTCCGCTGCGGCCAGCGCCGCCGCCAGGCCGGCCGGGCCACCGCCCACCACGGCCACGTCGGCGTGCAGATGCAGCTTGTCGTGCTCTCCCCCGGCAAACCCCGGGTCGACCCGGCCATGGCCCACCCGACGGCGGATGATCGGCTCCCAGAGGCGCCAGCCGAAGGCCGGCCGGAAGAAGGCGCGGTAATAGAAGCCGACCGGCAGAAAACGGTCGAAGCGTTCGATCCAGCGGCCGCCCTTGTGGTGCCGGCTGACCGTCATGCCCTCGGCGATCGCCCGCTCGTCGGCGGCGACGCTGGGCTCCTGGTTGACCTGCACCAGGACGCCTGCCTCGTGGCCGGCAGCCGAGTAGATGCCGCGCGGCCGGCGATGCTTGAACGAGGACGACAGCACGCGCACGCCGTTGGCCGCCAAGGCCGAAGCGATGCTGTCGCCGGCGAGGCCGGTGTAGGCTAGGCCGTCGAACCGGAACCGCACCGGCCGCGAGCGGTCGATCAGGCAGCCGAACGGTTCGGGCAGCCGGTTCACCTGTCACCCGGCTCCGCAGGGCCGACCGGCGTGCGCTTGGCGAACAGTTCGCTCGCGGGATAGCTGCGCAGGAACCGGTCCGACAGCGTATCGCGCTCGGCGATGAACCAGTAGCCGCTCGGCACGTGCAGCCACCATTCGCGGACCAGCCCGGCGCGGTTGTCGCGGTGGAAGACATGCTGTGCCCAGTCCGCCGCGCTCAACTGGCTGGCATCCGGCTCGGGCTGCACCTCGCCGCCGCAGACAAACTCCTCGGCGTTGCGCAAGCCATTCAGCGGACAGGGGATCAGCTTCATCGGCGGCCCTAATGCCCTACTGCGGCGGCGCCGCGTTCGCCCAGTTGGCGGAAGCTGTCGAAACGCTGCAGCGCGAATGGCCGCAGCAGGTCGGGCACCGCGCCGGTCGCCAGCGTCTCCGCCATGCGCTTGCCGCAGACGGGCGTCGCTTTGAAACCCCACGTGCCCCAGCCCGCGTCGATATAGTAGTTGGCGAGCGGCGTTTCGCCCATCACTGGCGAGAAATCCGGCGTCATGTCGGCGATGCCGGCCCATTGCCGCAGCACCTTCACCTCCGACAGGAAGGGAAACAGCTCCAGCAGGTCGCTCATCAAGGTTTCCTTGAAGTCCAGCGTCGAACGCTGCTGGTAGAGCGGATAGCCGTCCACCGCGCCACCCATCACCAGTTCGCCGCGCGGGGTCTGCGAGACGTAGCAATGCAGGCTGGCGGAGACGACGATGGGATCAAGGAAGGGTTGCAGCGGCTGCGACACGCAGGCCTGCAGCGGCACGGTTACGATCGGCAGACGGAACCCGGCCAGCGCCGCCAGCCGCGAACTCGATCCCGCCACCGCCTGCAACGCCCGGGCGCAGGAGATCACGCCGCGGTTGGTCTCCACGCCCACTACCCGGTCACCTTGCCGGCGAATGCCGGTGACTTCGGTGTGCTGGTGCAACTCCACGCCCATGTCTGCGGCGGCGCGCGCGTAGCCCCAAGCAATGGCGTCGTGGCGCGCGATGGCGCCGGGCGGATGGTAGAGCGCTCCCAGCACGGGATAGCGCGCCTCTTCAGAAAGATTGAGCACCGGGCAAAGCCGACGGATTTCATCGACCCCGATCAGTTCGGAACTGACCCCCAAATGCTTGTTCACTTCCGCCCGCCAGCGCGCGGTGCGCAAGGCGGCGTCGGTATGCGCCAGCGTCAGGTGGCCGCGCTCGGAATAGAGGATGTTGAAATCGAGCTCTTGCGACAATTCGCGAAACAGCGCCACCGACTCGGCATAGAATCGCACCCCTTCCGGCGTCAGGTAATTGGCGCGGACGATGGCGGTATTGCGGCCGGTGTTGCCGCCCGCGATCCAGCCCTTGTCCAGCACGCAGACGTTGCGCAGGCCCCACTGCTTGGCGAGGTAGTACGCGGCGGCCAAGCCATGCCCGCCGGCGCCGATGATGACGATGTCGTAGACCGGTTTCAGCGGCCGTTCGGGGGGGAACTGCCGGCGCGCCGGATAGCGGCGGGCGAGGCCATATTTCAGCAAGCCGATGGGCATCAGGGCCGGTCCATGCCGGGCGCGCCTGCTTCCGGCGTCGCCACTGTCGCGCGATGTCGCATGGCGGGCGGTCCGCTAGATCCGCCGGCCGGCGCCCTGCCAATAGGCGTCGCGCAGCTTGCGTTTGAAGATCTTGCCGCTGTCCTCACGCGGCAGGTCGGACTGGAACACGACTGCCTTCGGCACCTTGTAACGCGCCAGGTGCTGGCCCAGATAGCCGCGCACCACCTCGCCCGTGACCAGCGCCGGATCGCCGTCGACATGCGCGCACAGCGCTTCGCCGAACTCCTCGTCGGGAATGCCGAACACGGCGCAGTCGCGCACCCCCGGCAGGCCGAGCAGGCAGGCTTCGATCTCGGCAGGATAGATATTCACGCCGCCCGAGATCACCATGTCGCGCGCCCGATCGCAGAGGAACAAATAGCCATCCTGGTCGACATAGCCAACGTCGCCGACGCTGATCAGGCCGTCGCGCTCGACCTCGCGGCGCTTGGCTTCCAGGCCGTGGTAAGTGAAATCGGGATAGAGCGACTGGCGCATGAAAATCTCGCCGACCTGGCCCGGCCCAAGCAGGTTGCCGGCGTCGTCGTGGATGCGGATCTGGGCGCCTTCCAGTGCGCGGCCGACCGTTCCCGGCTTGCGCAGCGCCTCGCGGCTGTCGTGGAACACGACGGCGCCGGTTTCGGTCGCGCCATAATATTCGTTGATCACCGGGCCCCACCACTCGATCATGCGGCGCTTGACCTCGGGCGGGCAGGGTGCAGCGGCATGCACGACCCAGCGCAGCGAGCTGAGGTCGTAGCGGCGCTTCACCGCATCCGGCAGCCGCAGCAGGCGCACGAACATCGTCGGCACCATGTGCAGATGGCTGATACGGTGCCGGTCGATCAGCGCCAGCAGTTCCTCGGCCTCGAAGCGCGGCTGCAGCACGACCAGGCCGCCGCTGCGCGCGGCGTAGAGGCCATAGACATTGGGCGCGGAGTGGTAGAGCGGTCCGGTGATCACCGTGCGCAGATCGCCCCTTGCGCGAATGTCGAAGACAAGCTCAACCATGCGGGCCATGGCTAGCGCCATCTCGGGGCTGGGCGGCAGGCGGCGCACGCCCTTCGGCCGTCCGGTCGTACCGGAGGTGTAGATCATGCTGGCGCGCAAGGCCTTGGCGGATCGCGACCAGGGCTGCTGCCGGGCAAGCCAGGCATCCCAGTCGTGCCGCCCTTCCGGCACGCGGCAGAGCGCGGGATCCACGCCATAGGCCTTGGCGATCTCCGGCGAGGTCGCCACCACCAGGACCGGCAACCCGGCCGGTATGCCCGCCGCGATGCGCCCCAGCAGGTCGGCGTGAACGACCAGCGCCTTCGCGCCGCAATCGTTCAGGATGTAGCCCGCCTCCTCTGCCTGGTAGTGCCAATTGAGCGGCACGGCATAGGCGCCCAGCGCGGTCGCGCCCAGGCTTGCCTCGAAGAACGCGAAGTCGTTGCGCAAGTGGATCGCGACGGCGTCGTTCTCGCCCACTCCCAGCGTTGCGAAGCCGCCGGCCGCGGCGGTGATGCGCTGGGCGAGCAGGCGCTCGGGCAGTTCGCGTTCGCCACTAATGAAGCGTCCGCTCGCGTCGCGATCGACTTGCATTGTCCCCCCGTGCCCGCGCACCTTAGCGCGCGCCCCGCGGTCAAGGAAGCCGCAACCAGTGACGGCCGGCGCCGCCAGGGCCTACTATGCGCGCGCCAAGCCAGGAGACAGGCATGCCAGCAGCGTATCTGATCGGCCAGATCGAGGTGACCGACCCTGCCAAGTACGAGGCGTACCGCAAGCAAGTGCCGGCAACCATCGCCAAGTTCGGTGGCGAGTATCTGGTCCGCGGTGGCGCGCTGTTGAAACTGGAAGGACAGGATCCTCCAGGGCGCACCGTGGTGCTGCGCTTCCCCAGCCTGGAACAGGCCAAGGCCTGGTATCACAGCCAGGACTATGCCGGCCCGAAGCAGATCCGTCAGTCCGCTTCGATCGGCAACGTGATTCTGGTGGAAGGCGTGTAGTCGCCGGCCGGCCGGGGGCGGCTGCGTGCCACCACAAGACACCCCGCTGCCGTGGTCCGCCGGTGGCGGGCGCTGGCGGGTGCCCAGTGGCGCGCTGTTCTGCTTGGCGCTGGTGCTGGTGCTGTTGCTGTGCGCGGCCATCGGCTATGCCGCCCTGCTTGCCACCGCGGCCGGATTGCAGGAGGAGAACGAGAAGAAAGCCGCGGCACTGGCCTATGTGCTGGTGGCGCCGCTGGAGCGCGCGACGCGGCTGCGCATCGAGTTGCACGACTTGCGCGGCGTCGTCGAGTTCATCGCCGACGTGGCGGCCGATCACCCGGACGTGGCCTATGTCGCGGTCACACAGACGGACGGCGGCCTGGTGCATCACTTCGGCCGACAGCCTCCGGTCGAGTTGTTGGCTGCGGCCGCGGCGGCAATCGCGCCGGATGGCGGGCCGGTCCGGCTTGACCTGGATGGGCTGGTGCAGGTGACCGTTCCGGTCAAGGCGCATGGCATGCTGCGCGCGGCCGTGCATGTCGCGGTCGAGCCGAGGGTGGTGACCGCGCGCCTGTTGGCTCGGCTGAGCGGACTTGTCGCGGCTGCGCTGCTGGCCCTGGCGCTGCTGGTGGAACTGCTGGCCGCGGCCGAGCGGCGCTGGCTCGCCATGCGCCTCGACCGATCGCTTGCGGTATTGCGAGCCACGGAAGGCGAACAGGCCGGCCCGGCGCCGGATGCGATGGGCGACGAGGTAGGCGATCTGGCTGGCCGGGCCGAAGCGACCAGCCGCCGGATCGCCGCCGAGCGCTACCTGTTCGCCAGCTGGGTGCAGGAAGTCCGCGCGTCGCAGATCGATCCGCTGGCCCAAGCCCGTATCGACACGGTGCGCGACCAGCTGGTCGCCGCGCCCGTTCTTGCCTCGCTGCCACGACCGGACGCCGTCGGGTCCAGCCCGCGCTTGGCGATCTTCTTGGTGCTGACCGCCGAAGTGTCCACATGGCCGCTGTGGATGGCGCACGATGTGGCCGCCGGCATGGCGCCGGTGCTCGGTGGCCTCGCACGATCCTTGCCGGCGGCGGGCGGGCTGTTCGTCGCCGCGGCGGGGCTCGGCTTGCTGGCGGCCGGCGGCTGGCGGTGCGGGCCGCGCCTGATCGCAGCCATCCTGCTTGCTGCCGCTCTTGGCACGGTGCTGGCCGGGGATATCGACGCCATCGGGCCGCTCTTGCTGGTGCGTGGCGCAGGCGGGCTGGCGCTGGCCGTGGTCCTGGCAAGTGCGGTTGGCGGCCTGCCGGGCGGCGCCGGCCGAGGGGGGCCGGCGACCGCGGTGCTGGCCAGTGCCTGCATTGCCGGGCCAGCGTTGGCCACGTTGCTGCCGCGCCTGGGCCTCGTCGAGCATGGTTTCGCCCTCGCCGGCCTGCTGTTGGTTGCGGCGGCCGTGGCAGCGTGGTTTGGCGACGGGCTGCCGGCTGGCGCGGCTGGGGTTGGCGAGGGTTGGCGCGCCATCGTAGGGGCGGTGCCAGGTAGCCTCGCCCTGGGCTTGCTGGCCCCCGCCTTGTTGGTGAATGGGTCGGCGCCGCCGGCGGATGCCCTGGCCGCGATGGCGGCCGCGGCCAGCCCGTCGGTCGCTGGACTGGTTGCCCTGGTGCTGCTCTCGCTGCTGGCTTGGAGGTGGCCGGCGACGCCGCTTGGCTGGCCGGCGCCGCTGCTGCTCGGCGGACTTGCGGCCGTCGGCTTGGCCGGTACGGCTTGGCTGCAGCCGAGCGTGAGCCCGCTGTTGGGGGCCGCCTGCCTGGGGGCGGCGCTGGCCGCCACCTGGTTGTTGCCGCTTGTCCCGCAGACGGCCGACGGTCCGCGACCGGCGATCGCGGCCGGGCTCGCGGTTTTCGCGCTTGGCTTCTTCGCGGCGGCGCCCTTGGCCGACCTGGGCGCGGCGATCGCCGGGTGGTGCGCCGCGGCGCTGGTGGCGCTGGGCGTTCTGCTGGCTGGCGCGCGTCGCGCCGGCCATCCGGTCTGATCGGCGATGCTGCTGCGCGCCCGCATCGCCCTCATAGTCGGTACCTGCTTCCTTCTGCTGGCGGGCGGCCTGATCTGGATCCAGATGCTGCGCGAACAGCGGGCCGACGAACGCTATGGCCACACCTATAGTCGTGGCGAGGCCGCGATCTGGCGCAAGATCATCGAAGTGCGCACGAACCGCTTGGAGAGCGAGGCCCGCTTGCTGCTGCGCGAAGCAGCTCTCGTCGAGGCGATGCGCGCCGGCCGGCGCCAGCAGGTGGCGCAGATCGTGACGGGCGACGGCCGCCGGGGGACGGTTCGCCTGGAAGTGCTGAGCAATCAGGGCGAGCTGCTCTATTCCAGCGCCGGTCCGGGCATCGCGGAACCGACGCTCGATGCCGGCAAGCTCGCGGCCCTGTTGAACGGCGGTGAAGGGTTGTGGCGCGGCCTGCTGCAGGACACCAACCGCGAATTCCTGTTGGCGGTCGCCATGGCGGCGAGCGGCGACCCGCCGGCCGGCGCCCTGACGCTGGCCGAGAGCCTGCTGGAGCCGCTGCGCGAATTGCGGCAAACCCTGGGCGCCGACACCTACATCATCAATCGGCGCGGTCAGCTGCTGCTGGGCACCGACGACGGCCTCTGGCAACGCTTGCACCCGCAGGCGCGGGTTCGCGCCAATCTGGAGACCGTACAGCACGGCAGCCAGAGCTACGCCCTGGCTACTCTGCCTTTGGCCGACGAAGCCGGCCGAGCGATCGCCTATCTGGCTACCGTGCACGACGACACGCGGGCCGCGGCCGAACGCCGCATCGCCGGCATCGTTTCGATCGGCCTTGCCGGCGGCCTGCTGCTGTTCCTGGTGGCGGCGCTTGGCCTCTATCTGCGGGGGGCGTTCAGCCCGCTCGACAGCGCGATCGCCGTGCTGGCGGCCTTGTCGCGCGGCGATACCTCGGCCGGCATGGAGGTGCGCACCAAGGACGACGAGATTGGCCGCATTGCCGGCGCGGTGACAGTGTTCCGCGAGCATGCGGTGGCGCTGCAGCGGGCCGAGCGGCAGCGCGAGAAGTACCGCCGCCGACAGAACCAACTGGCCGCGCTGCGGCAGGAACTCGACATCGCCCACCGCATGCAGCAGGCGATCCTGCCGACGCGCTTCCCCGAAGACCCGCGTTACCGGCTGCACGCCCTGATGCGGCCGGCGCGCGAGGTGGGCGGCGATTTCTATGACTTCTTCGCCATCGGCGCGCACGAGGTCGGCCTGGTGGTGGCCGACGTCTCGGGCAAGGGTGTGCCGGCGGCCCTGTTCATGGCGGTCTCGCGCACGCTGACCAAGGCGACGGCACTGGGCGGCGCCTCGCCGGGTCCCTGTCTGGCGCAGGTCAACAACCTGCTTTGCCAGGACAACGCGGAGGAGATGTTCGTCACCCTGTTCTATGGCATCGTCGACTTGCATACCGGCCGGTTGCGCTATGCCAATGGCGGCCACAATCCGCCGCTGCTGCGCGGCCGCGAAGGCCAGGTCCGGGAATTGCCATCGACCGGCGGCGTCGCCCTCGGCTTCGTGGCCGAACTCGACTACGCCGAGGGCTCGCTCACGCTCGGTCAGGGCGATGCGCTGCTGCTCTATTCCGACGGCGTGACCGAGGCGATGAATGCCGAGCAGCGCGAGTTCGGCATCGACCGGCTGGCCGAGGCGTTCAGGGAAACCGTCGCGGTCGAACCCGCGGTGCTGGTGATCGACCTGCTGCAAGAGGTCGACCTGTTCGCCAGAGGGGCCCAGCAGTCAGACGACATCACGCTGTTGGCGTTGCATTTTCACGGCGACGCGGCGTGCAGGTGATAGACCGGTTCCCGGCCGTAGCCCTTGGCCAGCGGCAAGATGCCGACATAGTCGCAGGCAAACCGCTCGCGAAAGCCTTCGCCTGAACGCTCGACCTCGCTGCGCAACTCGGCCTGTTCGGCGGCCAAGAGCGCGACCAGGGTCTGTGTCGCGTAGACATACCCCGGCACCGTCACCGGCTCCAGCCGGGCCGCGCGATTGATGTGCGTGCCATAGGCATTCCTGAGGCCGGTGAACGGATCCTGGGCCTCAAAGACCGGGCCGGCATGCAGCGAAATGCGGATCGCCAAGCGGCGTGGCAGGCCCGCCACCTCGTCGCTGATCTGCGCCACCGCGTCCTTCAGCTTCAGCGCGAACTCGGCGATGTCGAGCGCGCGTGGTGCAACCGCGAAGATGCCGTCCCCCCAGGTCTTGATGAACTCGGGCGGGTGCTGCCCACCGGACACGCGGGCATGCAGGCGGCCGACGAAATCGAGGAAGGCCGGCATGTGCTCCTCGCCAAGCTTGCTGAAGCCGACCAGGTCGGCAAACAGCATGCCCTTGATGACGCGCTGCGCGCCGCCGGGCGGCACCGCGGTCGGCGAGGGGTCCGGGGCGCGGCCCGCATCGCCGGCCGGGCCGGGATGCTGGCTGTTGAGTTCCTCGATGTCGATGATCGACAGCCGGGTGATGTCGCCCCAACGGTCGATGAAATCCGCCGCGCCGCCCGGCAGCGAGCCGCTCAGCATGTTCCAGACCGCCAGCAGATGCGGCTCGCTGGCCAGCAGCCGGGCGCGCAGAGCGGCGATGCCGTGCAAGACCTGGTTGCCGAAGCGGTAGAGCATGTCATGGCCGAGGAAGCGTTCGGCGGTGGCGAAGCTGATGCTGTCGGCCAGCTTGATGGCATTGCGAAAGCGCCGTTCCCAGCGCGGTCCGGCGGGCGCCACGTTGAGGCGGACGAAATCCTCCAGTTCGAACGGCAGCACCAGGTTGACCTCGGCGCCGCGTTCCAGCAGCGCCTCGACGAACAGCAGTTCGGCGCCAGCCGCGGCCGAGGCATAGCCGATGCGCCCGCCGAGCGCGTCGAGCCGCGCTTCGATGGCAGCGCGCAGCTGCGGCTCGAGATGGGGCGGAAACAGGGGGCCGGCCTGGCCCGGCCGATCGAGCGGCGGTCCGGTGAAGACCACGACGGTCGGCGGCTTCAGAAGCGTCGGCAGGGCGGGCGGCACTTTCAGGCCAGCCTGGCCCAGATCGTTGAGCGCGCGGCGCGCGGCAACCGCGACCTGGTACTGCCGGCCGGCCAGCGCGACGCCTTCGGCATAGCTTGCGGCCGCCGCCTCCGCCTGGCCCAGCAACAACTGCATCACGGCCTGCGACATGCTGCGTACCGCCGGATGGTCGTGCCCCGGCAAGTCGTCGTCGCCCGATCCGGAGGCGGCGTCGAGCGAACGCAGCGCCGCCGTCGCCAGCTTCCGCGCCACACCGCGCGCGCCCAGGAGATAGGCGGCTACCGCCGCTTCCGCCCCGGCGAACAGGTCGCCCGACAGCGTGAAACACTCCTCGTAGAATTCCCGGCTGCGCACCAGTTCCTGGCGCTGCCCGGTCAGGCGCCAGATCTCGTGGTTGACCCGGCCGAGCAGGCCCAGCAGAGCCGGGTCGCGGCCGCCGTGGGAGACCTGCTGGCCGCGCATCGCCTCCAGCGCCTCGGACAACGCCGCCACCGCCGCCCGCGCACGCGCGCGCTCGCGCTTGTCGGTCGGCTTGGCCGTCAGCGTCGCCACCGCCCGGCGCAGCGCTGCCTCCAGGTTGCGCAGCGGCGGCTCGTCGCCGGCCGACCAGCCCGGCACGGTTTCCAACAGGTGGC
>VGEV01000003.1 GCA_016869175.1 Alphaproteobacteria bacterium
GCTGCGCCGGGCCAGCGAGCGGGGCCACGCACGGGCACAAGTTCATCTGGCAATGGCACTGGCTTCTGGGCGCGGCGTGCCGCCCGATCCGGTCGAGGCGGCCAGCTGGTTCCGCCGCGCGGCGGAAGCCGGCGAGCGACTGGCGCAGACCCGGTTGGGGTTGCTGCTGGAGCAGGGCCAGGGGGTTGCCGCCGACCCGGCCGAGGCGGCCCGCTGGTTCGCCAAGGCCGCCGAGGCCGGGGACTCGCTGGCGCAGTTCGGATTGGCCCTGCTGCTGGATGCGGGCCGCGGCGTGCCGCGCGACCGGTCGGGTGCGCTGCACTGGTATCGGCGCTCGGCGGCCCAAGGCCGACCTGAAGCGCAATTCAACCTTGCCGACTACCATCGCCAAGGCATCGCCACGCCCGCCGACCCGATCGAAGCCTATGCCTGGCTGTGGCGTGCGGCGGCGCAAGGCTTCGAACCGGCGCGCGACAACCTGCGGGCTCTTGCCCGCGAGCTGGGCGCCGAACAGCGCGCCGAAGCCGAGCGCCGGGCGCGTGACTGGCAGCCCCGGCCGGAGCAGCCCTAAGACGACGGTTGAGCGTGCGCTCGACTGGGCTTATGAGGCGGTCCTATAGGCCAACAGAGAGACGCCGCGCGGCACGGCGGACGGGGAGAGGCATGCGAACTCGGGAGCTTTGGCTGACCGTATTGCTGGCCGCGGCGGCGGACCCAGCCTGGGCGGCGGACGCGGCGGCGCTGAACGGCGCCGATACGGCCTGGCTGCTGACAGCCACCGCGCTGGTGCTGTTCATGACCATGCCGGGATTGGCGCTGTTCTATGGCGGCCTGGTGCGCATGCGACATGTCCTGTCCGTGCTGATGCATTGCCTGGCGATCGCCAGCGTGGTCAGCCTGGCATGGCTCGCGGTCGGCTACAGCCTCGCCTTCACCGCAGACCAGAGCGGGCTTGGGCTGATCGGCGGCCTGGAGCGCGCCTTCCTGTCCGAGGTCGCGCGCGACACGCTGAAGGGGACGGTGCCGGAAAGCCTGTTCTTCATGTTCCAGCTGACCTTCGCCGTGATCACGCCGGCGCTGATCGTGGGCGCCTATCCCGAGCGGATCCGGTTTTCGGCGGTGCTAGTTGTCAGCCTGCTGTGGCTGCTTGTCGTCTACGTACCGGTCTGCCACTGGGTTTGGGGCGGCGGCTGGCTTGCCAAGCTGGGGGTGATAGATTTCGCCGGCGGCATCGTGGTGCATACCACGGCTGGCGTCTCGGCCCTGGTGCTGGCGGGCCTGCTGGGGCCGCGCCGCGGCTTTCCCCGCGAAGTGCGACCGCCGCACAGCCCGGGCCTGACGGTGCTGGGGGCCGGCATGCTGTGGGTCGGCTGGTTTGGCTTCAACGGTGGCAGCGCGCTGACGGCCGATGGCAATGCCGCCATGGCGATCACGGTGACGCATATCGCCGCCTCGGCCGGCGCCATCGCCTGGGCGGCGATGGAATGGCTGCGGTTCGGCCGGCCGAGCGTGGTTGGCACGGCGACCGGCCTGATCGCCGGATTGGCCACCATCACGCCGGCCGCCGGCGCGGTCGGTCCTGCGGCCGCCATTGCGATCGGCCTGCTGGCCGGCTTGCTCTGCCAGGTCATGACCACGCTGGTGAAACAGCAATGGCGGATCGACGACACGCTGGACGTGTTCGCGGTGCACGGCGTGGGCGGGATCCTGGGCAGCCTGCTGACGGGTCTGTTCGCCGCTCTCGTTTTGGGCGGCGTCGGTTACGCCGAAGGCCAGAACATGTTGGGACAACTGGGCGTGCAGGCCCTGGGCGTAGGAGTTGTGGCTCTCTGGTCCGCGCTCGCGACGTTTTTCTGCGCCAAGGCGGCGGCGGCCCTGGGCGGGCTGCGCGCACCGGAGGAGGCGGAGATCGAGGGTCTCGACCTCGTGGCCCACGGCGAACGCGGCTACGATCTGCGCTAGCGTGATGGCAACGGGAGCGGAAGCATGAAACTGCTGATGGCGGTGATCAAGCCGCACCGGCTGGACGCCGTGCGCGATGCCCTGACGGCCATTGGCGTGCAGGGCCTGACCGTGACCGAGGTCAAGGGCTATGGCCGCCAGCGCGGCCATACCGAGGTCTATCGGGGCGCCGAATATGTCGTCAACTTCGTGCCCAAGGTGAAGATCGAGATCGCGCTCAGCGACGAACTGGCGGAGCGCGCTGTCGAGGCGGTGCAAGCCGCCGCCCGCACCGGGCAGATCGGCGATGGCAAGATTTTCGTCTACGAGCTTGACCGCGCGGTGCGCATCCGCACCGGCGAAACCGACGCCGAGGCACTCTAGCCGCCGGCCGGACCACGGAGCGCGAAATGGCTTGGCTGTTGCTTGCCACGGCATTCTTCGTCGGCATTCACCTGCTGGTCGCCGGCACGCGGTTGCGCGATCGGCTGGTCGCGAATTTGGGCGAGGGTGCCTACCGGGGCCTGTTCTCACTTGCGTCGATCCTGGGCCTGGGGGCGATGGTCTGGAGCTACAACCGCGCGCCCTTCCTGCCGGTCTGGGATCTGGGGCCGGGTGCGCGGCATGCCGCGGCGCTGCTGCTGCTGCTGGGTTTCCTGCTGGCGGTGCCTGGGCTGACCACGCGCAACCCGACCGCGGTCGGTGCGGACAACGCGCTTCTCCGACCGCCGGCCGGCATCGTTGCGGTCACCCGACATCCTTTCCTTTGGGCCGTTCTGCTCTGGGCGGTGGGACATCTGTTGGCGAACGGTGATGCCGCTTCGATCGCGTTTTTCGGCGGCTTCCTGGTGCTCGCCCTGTTCGGGCCGTTCAGCATCGATGCCAAGAAGGCACGGCTGCGGCCGGACACTTGGCCGGCCTTCGTTGCTGCGACGTCCTGGCTGCCGTTCCAGGCCATTGCGCAAGGCCGGGCCCGGCTTGACTGGCGCGAGCTTGGCTGGTGGCGGCCGACGCTCGGCCTGCTGGCCTATCTCGCTTTCGTCTTCTACCTGCACGAAGCGTTGTTCGGCTTGCGGCCGATCTAGCGGAATTCGTCCCTTGACTGGACAAGGGGCGGGCGATATTTAACGTTATGGTTAGATATCAGCAGCCGCTCGACCGCACCTTCATCGCGCTCGCCGATCCGACCCGACGCGCCATCCTGGCGCGGTTGAGCCTGGGCCAGGCAACCGTGGGCGAGCTGGCGGCGCCATTCGCCATGTCCTGGCCCGCGGTGACCAAGCATCTCGACGTGCTGGAGGGTGCGCGACTGATCGAACGCGAGCGGCGCGGGCGAGAGCGGCTTTGCCGGCTGCGACCGGTGGCATTGCGCGAGGCGGATGCCTGGCTGGAACCGTTCCGGCAGTTCTGGCAGGACGCGTTCGACAACCTGGCAAGGCATTTGGCGCAACCGAGCGGGGCGACCGAGGAGAGCGAGCATGGCTGAAACCTCGGCGGTGCAGCCTGCATTGCTGCGTCTTGCCCGGCTGTTTCCGGTGAGCACCGATCGGCTTTTCCAGGCCCTGATGAACGAGGCCGAAGTGGCTGCCTGGCTGCACCCGGCCGGCATGACCTGCGCCGAGTGCCGTTGGCCGGCGCGGGTTGGCACGAATTGGCGCCTGGTGCTGGTCAACAGTGACGGCAGGCGCTTCCCGGTCGGCGGCCGATTCCTGGAGATCGTGCCCAGCCGACTCGTGCGCCTGACCTGGATTTGGGAAGAGCACGATTATGCCGGCATCGAGACGATCGCGACGCTGAGCGTCGAGCCGAAAGCCGAGGGCACTCTGCTGACCTTGGAACAGCAGGGACTGCCCGACGAGAAAGCCCGGCGCGCGCATGCGCAAGGCTTCGGCGCGTCGCTGGACAACCTGTCGCAACACGTGCGGTCGACCACGAGCAGGGAAGGAGCCAAGGCGTGAACGAGCTGGTGATCTATGGCAGCCCGCTGTCGAGCTATGTGCGGACGGTCCGCCTGGCCGCGCACGAGAAGGGCGTCACCTACACGTTGAGGGAGGTCAATTGGCGCAAGCCCGAATACCGCGACCTGCATCCCTTCAACAAGATGCCGGCGATGAGCCACGGCGAGTTCAAGCTCTACGAGGCGCAGGCCATCGCCCACTACCTCGACGAGGCGTTTCCAGGCCCCTCGTTGCAGCCGGCCGACGTGAAGGCGCGGGCGCGCATGGAACAGTGGATCAGCGCGATCAACGCCTACCTGTTCCCCACGCTGGTGATGGGGCTCATCTTCCAGCGCATCATCGGCCCGCTGTCGGGCAAGCTGCCGGACGAAGCGGCCATCAAGGCGATGCTGCCGGAAGCCGAGCGGCAGATCGACCTGGTGGAGCGCGCGCTGGCCGAAGGTGGCTGGCTGGCCGGCTCCAGCATGAGCCTGGCCGACCTGTTCCTGATGCCGGTCTTCTACTATCTCAACCAGACGCCCGAGGGTCGGCCGCTGTTGCAGGCCCGCCCGAACATCCAGGCGACGGGCCGCAAGGTGGAGGCGCTGGCGAGCTTCCAGGCGACCATGCCACCCATGCCGAAAGCCGCCGAATAGGATCGCTCAGCAAAACCAAGTGCGATAGGCCCGCTCCGACAGGCGGTATTCCAGGATGCGGTGATTGTTGGTGTCGCTGACCAGGAGCCGCCCGCCCGCCGCGGCGATGCCGGCCGGCTCGGCCAGCGGCAGGCAGAGCGCGTCCTCGCACAGGAACCCCTCGTCTAGGTCGCCGACGCTGCGCTGCGCCAGATCGACCCAGCGCAGCCTGGCATTGTAGCTGTCGGCGACGACCAGGCCGCCGTCGCGCCAGGCAAGACCCAACGGATGTTGCAGGCGGGCCTGCGGGAACGGCCCGTTGACATGGCCGAACTCGAACAGCCCGGCCCCCACCAGCGTGCCCACCCGCGGCCGCTCTTCCAGCGTCGCCAGGCGCAAGGACGAGGTCTCGCTGTCGACGAAGAACACCGCGTCCCGCGCCGGCGATAGCGCCAAGCCGCTGGGCTGCGCCAGCCTCGCCCGGGCCGCGTGTCCGTCGACGATGTCCTCGCCGCCGTCGCCCGCCAGCCGCGCCAGCAGGCCGCTCGTCAATTCGATCTGGCCAAGCTGGTGCGTCCCGGCATTGGCGAACAGCAGCCGGTCGCCCGCCAGTGCCAGATCCCAGGGCGAGGCGAGCGCGGCGTCGCGTGCGTCCTCCCAGCCCAGCAGCGCCCGCCCGCGTTGCCCGGCGCCAGCCAGCGTGGTGACCGTGCCGGCCGTCAGATCGACCGCGCGAATGGCATGGTTGCCGGTATCCGCGACGAACAGCCGGTCCGCCCCGGCCTCCAGGCCCTGTGGACTGTTGAAGCAGGCGGCCGCAATCCCGCCATCGGCGAAGCCGGGCCGGCCGCTGCCCAGACGCAGCAGTTCGCGGCCCTGGTCGGACACCACCGCCACCTGGTGGTGGCCGGCATCGGCAATGGCCCAAGCGGGCTGGCCGCGAAACGACAGCGGCTTGATCTTGCCGGGAAACGACAGCCGACCGTGGACCGGCGCCGGCGCGGTGAGTTCGATGGCTGCTGGGCGCAAATGCCCGCCTCGCCGCGCTTCCTCCAGCAGGCGGCGCAGCGTCTGTATCAGGCGCGCGGCGTCGGGCTCGCCCGAACTCTGGCCGATCACATAGCCATCCGGCGAAACGATCACCAGCGTCGGCCAGACCTTTACCGCATAGTCGCGCCATACCTGCATCTCGGGATCGTGCAGCACCGGATGGCCGATGTCGTAGCGGGCGATCGCCTGGCGGACGTTGCCGGCATCCTTCTCGGCGGCGAATTTCGGCGAGTGCACGCCGATCACCGCCACCTCGGTCGGGAACGCCTCCTCCACCTGGCGCAAAGTCGCCAGCACGTGCAGGCAGTTGATGCAGCAGAAGGTCCAGAAGTCGAGCAGCACCAGCCGGCCCGCCAGCGCCTTCAGGCTCAGCGGTTCAGCGACATTGAGCCATTCGGTACCCGGCCGGGCAAGCTCCGGCGCCCGCACCGGTGCCGGCGCTGGTTCGCTCAATTGCGCAGGCGCGGACTGACCGGGGCGAAGTCGGCCAGGGCCTGGAACAACCGGTCGACGTCGCCGCGCGTGTTGTAGACATGCGGCGTCACGCGCAAGGCATCGCCCCGTTGGCTGACATGCACGCCGCGTTCGGCCAGCTTCGCGGCGGCGCCGTGCGGCAGGCCGCCCGGAAATCGCAGACCGATATAGTGCGCCGCGCGGTAGCGCGCGGGATGGGAACGCAGCCCCATGGCGGCGCCGCGCTCGGCGATTTCCTCGGTCAGCGGGCGCAGCGTCCGGGCGATGTTGTCGATGCCCCAGTCCAGCAGTTGGCTGAGGCCGGCGCTGGCCACCGGCAACAGCGCGAAATTGGCGCATTCGCCGACATCGAAGCGCCGGGCCTCCACGGCAAAGGGCAGTTTGCGGCCGACCAGCCGCTCGAACGCCGGATCGACCGAGCGGGAGTAGTAATTGTACTCGAGGGGGACATCGTTTCGCCGGCGCGGCGCGACATAGAGGAAGCCGACCGAGTAGGGACCGAACAACCACTTGTAGCCGGCGCAGACCGCGTAGTCGGGATCGACTGCCGCCAGATCGAATGGCCAGGCGCCCAGCGTCTGAGTCAGATCCAGCACCAGCGCCGCCCCCACCTCGCGCGTGCGCCGGGCGACCGCCACCAGGTCCACCAACGTGCCGTCGGTCCAATGGCATTGCGGCAGCGCGACGATGGCGGTGCCGGGGGTGATGGCGGCCAGGATGGCCGGCGTCCAGTTGCCGTCCTCTGGCCAGTCGACCACGGTGAAAACGGCGCCCACCGCCTTGGCCTTGATCCGCCAAGGTTCGATATTGGAGGGAAATTCGTTCGCCATCACCACCACCTGCTGGCCCGGCAGCAGCGGCAGGTTGTTGGCGGCGATGGCGATGCCGTAGCTGGCCGAGGGCACCAGTGCGATGTCCTCGGCCTGGGCGCCGAGCAACTGGCCGAACAGCGCCCGCGCCCGTTCCGGGCCGTCCAGGAAATCCTTGCCAACCACCTGCCAGGGCCGGAGCTTGCGATCGATGCCCTCGCGCCCCGCCGCCGCCGCCGTCTTCAGCAGCGGCGACAGGTAGGCGCAGTTGAGATAGGCAACGTCCGCCGGCAGGTCGAACAGGTGTCGCTGGCTTTCCAGCATGTCAGCCGCCCGCCGCCGCCATGCCGGCATTGATCCGCCAGACCGGCTTCAGCCAGTTCTGATAGGCCGGAAGCTGGCCGCGCGTGCAGGCATCGTAGGCATCATAGAGCCGTTGGGTCAGCGGGCCGACGCCGCCGTTGCCGACCTTCATGCCGTCGACGTTGACGACCGGCGTCACCTCGTAGCCGGAGCCGCAGAGAAAGATCTCGTCGGCCGCGTAGAGTTCGCTGCGGTCGATCTCGCGTTCCTGCACCTTCTTGCCCAGTTCCTTCTCGAACAGCGTGATCATGCTGGCGCGGGTGATGCTTTCCAGAATGCCGTCGGTCACCGGCGCGGTCATCGGCACGCCGTCGCGCACCATCATGATGCAGGCGCCGGCGCTCTCCGCCACCTTGCCCGAAGGGGTCAGCAGGATCGCCTCGTCATAGCCGTCGCCGCGCGCCTGCAAGGTGGCGAGGCGGCCGTTATGGTAATTGGCGGCGCACTTGATGCGCGGCGGCATGCTGGCATCGTCGATCCGGCGCCAGGAGCTGACTTGCGCCTTCACGGTCTTGTCAGCCAGGCTCTTCTCGTGCCGGTTGACCACCAAGCAGCCAAGCGCCACCGGCCCGCGGCTGTCCAGAAAGCCCTCGCCCAGCACGTAGGCCGACAGACGGATGTGGCTGTCGTTGCGCATCTCGTTCTTGGTCAGCACGTCGAGCAGGATCTTCTCCATCTCGTCGTTGCTGTAGGACTGTTCCAGCCGCATCACGCGCATCGAATATTGCAGGCGGTCGAGATGCTCCTTCAGGCGAAACACGTTGACCTCGCCCGACTTCTTGTTGCGGTAAGCGCAGATCCCCTCGAACACGGTGGCGCCATACTTCACCGCGCAGGACAGGATGTGCACCTTGGCCTCGCGTTCCGGCACCATCTTGCCGTCGAAGTAGATGTAGCTGCCAGTGGCGGCGAATTTGACCATCGGGTTCCTCCGTCGGTTCGGTCTTGCTCAGTGATTTTCCAGTAGCGGGCCGAAGCCATGCACCTTGTCGGCGATACCGTGCGCGCGCAGCGCGTGCCAATAGGTGGCCGTGTTGATCGCCATGACCGGCTTGCCGAACCAGCGCTCGGCCTCCACCGCCAGGCGCACCATCGACAGGTTGGTGCCGACTTGCACGATCGCTTCCACCTTGTCGTCGTTGAGGCTGATCAGGTGCCGGCGCAGCGCGTCCTCCTGCACCTCGGCGATGTTGGTGGGCGAGGTGCAGCGCAGGCCAAGGAACTTCACCACATCAAAGCCGCAATCCTGGAAGAACTGGGTGACGTTCTTGTCGGAGATCGGCTGGTAGGGCGAGACCACCGCGATGCGCTTGACCCGGTAGAGATTGAGCGCGGCTTCCAGCGCGAACGACCCGGCCGAGACCCTGACCCCGCAATGCCGCTCCAGCGCCTGGCGGCGCTCCTCGGATGCCGCGCGGCCGCCCCAGAACATCAGCGCCGACATGCCCATGATCAGGTAGTCGGGCTCGCAGGTCATGCAGCGGTCGACGGCATGGTACAGTTCGCCCTCGATCACCTTGACGAGGCTGACGAACGTCTCGTCGTCGCGGATCGGCATGTTCGGCACATGGATGCGGCCATAATGGTTGGTCACCCCGGGCGGCCGCATGTCGTCCATGTCCGGCTGCACGATGGTATTGGTCGACGGCGCCACCACCGCGAATTTCGCCCGCCAGCCCAAGGCATCCTTCGCCATCGCTTCCTCTTGCTCGTCCTTGGTCCTCGGGGTTCAGCCGACGCCGATATCCCCGGCATAAGCGAACAGGGCGGGCAGGCCGCCCGTGTGCACGAACACCACGCGATCCGACGTCGTCAGACGGCCCTTGCGCACATGATCGATCAGCCCCGACATCGCCTTGCCGGTATAGACCGGATCCAGGATGACGCCCTCGGTCTCGGCCAACAGGCGGATCGCCTCGCGCGCCGCATCGGTCAGCACGCCGTATTTCTCGCCGACGTAGTTCGGCTCGTTGGCGATGTCGGCGGGCTTGACGTCGAGCGGCAGCCGCAGGCGCTTGGCGGTGGCGTCGGCAATGCGGGCGATGGCGACGGCGCGATCCTCGTCCCAGCGGCTGGGGTTGACCACCACCACCTTGGTCGGCCGGCCGAGCGCGGCTGCGGCCATGTGCAGGCCGGCCGGCGTCATCATCGTGCCGGCGACATAGAGATGGCTGGCGACCAGGTTGCGTTCGGCCAATTGGGCGTCCAGCTCGAGATAGCCGCTGACATAGCCGAGCGCCGAGAGCGACAGCACGTCGAGGTTGAACGGCGACAGGTAATACGGGCGCTTGCCGGCGGCCTTGAGCTTGGCCACCTTCGCCTCGAGATAGGGCGGCAAGTCCTGCATGTGGTCGACATTGACGATTTCGACGTCGGCGCCCATCAGCTTGTCGAGGAACAGGTTGCCCTGCAGCAAAGGGCCCTTGACGCCATGCACCAGCACCAGCGAGCAGTCGAGGCCCAGCTTGCGGCAGGCGGCGGTGATCTGGCGGCACCAGTTGGACTGGGTATAGGCGCCGCACACCACCGTGTCGGCGCCCTGCGCCAGGATCTCGGCGAACACGAATTCGAGCTGGCGGGTCTTGTTGCCGCCGAAGGCAAGCCCGGTCAAGTCGTCGCGCTTGATGAAGATTTCCGGCCCGCCCAGGCGCTTGCTCAGTCGCGGCAAGTGCTCCAGCGGGGTCGGCAGATGCGCCAACGACACCCGGGGAAACTCGGCGATCTGCGCCGCCAGTTCGACCGGCGTCAGCGGCAGTCGGTTGGTGGTCGCGCGGTCCATGCTTGCCTTCGGCTTGCCGGCCGCAGGCTAGCGCATTTGCCGTCGCCGGCGAAAGGCAGTCCTGCTATGCCGCCGCCTTGCGCGCCAGCACCTCCGACAACTTGGTCGCCAGTTCGGTCCGGCGATAGGGCTTGGCCAGCACCTCGGCGTCGGCGCCCAGGAAACCCGCCTGGGTGATGGCATTGCGCGGATAGCCGGAAGTGAACAGCACCTTGAGCTGGGGCCGCTGGCGGCGGGCCTCGACGGCCAGGTCGGCGCCGGTCATGCCGCCCGGCAGGATGACGTCGGTGAACAACAGCTCAATTCCCGGCGTCTCCTGCAAGAGTCGCAGCGCCGCGTTGGCGTCCGGCGCCACCACGACCTGATAGCCGAGCCCCCGCAGGAGCTCGGCCACATGGGTGCGCACGGCCGAGTCGTCCTCCACCGCCAGAATTACCTGTTGTGTCGCCTGCGGCTTCGTCGGTTCCTCGATGTCCGTCATTTCCTTCTCCTCGTCTACGCTCTGTGCCCGCGGCAGGTAAAGCCTCACCGCCATACCGACGCCCAGTTCGCTATGGATTCGGATTTGGCCGCCCGACTGCTGCACGAAGCCGTGCACCATGCTGAGCCCCAAGCCACTGCCCTGACCGACGTCCTTAGTGGTGAAGAACGGTTCGAAGACGCGGGCCAACACCTCGCTGGACATGCCCGTGTCGGTGTCGGTCACCGCCAACAGGACGAATTGCCCGGCGATCGTTTCGGCCGCGCTGCCGTCCTCGCCGTCGACTTCGTCGACGTTGCTGGCTTCGATGGTCAGGCTGCCGCCCTGCGGCATGGCGTCTCGCGCGTTGATCGCCAAGTTGAGAATGGCGGCCTCGGTCTGGGTCGGATCGATCGCGCATTGCCAGAGATCGGGCGCGGACTTGACCGCGATGACATAAGTCGCGCCCAACGCGCGGCGCAGCAATTTGGCGGTCGTCTCCAGCAGGGCGGCCACGTCAATTCGTGCCGGCTCTAAGGCCTGCTGCTGGGAGAAGGCCAGGAGCTGCCGGGTCAGCGAGGCGCCGCGCTCCGCCGCTTCGATCACTCGGGCGACCAATTCGTGCTCGCGCGGGCGCTCGTGAATGGATTCTTCCAGCATGTCGAGGTTGCCAACCACGACGGCCAGCCGGTTGTTGAAGTCGTGCGCGATGCCCCCGGTCAATTGACCGACGGCTTCCATCTTCTGCGCTTGCCGCAGGCGCTGTTCCGTCTGGCGACGCTGCTGCGCCTCCAGCGCCAGCGACAAGATGTCGGCGACCGAACCGGCGAAGCTGATCTCATCCTCGCTCCAATGCCGTGCTGGTCCCACATGCTCGCAGCACAGTACTCCGCGCACGCCCTCGCTGGTGCGCAAGGTGGCGTCCAGCATGGAGGCGATGCCGAGGGGCTTCAGGTAGCCGGCCGCGAACTCGGCGGTGCGCGGATCGTTCGGCGCGTCATGCGCGGCGATGGTGCGCAATTCGTCCAGTGCGTCGAAGTAAGCGGGGTAATCCTTGGTGGCCAGGCGCATCGCGGTCTGTTGCGGGTCTTGGCCCTGAACGTACAGATGCTGCGACACGATGGCCTGGCGGTCTGCGGTGTAGAGCCAAACGCCGACCCGGGTGACTTCCAAGACCTTCGCCACCTGCTCGCAAATCATGGGCAGTTGGGCGGCGATCTCGCCGGCCGATAGGGACTTGCTGCGCGCCAGCTTGGCCAATGCCTGGAACTGCCGGCGTTGCCGTTTGGCGTTGGCCCGCAAGGCCGCGTCGGCCCGGCGCAGGGCGGTCACGTCGGTGCGCAGGCCCAGCAGCCCGCCGTTGCTGGTGCGGCGATCCTCCATGCGCAGAATGCGGCCATCGTGCCATTCCACCTCGATCGTCTGGGCGCCGCCGGCACGTGCCGTACCGCGCATGGCCTCATAACGTGTGGGATCCGCCTCTGGCTTGGCGACCAGGCGGCGCTCGATGACAGCTTGGGTGATCTCCCGGTTCGGGGTGCCGGCGGCGAACTTGTCCACCAAGTCGGGCAACATGTCGCGCAGCGCCTGGTTGCAGGTAACGAAGCGGTCCTCGGCGTCGTACAGCACGAAGCCGGCGCCCAGGTTCTCGATGGCGTCGCGCAGCAGGGCCTCGCTTGCCTTTAACCGCTCGCGCATGGTGACCTCGGCGGTCACGTCGCTGGCGGAGCCGCGATAGCCCTGGAAGTTTCCCTGCTCGTCGAAGACCGGTTTGCCGGCGACCTGCATCCATTTGTCGACGTTGCCATGAGCGATGCAGCGATAGACGAAATCGCGGAATGGCCGACGTTTCTCCAGGTCCAGCAGGTGCTGGCCCCAAACGTCATGGTCGTAGTCCGCATCCAAAAGGTCGCGCCGGGTCTTGCCGTAATGCCATTGGGGGGCACGCCGACGATGCGCTCGACATTGTCGGACATATAGATGAAGCGCAGGTCGCCGTCGGTTTCCCACAGCCAGTCGCCGGCCGTCTCAGCGAAGTCACGGAAGCGTAGTTCGCTTTGCCGCAGGGCCTCCTCAGCGCGCTTGTGCTCGGTGATGTCGACGTGGCTGACAACGAACTGGCCGTCGGCGGTGCGCTTGGAACTGCTGCGCAACCAACGGCCGTTGCCGAGTTGGCTGACGCTGTCGGCCTCACCGGGATTGGCCAGGTGCTGCAGCTGCGCGCACTAGGCCTCAGCCGGCATGATCGCGCCGTGTGCCGTTTGCGGGCGCGCGCCCTGGCGCAGCAGCTCAGACAGCGTCAGTCCTTGGCGGACCGCATCGGCCGACAGTTCGAAGACCGCCAAGAGCCGCGTGTTCCACAGCACCAGCCGGTCGTCCGCGTCGAATAGCGCGAAGGCCTCGGTGGTGGCGGACAGCAGGTCCCAGGCGGTTTGCCGTTCCCGCAATTGCCGTTCCAGTCCGAGACGGCGTTCCTTGGCCCTCTCGTAGTCCTCAAAGCCCCGGTGGATGGCGGTGGCGGCCGCGTGCATGGCAAGGGCGAATACCACCACCATCAGCGCGGTCAGGCCATGCGCCAAGTCAGGTTGCGTGCCAAAATGCACGATCCAGGGAACCAGCACGGTAGCGGAATAGACCCTGGCGACCGCGGGCAGGGCGGAAAGCGTGGCCGTGGCGCCGGCCACCATGCCGTAGGCGACCACCAGCAGCACGTGTTCATATTGGCGCGGCAGGTGGTCGACGAACAGGGCAAGGATGCCCCAAAGGCTGCCGGCGGCCAGGGCGAACAGCATGGCGCGGCGATGGCCCCGCGGCGAGATCGGCCGCGCGCGGGTCTGGCCGCGGCGGCGGAACCACAGCAGCAGCGGCACCCCGACCGAGAGCCAACTTGCTAACAGCCAGATGGCCACGAGCGCGACCGGGAGATGTGGCCACAACAGCACTGCCGTCAGGGTGGACATGCAGAGCGTCACGCCCGCATTGATCGGCGTCTGCCGCGCGAAGGTCGCGCGGGCGCCGCCGCCAACCGTGGTCGACGCCTGGCTCACGGCTGGCATGGCGAAGCCAGCCGCGGGCGCGCCGGGAGGGCGTGGAAGGATCTACCGAGCATGACGGTCCTTGGCTGCCCCCATAACAGAACAGGCGGGGTTGCCAAGCAGTTAACAAGGCATAGGCGACGGCGAGCGGGCGCGGCGGTCCTGGCGGATCAGGTCGGCGGCTTTTTCCGCGATCATGATGGTCGGCGCATTGGTGTTGCCGGAGGTGATCGTGGGCATGACCGAGGCATCCACCACGCGCAGGCCGGTCAAGCCATGCACGCGCAGGCGGTCATCGACCACGGCCAGGCCATCGTTGCCCATCCTGCAGGTGCCGACCGCGTGAAAGATGGTCGTGCCGATCTCAGCCGCCGCGCGGACCAGTTCCTCCTCGCTCTGGAACTGCCGGCCGGGCTTGAACTCCTCGGGCGCGAAACGGGCCAGCGCCGGGGCGGCGGCGATGCGCCGGGTCAGCCGGATCGCCTCGGCCGCCACCCGCCGGTCTTCCGCCGTCGCCAGGTAATTCGGCCGGATCGTCGGCTGTGTGGTGGGGTCAGCGCTCTGGATATGCACCTGGCCGCGGCTTTCGGGACGGAGGTTGCAGACCGAGGCCGTAAACGCCGGAAACGAGTGCAGCGGCTCACCGAAACGATCCAGGCTCAGTGGCTGCACGTGATATTCGAGGTTCGGCGTTTCCAGATTGGCATCGCTTCTGGCGAAGCAGCCGAGCTGGCTCGGCGACATGGTCATCGGACCGCGCTTGAACAGGAAATATTCCAGCGCCATGCCGGCCTTGCCGAGCAGGCTGTTGGCCCGTTCGTTGAGCGTGCGGGTATGGCTGACCTTGTAGGCCAGGCGCAGCTGCAGGTGATCCTGCAGGTTCTCCCCCACCCCGGGCAGGGCATGCGCCAGGGCAATGCCGTGTGCCGCCAGCAGCGCGGGCGCGCCGATGCCCGATAGCTCCAGCAGCTGCGGCGAGCCGATGGCGCCGGCCGACAGCAGCAGTTCGCCGCGCACGGCGGCCTTGCGGGGCTGTCCGTGCTGCAGGAAGTCCAGGCCGATGACGCGCCGGCCTTCGAGCAGCAGGCGGGTCGCCTGCGCATGCGTCACGATCCGCAGGTTCGCTCGGCTGGCCACGGGACGCAGAAAGGCGCTGGCCGCGTTCCAGCGCACGCCGCGTTTCTGGTTCACCTGGAAATAACCGCAGCCCTCGTTGTTGCCGCGGTTGAAGTCGTCGGTCTTAGGAATGCCGATCTCCGCCGCCGCAACGCGGAAGGCGTCCAAGATCTCCCAGGTCAGGCGCATCTCCTCCACGCGCCATTCGCCGCCGCTGCCATGCGCCTCGTCGGCGCCGCCGGCGAAATCCTCCGAACGCTTGAAATAGGGCAGCACGTCGTCCCACGACCAGCCGACGTTGCCCAGCTGCCGCCATTGATCGTAGTCGCGCGCCTGGCCGCGCATATAGATCATGCCGTTGATCGAGGAGCAGCCGCCCAGCACGCGCCCGCGCGGGTAGTTGAGGGCGCGGCCGTTGAGTGCCGCTTCCGGCTGGGTCTTGAAACACCAGTCGGTGCGCGGGTTGTTCATCGTGAACAGATAGCCGACCGGGATGTGGATCCAGAAGTAATCGTCCTTGCCGCCGGCCTCGAGCAGCAGAACGGACACGTCCGGGTCGGCCGACAGCCGGTTGGCCAGCACGCAGCCGGCGGGACCGGCGCCCACCACCACGTAGTCGAACGCGCCGATCGATTCCCCGGCGCTGTCCGCCGCTGTCATGCCGTGCTCCCTGGCCCGCCCCGCGGGCCGGGGATTATCGGCGGCCAGGCCGCCCCAGGGCAATCCGCCCGCGCTACTTCGCCGTCAGATAGCCGTCGATGGTGGCGGCGTCCGCTGCGCGGATGGTCATGCCGTTGGGACCGGCGCCAACGCGCGTGACCAGGGTCTTCAGGTCGCCGTTCCTGCCGAACTCGTCCCATTCCTTGGAGCCGGCCTTGAACACCCAGAGCCGATTGTCCACCACCTTGGTGGCATAGCCCGGCTTGTCGAAACCGGCCGACTGTCGCATTTGGGCACAGCCCGCGGCCAGCGCCAGGGCCGCCACTGCCACCATCGCCAACATGCTTCCGCGCATCCCCGCCCCCAAGCTTGCGTCGCGGCCGGACGCTAGCGGGCAGACACGACGATCGTGTTGTCGTTCGATTTCAGTTTGGTGACGGGATCGTCAACGCCGGCCGCGCAGGATCGAGCCCAGCACACCGCGCACGATCTCCTGGCCGATCCGGCTGCCGACGGCCCGGACGACACTCTTGGCCAGGGCCTCGCCGATGCCCTCGCGGTTGCCACGGGGCGGCGGGCGCTGCCGTTCCATGGGCGCGTCCTCGCGCGGCAGCGCGCGTTCGCGCCGCGGCGCCACTTGCGGTGGCCGGCTGGCGGGCGTCGGCGCGGCGCGGTTCTGCAACATCTCGTAGGCCGAGACGCGGTCGAACACCCGGTCGTATTTGCCGCCATGCGGGCTGGCGGCGATCACCCGCCGGCGCTCGTCGGGCGCGAGCGGACCCAGCCGGCCGGCGGGCGGCGCGATCAGCGTGCGGGCGACGATGCCGGGCGCGCCGTCCGGCCCCAGGGTGGAGACCAGCGCCTCGCCAACCCGCAGCTGGCCGATGGTTTCGGCGGTGTCGAAGGCCGGATTGGGCCGGAACGACTCGGCCGCCGCCGCGATCGCCTTGCGTTCCTTCGGCGTATAGCCCCGCAACGCATGCTGGATGCGATTGCCGAGCTGGCCCAGCACGACGTCGGGCAGATCGGCCGGGTTCTGGGTGACAAAATAGATGCCGACCTCCTTGGAGCGGATCAGCCGCACCACCTGCGCCACCTTGTCGAGCAGCGCTCTGGGCGCATCGTCGAACAACAGATGGGCCTCGTCGAAAAAGAACACCAGGCGTGGCTTCTCGGCGTCTCCCACCTCGGGCAGGTTCTCGAACAGTTCGGACAGCAGCCAGAGCAGGAAACTGGCGTAAAGCCGAGGCCGCAGCACCAATTGGTCGGCCGCCAGGATGTTGATGTAGCCGTGGCCCGAGGTGTCGGTGCGCAGGAAGTCGGCGAGTTCCAGCGCCGGTTCGCCGAAGAAACGCTCGGCGCCCTGCTGCTCCAACAGCAACAGCGAGCGCTGAATCGCGCCGACCGACGCCGAGGACACCTAGCCCAGGCTGCGCGAAAGCTCGCCCGCGCGTTCCCCCACCAGTTGCAGCAGGGCGCGCAGGTCCTTGAGGTCCAGCAGCAGTAGGCCTTCGTCGTCGGCCAGACGGAAGGCGATGTTGAGCACGCCCTCCTGCACGTCGTTCAGTTCCAGCAGCCGAGCCAGCAGGAGCGGACCCAGGTCGGAGACGGTGGCGCGGACGGGATGGCCTTGCTCGCCGAACAGATCCCAGAGGATGGCGGGAAATGCCCGGCCGGCATAGCCGGCGAGGTCCAGCTCGGCCGCGCGCCGGGCCAGGAACGGCTTGTCGCCGCCAGCCGCCGCCACGCCGCAGAGGTCGCCCTTGATATCGACCGCGAACACCGGCACGCCAGCTGCCGACAGCCCCTCGGCCAGCACCTGCAGCGAGACGGTCTTGCCGGTTCCGGTGGCGCCCGCGATCAGGCCGTGCCGGTTGGCCAAACGCAGCATCAGATGCTGGGCCGCCTCGCTGGCGCCGCCGATGAGAACGCGGTCCGCCATCGCCGCCGGCGCTACTCGGCGGCGTCGCGCCGTGCGCCGCCGTCGCGATAGCGCTCACGCAGCGGCTCCCAGTCCTCCGAGCCGAAACGGCGGAACATCTCGCGGATCGGAATGTCGGCGAGCGGCGCTGGATGCTTGTTGGTCCGCTTCAACTCGGACAGCGCCGCATCGCAGGCGCCGATGATGCTCATCATCAGGAGCGCCGGGACGATGGCGATCTTGTAGCCATCCGCGGCGGCCTTGTTGAGGTCGATGTCGGGCGTCTTGCCGCCGCGCACCACGTTCAACAGGCACGGTCCCTTGACCAGTTTGGGCACTGCCGCCACTTCCTCGGGCGTCTGCGGCGCTTCCAGGAAGGCGACATCCGCGCCGGCGGCCAGCGCCGCGTTGGAGCGCCGGACCGCTTCCTCGAAGCCGGCGCCGGCGCGCGAATCCGTGCGGGCGATGACCAGCGGTCCATGCTTGCCGCGCGCGTCGGCCGCGGCGCGGATCTTGGCGACGAAATCCTCCAGCGGCACGAGTTCCTTGTTTTCCAGGTGGCCGCATTTCTTGGGAAAGGTCTGGTCCTCGATATGCAGGGCCGCGGCGCCGGCCTGCGCGTAGGCCTTGACCGTGCGGTAGGCGTTGAGTTCGTTGCCATAGCCGGTGTCGGCGTCGGCGATCACGGGCGCATCCACCACGGCCGCGATGCGCGCCACGTTCTCCACCATCTCCGTCATGGTGACGAGGCCATAGTCGGGATAGCCGCAAGTGGCCGCCGTGCCGGCGCCGGTCATGTAGACAGCGGGGAAGCCGGCCTGCCGCACCAGCCGCGCCGTGATGCATTCGAAGGCGCCGGGCGCCACCACCATGCCCTTGGCCATCAGGCCGCGTAGTTCGTCGGCGCGCGTCATCAGCTTCCTCCCGGCATTCCCCGCCGGCTGACAAGGCGGGCGGGGCAGTGTATGTCGCGGCTTCCGGCGCGCACAAGCCGGGTTCTTGGAGAGCGCCAGGAATGCATGCCGAAGTAAGGCTGAAGGCGGCCTTCGTGCCGGTGACGCCATTTCAGCAGAATTGCTCGATCCTATGGTGCGAGGCGAGCGGCCGGGGCGCCCTGGTCGATCCCGGCGGCGAGATCGACCGCGTGCTGGCGGCGGCGGAAAAGCGTGCGGTCAGGATTGAGAAGATCCTGGTGACGCACGGCCATCTCGATCACGCCGGCGCGGTGGCGGCGGCGGCCGAGCGGCTCGGGGTGCCGATCGAAGGGCCGCACCGGGACGATGCCTTCTGGATCGAGGCCCTGGCCGAGCAGGGCAGGCGCTGGGGCCTTGCCGAATGCCGGCCCTTCACGCCCGACCGCTGGTTGCAGGACGGCGACAGGGTGATGGTTGGCGAAGCGGAGCTGCGCGTCATCCACTGCCCCGGCCACACGCCCGGGCACGTGGTGTTCGTCCATGCGCCCTCGCGGCTGGCGGTGGTGGGCGACTGCCTGTTTCGCGGCTCGATCGGTCGCACCGACCTACCGCGTGGCGATCACCGGCAATTGCTGCGCTCGATCCGCGACAAGCTCTGGCCGCTGGGCGAGGACGTTCAGTTCGTGCCCGGCCACGGCCAGATGTCGAGCTTCGGCTGGGAGCGCAAGACCAACCCCTTCGTCTCCGATATGGCGCTGGCGCAGGAACTGGACGGCTAGAAGGCCGCCTCCAGGATACTCATCACCGCTTCCGGCGTGCGGATGGCGCGCGGGTTGGAAAAGGTCCAGTCGTCCAGCATGCAGTTTTGCGCCAGCGTCGGCAGTTGCTCGCGGGCGATGCCGACCTGCCTGAGCGTGCGCGGCATGCCGAGCCCGGCGATGAAGCGGTCGAGCACGGCGCCGGCCGGCTCGCCGGGCTGGCCGAGGGCCGCGGCGATCTCGGCCTGGCGTTCGGCGTTGACGGCGCGGTTGTAGTCCAGCACGCAAGGCAGCATCACACAGCTCGTATGGCCGTGCGGCACGTTGGCGCTGCCTCCCAGGATGTGGCCGATGGCATGGCTGGCACCCAGCCGCGTGCCGGTGACGATGCCGGTCATGGAGATCCAGGCACCCATCATGCAGGCCAGCCGCGCTTCCAGGTCGGCGGGATCGTTCTTGACCCGTGGCAGCGCCATGCCCAGCACGCGCAAGGCGTGCAGCGCCGCGCCATCGGTATAGGGGTTGGCATCGAGCGAGCAATAGGTCTCGACCGCGTGATCGACCGCGCGAATGCCGGTCGACAGCCACAGCCATTGTGGCGTGTGCACGGTGATGGCGGGGTCCAGGATCACCGAAACCGGAATGATGCCGGGGTTCATGTAGCTCTGCTTCAGCTTCTTGCGGGCATCGGTGATGCCGGCCCGGGCATTGAACTCGCCGCCGGAGAGCGTCGTCGGCACCGCCACCTGCCGCACGTCGGGCGCGGCAAAAGCCGGGATCTGCCGCTTGCCCTTGTCATCAAGCGTGGTGCGAAAGGGCTCCAGGCCATCGACCTCGCGGATGCCGTGCTTGAGGCAGATCGTCACCGCCTTGCCGCCGTCGGTCACCGATCCGCCGCCGACGGTGACCAGCAGATCGGCCCCCGCCTCGCGCGCCTTGTTAGCGCAGGCCACCACGGCCTCGCGCGGCGAATGCGGCGGCATATCGTCGTGCAAGCCAACGCAGCGCGGGCCGAGCAGCTTGACGATGTCACCGACCACGCTGGTCTCGCGGTTCAGGCTGCGCCCGGTCAGCAGGAAGACCCGTCTTGCGCTCAGCCGGTCGGCCTCGGCCGTGACCGCCTGTGCCGCCGGCTGGCCGAAGATCACGCGGTCGAGCTTGGTGAAGACGATGCTGCCGCTTTGCATGGACCCCCCAATCGATGCTTGAGCCAGCATCTCAGAAATAGGCGATCAGCCGGCCGCATGCCGCGACCGCAAGCCAGAGCGCCAGCGACAACAGGGCGGCGGCCCGCAAGGCGAGCGGCAGCGGCCTGTGCGGCGGGCAGTCGGCGATGGCCGTTTCGCCGAACACGCCAACGGCGGCCGCATTGGCAAGGCCGAGCCCGATCAGGCAAGCCTTGATCCACAGCACGGGGTTTTGCGCGACATGGCTGGCCTCGGCGATGAACAGGGCGGCGCCGCTTGCGGCCAGCAAGGCGAAGGCGGCGAGCGCCACCCGCCGGGTGGGCCGCAGCACCGCCGCCGGCGGGGTGGCGGCGAAGGCGCCCAGCAGACGCGCGTCCATGATCGCCACCGCCCCGGCAAAAGCCGCCAACGCCAGAACGTGCCCGACATTGGCCGCCGGATAGAGCCAGACCGACTGGCGCACCGCCTCGCCGTAGGCCGACTGCTCCAGCGCCAGCAACAGTGCTGGCGCGTCTTCGCGCATCAGCGCATCTCGATCGTCTTGCCGTCGACGGTGACGCGCTCCGCGCGCAGCTCGTTTTTCTCCACCGTCGACACATAACCAAAGGCGGATATCGTCTTGCCGACCGCCATCAGTTCCGCCAGCGCACCCCGGTTCAGCATGCGCGAGACCGGCGCCAGCACGATGATCCAGCGCTTGCCGTTGGCCTCGACGTTGAGCACGACATGCGGGTTCTGATACTCCGACGTGACGATCAGGCCGCTAATCGTGATCGGGTTGGCGGCGTCGTAGCTGCCCCAGCCGTGGTGCGCCAGGACGACCCCGCTGGCGGTCATTGCCGCCGCCCAGAACAACGCGATCGCAGCCCACGTTTTTCCAGCCATCGCTCGTCTCCCGATCCGCCGCCTGCGGGTGAACATGGATCGCGCACCAAGCAGGCGCCGCCCCGCCGTCTCAGGCGGCGCGGAACCTGATCTTGGGGCAGGGTTCGTTGCCGGTCGGGAGCACCGCCTGCAACTGCATGCCGATGCGGATCTCCTCCGGCTTCAGGTCGATCAGCTCGGTGATCAGGCGCACGCCGGGCGCATCGGCGAACTCAACCAGGCCGATGGTCACCGGCACGCGGGCCTTCAGATCCTCGGTGAAGGGGTGGCGCACGACGCTCCAGGTATAGAGCGTCGCCCGGCCACTGACCGGTTGCCAGGCGATGTCGGCGGCCTGGCAATGCGGGCAGCGTTTCATCGGATACCAATGCCGCTTGCCGCAGGCCCGGCATCGCGGGAAGCTCAAGCGCCCCTGGCGAACATCATCCCAGAAGCCACGGAATTCGGGTCCGAAACGCGCCTCCTTGTCGAATTCGACGGCAACGCTCATCGGCCGAGCACCAGGGCGGCGAAATCCGGCACCGACAGGCCGGTGACGAGGCCGAGTTCGGCGTCCTTCACCTGCACCGCGCCGGCTTCGCCGCGGAGCTGCCGCACCGCTTCGGTCACATGCTCGACTGCCAGCCGGTAGCTGTAGGACAGCAGCCCGCCATGGGTGTTGACCGGCAGCTTGCCGCCGAGCCGGGTATGGCCGGCTTGCACGAACTCCCCCGCTTCGCCCTTGCCGCAGAAGCCCAAGTCCTCGAGCTGCATGAGGCACGAGACCGTGAAACAGTCGTAGAGCTCGACGAAGTCCATATCGGCCAGCTTGAGCCCGCAGGTGCGTTCCAGATGCGCCTTGGCGGCGCCCACGCTGGGCAGGGTCATCAGGTTGGCGCGCTGGGTGAAGGCATCGTCGGCGCTGATGCGTTCGGAGGCGAACCCGACGCCTTTCACGTAAATCGGCCGCTTGCGGCAATCGCGCGCGCGCTCTTTGCTGGTCATGATGAAGGCGCCGGCGCCGTCGCTGATCAGGCAGCAATCGGGATAGCGCAGCGGATCGGCCACCACCGGCGCCTTGAAGTAATCGTCGAGCGTCATCGGCTTCATGTTCTGGCCGCGGCCGGTCCGCCGGCTGTTCTCGCGCTGGTTGATGGCGATTGCCGCCAGATGCTCCAGCTTCAGGCCGTAATCGTGCATGTAGCGGTGCGCGAACAGGGCGAAATAGGTTGGCTGGGCATTGAAGCCATAGGGCTTCTCGAAGGCGATCTTGGCGGGATAGAGGTCGTGGAAGGCATAGGGCCCGCCCGGCCGGGTGCCCCAGTCGACGCCGAAATAGCAGAGCACGGTACGGCAAAGCCCGGTCTGGATCGCCATTTGTGCCAGCAGCGGCGCGCCGATGGTGCCGGCCCCGGCATAGGACATCGAGGCATCGAAATAGCGGTCGATGCCAAGCTGGGCCGCCAGCCATTCATGCGGCACGCTGGTTGGCATCACCACGCCGTCGGAGACGATGCCGTCGATGTCGCCGGCCTTCAGTCCGGCATCCTCCAGCGCCGCCATGACGGCATCGACGGTCAGTGCCCGCACATCCTTGTCGGAGCGGCGCGCCGGCGGCGTCTCGCCAATGCCGACGATGGCGATTTCCTGCAACATCGATGCCTCCATGGACTGCGCCAAGCTCACGGCCCGGAGCACGGCCTGTCAAGCTCAGGGGCGAGTGTAGCTGCTCTGTTCCGCCGCCGTACCCAGCGCCGCCACGGCCTCCGGATTCAGCATGGTTGAAAGGTCGCCCGGCGGCTCACCCAGCAGCACCGCCTTCACCGTGCGGCGCAGGATCTTAAGGCTGCGATTTTTCGGCAGGTCGGCTACGAACACCACGCGCTTGGGTCGGAACGAACGGCCCAGGCCCTTGGCCACGGCATCGGCCATGGCCTTGGCCAAGGCCGCGTCGGGCCGGGCACCCGGCGCCGGCACGCAAACACAGGACACCGCCTGGCCGCTGATCGGGTCGGGTAGGCCAACCGCGGCGGCTTCCGAGACCAGCCCGGTGCCAGTCAGCAGCCCCTCGATCTCCGCTGGCCCCGTGCGCTTGCCCGAGATCTTCAGCGTGTCGTCGGAGCGGCCGGTGACGAACCATTGTCCATCGGCATCCCTGACCGCCAGGTCGCCCTGCCGCCAGAGGTCGGGGAAGGTGCTCCAATAGGTCTCCAGATACTGTTCGCGGTCCCTCCAGAAACCACGCGTCAGGCCGATCGAGGGTGCCCGCAGCACTAGTTCGCCCACCTCGCCGGCGGCCGAGGAGCGGCCCTGCTCGTCCACCACGTCGGCCTGCATGCCGGGTATCGAGCAGGTGAAGGCGCAGGGCTTCACGGGATGCAGAAGGGTGCCGAACAGGATGCCGCCGGTGATTTCCGTGCCGCCCGACCAGTTCAGCATCGGCACCCGCGCCTTGCCGATATGCCGGAAAAACCAGTGCCAGGCTTCCTCGGTCCATGGTTCGCCGCCCGAAACGCTGACCCTGAGCGAAGACAGGTCGAGCCCGGCGACCGATTGCGGACCCTGGCGCATCAGGCTGCGGATCGCGGTCGGTGCGCTGCCCAGCACGCTCACGCTGTAATCCTGCACCATGCGCCACATGCGCGCTTCGTCGGGGAAGTCGGGCGCACCTTCGCCCAGCACCAGGGTCGCCCCCTGCATGCCGCAGGCAATGGTCGTATAGGGCGCCACCGCCCAGCCGAAGTCGGTGAACCACATGAAGCGGTCCGTGGGCTTGAGGTCGGCGCAAAGGATGAAGTCCGTCGTCATCTTGCCCAGCACACCGCAATGGGTGACGACGATGCCCTTGGGCCGGCCGCTGGTGCCGGAGGTGAAGATCAGCATGGCCGGGTCGTCGGCCGGCACCGCGATGCTGTCCAGGCGGTCGGGCTGGCCGGCCACGGCGTCCTGCCACCAGCTATCGCGACCGGGCTGCCAGGCGAGCGAATTGCCGGCCAATCGGTGCACGATGACGTGCTTGAGGCTGGGCGTCGCCCGCGCGGCGCCATCCATCTCGGCCTTCATCGCCACGACCTGGCCGCGCCGGCGCGTGCCATCGCAGGTGATCGCCGCCTTGGCTTCGGCCTCGTTCAACCGCTGCGCCAAGGCGTCAGCAGCGAAACCCGAATAGAGCGGCATGGCGATGGCGCCCAGCCGCAGCACGGCGTAGAGCGCCGCCACCGTCTCCGGCAACAACGGCAGGTAGATCGCCACCACATCACCGGCGCCGATCCCGCGCTGTCGCAGCGCGCCGGCCAGCCGGCTCGCTTCGCGGTCCAGTTCGGCATAGCTCCAGGTCTTGCGCTCGCCCGTCTCGGCTTCCCAGACGATCGCGGGCCTGGCTGCGACGGCGGTGCCGCGATGCCGGTCGAGGGTGTTCAGCACCACGTTGGTCGTGCCGCCAACGCACCATTGCGTCCAAGGCAGGCCGCGCGTGCTGTCGATGACCCTGGTGTAGGGCGTGGGGAAACGCAGTTCGGCGAAGCGCAACACGGCATCCCAGAACCATTCCGGATCGCCCGCCAGCCGCCCTTCCAGGGCGGTGAAATCGGTCAAAGCATGGCGGTCGAGGAAGGCGCGCAAATTGCTGCCGGCGACCAGCTCGGGCGAAGGGCGCCAGGCGAAGCCGCTGCCGCTCATGCCGCCGAGATGCCGCCGTTGACGCTGATCGCCTGGCCGGTCAGGTGACTGGCCTGCGGGCTGGCGAGAAACACCACGAGCGGTGCGATGTTCCGCGCCGCCGCCACGCCCAGTCGCGCGCGGCCTTCCGCCTTGACGAACAACTTGCGACTGAACTCGTCGGCCATCATGCGGTCATAGGAGATGGTGTCCTTGGTGATCGAGGGCGTGACGCAGTTGACCCGGATGCCGTGGCGAGCACCCTCGATGGCCAGCGTGCGGCTGAACATCAGCACCGCCGCCTGCACCGCGCCGTGCACGGTTTCGCCGGGCGTCGCCACCTTGGCCGCGTCGGCCGAGAAATTGATGATCACGCCGCCTTTCTGCGCCTGCATGATGGGATAGGCGGCAGCGCAGCAATGCAGCGCGGTCAGGAAATGGATCTGGATGGGCTCCATCACCTTGTCCATCGGGATCCGCTCAAACGGCCTGGGCGTCAGCCAGCCGCCGGAGGCCGCGTTGACCAGGATGTCGATGCGGCCGAAGCGGGCCCTGGTTTCGGCCATCAGCCGTTCGGCCGCTTGGGCGTCGCTGGTGTCGGCGACGATGGCATGCGCCTCGGCCCCAGGCGCACGGCGCCGGACCTCGGCCACCGCCTCGGCGCAGCGCGCGGCGTTGCGACCATTGACGACCAGCCGGCGGCAGCCGGCCTCGGCCAATTGGCAGGCGGCCTCGCGGCCGATGCCCGAACTGGAGCCAGCCATCACCGCCACGGCGTCGTGCAGGTTCGGCACCACCGTCAAGCCATCCTCCGTTTCGGTGCGGCCGGAGGGTAGTCGGCACCGCTTGGCGCGGCAACCGGCAAGCCGCCGGCCCCGCGGCCGACCTGCCATGCCGGAGGCAAAGATGGCCGGCCGCTTCCGGCCGGGGCCGAACTCGCTTATGGTCGAGGCGAACGGGGGCACTTGGCTTGAGCGAGCTCGCCATCGTCGCGGAATCGGTGTTGCAGGCGCTGTCCGCGGGGCTGCTGATCGGCTGCATCTACGGGCTTATGTGCCTGGGCCTCAGCCTGATTTTCGGCATCATGCGCGTAATCAATTTCGCGCAAGGCGAATTCCTGATGCTGGGCATGTATTTCGCCTTTTACGCCATGGCGGCGTTTGGCGCGCTCGGCATCCTGGGACCGCTCGTCGGCCCCTTCGTCGCGGCGCTGCTGGCGGCACCCGCGCTCTTTGTCTTCGGCTATCTGCTGCACCTGTTGCTGGTGCGTCGGGTGACCGGCGTGCGGGCGGTCGGCACCGAGGGCGAGGGGCACTACGCTCAGCTCATCCTCACGCTCGGCATCTCGCTGATCGTCGCCAATGGCAGCTTGGTCGCCTTCGGCTCTTTCCCACAGGTGGTGAAGACGCCGCTGTCCTCCACCGCGTGGGAACTCGGTCCGCTCTACGGCGATTTCGTCTTGGTTTTCGTCAACCAGGCGCGCGCCTGGTCCAGCCTGGTGTCGATCGCCGCCGCGATCGGGCTGGTGCTGTTCATGAGCCGCTCCGCGCTCGGCAAGTCGCTGCTGGCAGCCGCCGACAATCCCGAGGCGGCGATCTACATGGGCATCGACGTCGACCGGGCGCACCGCATCGCCTTCGCCATCGGCACCGCGGTGACGGCGGTGGCGGGCGGCCTGGTCGCCACCTACTATCCGTTCCAGCCCTATGTCGGCATCGAGTTCGTCATCATCATGTATGCCGGCGTGGTGCTGGGCGGGATCGGCAGCGTCAGCGGCGCCTTCCTGGGCGGCCTGTCCATCGGCTTGGTGCAACAGCTTTCCACCTTGGTGCTGCCGATCCAGCTGCAGAACGCGGCGATCTTCGTGATGTTTCTTCTGGTGGTGATGTTCCGCCCGCACGGCCTGTTCGGCCGCAGCGCGGAAAGGACCTGAGGCCATGGGGGACCGGCAGTCGCTCAACCGCTCGCTGACGGCGATCGGCGTCTTCGTCGTCGTCTATGTCCTGGTGGTGCTACTGATCGACAATTCCTATTACCGGCTGATGCTGACCCTGGTGCCGATCTGGGCGACGCTGGGTCTCGCCTGGAACCTGTTCAGCGGCTACAGCGGCCTCGTCTCGTTCGGCCATGCCTCGTTCTTCGGCCTTGGCGCCTACACCGCGACCCTGCTGCAGATCCATTTCGACGTGACATTCTGGTTTGGCATTCCCTGCGGCATGCTGGTCGGCGGCTTGGCCGGACTGGTCATCGGCTGGCCGACCTTCCGGCTGCAGGGGGTCTATTTCGCGCTGGCGATGCTGGCCTACCCGTTGGCTTTTCTCTACCTCTTCGAATGGCTCGGCTACCAGGAAGTCTCGCTGCCGATGAAGCGCGAGAACGCCGCCTACTACATGCAGTTCGACGATCAGCGCGCCTATATCGCGCTGACCCTGGGGCTGATGACCACCGCCATGCTGATCTCGCTGTTCGTCGAGCACTCGCGCTTTGGCCTGTCGCTGGTGGCGATCAAGCAGAACGAACTGGCGGCCGAGGGCGTCGGCATCGATACCAAGCGCTGGAAGCTGTTGGCGATCGTGCTGAGCGGGACGATCGCGGCGGCGGCGGGCGGGCTCTATGCCAAGGTGCTGCTGGTGGTAACCCCGCCGACCGTGTTCGGCATGATCACCTCGGCCCAGGCGCTGATCGTCACGCTGTTCGGCGGCGTCGGCACCTTTTGGGGGCCGGTGATCGGCGCCGGCTTCCTCATTCCCCTGGCGGAAATCCTGCATGGGGAGTTCGGTCACATCCTGCCGGGTATCCAGGGCGTCACGTTCGGCATCGCCATCGTGATCGTCATTATGCTGGCGCCTGAGGGCGTGTTCTGGAAAGTGCGCGACCGGTTTCGCCTGGGCGAGGGCAAGGCCGAACCAGCGCCCGGTTTCACCGCCGCCGAGTTGGCGCCGCCACCCGACCGGGCGGTGACCAGCGGCCAGACGGTGCTGGACGTCGGTGGCGTGTCCAAGCGCTTCGGCGGCCTGCTGGCGCTCAACCAGGTGACGTTCCAGGTCAAGGCCGGCGAGATCCTGGGCATTATCGGCCCCAACGGCGCCGGCAAGACCACCTTGTTCAACGTGTTGAACGGCTATTACCCGCCCAGCGAGGGCGGCGTCCGCTTCCTGGAGCAGGACTTGCTGGGTCTGAAGCCGAACCGCGTGTGCCGGCTGGGCATCGGACGCACCTTTCAGATCGTGCGCGCCTTTCCGCGGCTGAACGTGCTGCAGAACGTGGTGGTGGGCGCCTTCGTCCGTGCCGAGAACGATCGCGCGGCGCGGCGCATGGCCGAGGCGGCGGTTGCGCGGGTCGGTCTCGGCGGTTCGCGTCTCAAGCAGGCGGGCGGTCTGACCACCAAGGAGCTGCGCCTGATGGAACTGGCACGCGCCATCGCGCCGCGGCCGACCCTGCTGCTGCTGGACGAGCCGTTGGCCGGTCTGGGTCACGAGGAGGTCGAGGAGCTGTTTCCGATCCTGCAACGGCTGCGGGCAGAGGGCATCACCATCGTCATCATCGAGCACACCATGCAGGCCATGGTCCGGCTGGTCGACCGCATGGTGGTGCTGGACCACGGCATGGTGATCGCCCAGGGCGCGCCGGCGGCGGTGACGCGCGACCCCGCGGTGATCGAAGCCTATCTCGGCAAGAAATGGGCGGCGCATGCTCAGAATTGATGGGCTGAGTGTCGCTTATGGCGGGCTGAGGGCGCTGAGCGGTCTCGACCTGGAGGTCAATGACGGCGAGTTCGTGGCCATTGTCGGGCCGAACGGCGCCGGCAAGACGACACTCTTCAAGACGATTTCCGGCACGGTCACGCCGGTTGCCGGCCGCATCGAATTCGAGGGGCGCGACCTGCTGGCAATCCCGGCGGCCGAGCGCGCGCATCTCGGCATCGCCCACGTGCCGGAAGGCCGGCAAGTATTCAAGACCCTGTCGGTGTGGGACAACTTGCAGTTGGGGGCCTATCCACAGGCCGACCGGGGGGCTTTCGCGCGCAATATCGGGCGCATCGTGGAGCTGTTTCCGGTCTTGCACGAGCGGCGCGACCAGCTTGCCGGCACGCTGTCGGGGGGCGAGCAGCAGATGTTGGCGATCGGCCGCGGGCTTGCCTCCTCGCCCCGGCTGCTGATGCTGGACGAACCCTCGATGGGCCTGGCTCCCACGATCGCCGATGCCATCTTCGAGCGCATCGAGGAGGTGCACCGCCAGGACCGGGTGGCGGTGCTGCTGGTCGAGCAACGCGTGGCCGAAGCCCTGCAGTCGTGCGACCGGGGCTATGTGCTGGATACCGGCCGTGTCGTATTGTCGGGTACGCATACGCAGTTGATGGCGGATCCCACCGTCAAGCGAGCTTACTTGGGGATGTGAACGAGGGAGGACATGGGCATGAAAAGAAGCATTCTTCTTTCGCTGGCGGCGGGCGTGCTGCTGTCGGGCGGCGCCATGGCGCAGCCCAAGGAGGTGAAGATCGGCCTGATCGCGCCGCTGTCGGGTCCGTGGGCGCGGCAGGGCGAGCTCATGCGCAAGGGCGCCGAGTTGGCGGTCGACGACATCAACGGCTCCGGCGGAATCCAGGGGCTGGGCGGCGCCAAGATCCGGCTGATCGTCGGCGATGCCGGCGAGAACGCGGAAAAGGCTAAGAACGCGGCGCAACGACTGCTGTCCGAACATCCCGACCTGTCCGCGGGAACCGGCGCTTGGCTGAGTTCCTTCACGCTGGCCATCACCGAGGTGACGGAACGCGCCAAGCTGCCTTGGCTGACGCTGTCCTATTCCGAGCAGATCACGGCGCGCGGCTTCAAATACGTCTTCCAGACCTCCGCCACCGCCGCCGACCAGGCGCAGAAGACCCTGCCCATCATCATCAAGGCGGCGCAGGCCGCGGGCGCGGCGAAGCCCAAGACCATGGGCGTGATCTCCGATAACACCGCCTCGCCGGTCAACTTCATGAAGTTCATGCGCGAGAAGGGGCTGCAGGAGAACGGCGTGGAACTGGTGGTGGACGAGGTGTTCACCCCGCCGTTGGCCGACGCCACGCCGCCGGTGCAGAAGGTGCGCCAGCGCCGGCCAGACATGATGCTGGTCTATCCGACCGGTACCGCGGACGTGAAACTGGTGCTGGAGAAGTTCAAGGAGTTCAACCTGGACAAGGGTCGCCTGCCGATGTTCGGCAATGGCGCGCAGTTCGGCACGCCGGAGATCCTGAACGCCGTCGGCAAGGACCTGCTGGAAGGGTTCATCTTCAGTCTGGCGAACTGGCCGACCAAGGAAACCGAGGCCATGGCCAAGCGCTTCATGGTGCGGTTCAACGAGCCGTTCGTCGGCCAGGACCCGGTGTCCACCTATGGCGATGTCCAGCTGGTCAAGGCGGTGATCGAGAAGATGAAGAGCGCCGAGGCCGAGAAGGTGGCGGAAGGCTTGCGGGCAATCGACCTGAAGGGCGGCGTCGCGGCGTTCTATGCCGGCGGCAAGGTCAAGTTCGAGGACAACGGCCGGCGGGCCGATGCCGGCATCTACCTGGTGCAGTGGCAGAACGGCGTGCCGGTCACGGTCTATCCGCCGGAGGCGGCGCAGGCCAAGATCAATTGGCCGAAGAAGTAGACCGACGGCGGTTTCGTTCCGGGCGGCCCCGCGCGGGGCCGCCCGGCCTGTTTTCGGGAGCAGTCGATGGCCGAATGGGCCGCCCGCATTCACCGCCATGGCGGACCGGAGGAATTCCGCTATGAAGCGATCGCGCTCGGCCGGCCGGGGCCGGGCGAGGCGTTGGTGCGGCACTCGGCCATCGGCGTCAACTTCATCGATGTGAACCACCGGCTGGGGCGCTATCCGCTGGACGACATGCCGCGCATCGTGGGCATGGAGGGGGCGGGACGGGTGGAGGCCGTGGGCGCCGGCGTCGCTTCCCTCGCGGTCGGCGACCGGGTCGCCTATGCCGGGCAGCCAATGGGCGCCTATGCCACGGCGCGGCTGCTGCCGGCCGAGCGGCTGGTCAAGCTGCCGTCCGACATCGCGGACGAACTGGCGGCGGCGATCATGCTGAAGGGCATGACGGCGCAATATCTGCTGCGCGGCAGCTATCGCGTGGCGCCGGGCGAGACGGTGCTGATCCACGCCGCGGCCGGTGGCGTCGGGCAGATCGCCTGCCAGTGGGCCAAGGCGCTGGGCGCGCGGGTTATCGGCACCGTCGGCTCGGCCGCCAAGGCGGCGGTGGCGCGGGCGCATGGCTGTGACGAGGTGATCGTCTATTCCCGCGAGGATTTCGCGGAGCGCACGCGCCAACTGACCGGTGGCGAAGGCGTGCCGGTGGTCTATGACAGCGTCGGCGCCGCCACCTTCGAGGGCTCGCTGCGATGCCTGCGTCCGCGCGGCATGCTGGTCAGCTATGGCTATTCCTCCGGCCTGCTGCCGCCCTTCGACCTGTTCCGCCTGAACCACATGGGCTCGCTCTACGTCACTTGCGCCTCGCTGTTCACCTACACAGCTTCGCGCGCCGACCTGCTGGCCAGCGCCGCGGAGCTGTTCCAGGTGATCCGCAGCGGCCAAGTGAAGATCGACATCGTCGCCCGCCATGCCTTGGCGGACGCGGACAAGGCGCATCGGGCATTGGAATCCCGCGCCAGCGCCGGACCGATGCTGCTGATGCCGTGACTACAACGGCGTTGCCAGCAAGGTCGGGATCGCGGCCGTATCGGCCAGCACCAGCTTGTCGCGGAACAAGGGCCGGCCCGCCTGGAACACCACCTGGTCGCGATAGCTGCCGACGCTGAACAGGCGCGATTGCCCCTCGGTGTCGGTCTGGTAGACGGCGTAGCTGGCCTCCAAAGACCAGGTGTCGGAGCCGAGCCGGCGGATGCGCGGGCCGCCCACCAGGTGGCGGTCACGGTGGATGTTGAAGATGTTGGCCCGGCGCAACGCCACCACCCGGTCGCTCAGCATCGCCTTGTTCTCGCACAGCATGAGCGGCTGCGGCAGGCCCAGATCGGCGTTCTCGCGCGGCAAGATGCAATAGCGGCAGGGTTCGGCGAACAGTTCCAGCCAGTCTTCCAGCCGGTCCTCGTCCAGCAGCGCCGCGTAGTCGGCCAAGAGGTCAGCGACGGCGGCCTTGGCCTCGGCCTCGCTCACCTGACCGCTCCCGGCGGCTCCATGCCCATCAGCTCGGCGTAATAGGACCAGAAGCCGCGCAAGGGAATGTCGGTCACCCGGAAGTCGCAATCCACGATCGGTCCACGCCCGCCCATTTCGATGATCGAGCAGGCGTCCGGCTCGGCTTGCGTCGAGCGCTGCGCCAGCTCGATCGCCTCGCCATCCTCCATCGACACGAAACCGGCGGGTCCCGCCAGGTTCGACTGCCGCAGGCGGTGCTGGGTCAGCGCCTCGTTGTCGCCCTCGAAACCATAGAAGATCCAGAACAACTCGAACTCTGCCACGCCCTTAGTGCGCACCTGGCGCACCGCCAGGCTGTTGTTGATCTGCTGGAAGACGCAATTGGGGAAGATCGACAGCATGGCGAGGTTGAGGTCGTCGGGGAACTCGCGCTCGAACTTCAGCAGCGCCGGATCGGCCAGCTTCAGCGCATTGGCGCGCAACTGGTGCTGGCCATACTGGGCGACCGCGTCCTGGTCGCTGTCGCTGGCGGCATGCGCGTAGGTGAAATTGTGCCGGTGCCGGGCGTCCATGGCGACGCCGCCCTGCTGCGTCGCGCGATCGATGCCGAAGGTCACCATGAATTCGTGCAGCAGGCTGGCATGGTAGGTATCGCGCACGTTCTCCAGATAGAGCTTCCAGTTGCCGGCGATGCGCTGGCGCTGATAGCCCAGGATCCTCAGCGGCTTGTGGGTTGCGCGCCGCAGCTTCGCGGCGGCGAGGGGGCCAAGATAGTCGGCGAGCGGCTCCGGCGCCTCGGCAAAGGTGCCGAACACGGCGCCGCTCAGACATTCGACCCGCAGCTTGCGCAGGCCGTTGGCGGCGAAGTCGAACGACGGATCGAGGCCGCCTTTGCCGTTGACACCGTTCCTGAACGGCACCCCCACCAGGTTGCCCTGCTGGTCGTAGCTCCAGCGGTGGTAGACGCAAGTGTGCACCTTGCGATTGCCGCGCTGCTCGCGGCAGATGGTGGCGCCGCGATGCGCGCAACGGTTGACGAAGGCATGCACCCGGCCGTCGCGGTCGTGGTTGAACACCACCGGAGTGTCGCCGACCCAGACGCTGCGGAAATCGCCCGGTTTCGGGATCTCGGCCTCCAGCCCCAGGAAATTCCAGGTGGGTCCGCGGAACACCCTCTGCTGCTCGAGGTCGTAGAGCGCGCGGTCGTGATAGAGCCAGAAGGGAACCCGGCTGTAGTCCTGGCGCTGCCAGTGCACCTGCGGTTGCATGGCGGTCGTCCTATTCCTCGAGGCCATAGAGATCGCGCGCCGCGGCGGCGGAAATCTTGCCGAGCGCCAGGTCGCGGCGCACGGCCGCGCGGTCGCGTCGCTTGGGATCGCCCCAGCCGCCGCCGCCCGTCGTCTTGATGCGGACCAGGTCCCCGGCCGCGAGCGCTATGCCGGTGATCTTGCTCGGCAGCCGGCGTTCGCTGGCGGCACCGGGGTTGACCGTGATTTCGGTCCTGGCGCCGTCGCCGCCCTGGGCCAGGCCATAGGGCCCGAAGCGCATCCGATCGGCCAGGACAGTGAACTGGCCCTGGCCGGTCAAGAGCCGCACGTCGCGCTCCAGGCCCAGTCCGCCGCGATGAAGGCCGGCGCCGCCCGAGTCCGGCCGCAATTCGTAGCGCTCGATCCGCACCGGATGCAGCCGCTCGATCATCTCGATGGGCGTGTTGGCGGGGTTGTGGATCTGCGCCGAGCAGCTTTCCAGGCCGTCGCGCAAGGAACTGCCGCCCCAGCCGCCCACGCCGATCTCGAACAGCACCCAGCGCATGCCGCCGTCATCGCCCAGCCCGCTCAGCATGGTGGTCGTGGACATGCCGTAGTAGGCGGCGGGAATACGCTCGGGCAAGGCTTGCGCCAGCGCGCCGTTCACCACATCGCAGGTGCGGTGCAAGGTGGCCATGCGGCCGACCACCGGCGCCGGCGGCACGGCGTTGATCACGGTGCCGGCCGGCGCCACGATCCGGACGGGTCTGAAGCAGCCCTCGTTGACCGGTATGTCGGCGCCGATGGCGGCGACCAGGCAGTAGTGCACGACCGCGGTCGTCATCGATACCGAGCAGTTGATCGGCGCCGCGCGCTGCGTGGAGGAGCCGGTGAAATCCGCCACGATCTCCTCGTCCGCGACCGTCAGGTCGACCTGGATCTCGACCGGGTTGTTCGATACGCCGTCGTCGTCCAGCCGGTCGGCGAAGCGATAGCGGCCGTTCGGGATGCGGCGGATGCCGGCACGCATCAGCCGCTCCGAATAGTCGAGCAGCGCCTCGATATTGGCGCCGATGGTCGCCGGCCCCCAACGGTCGAGCAGTTCGATCAGGCCCTGCTCGCCGATCCTGAGGCTGGCCATCTGCGCTTCCATGTCGCCCCAGACATAGTCGGGCAGGCGGATGTTGGCGAACAGCAGTCGCTTGATGTCGCCCTGCAGCTCGCCCCGGCGATAGAGCCGCACCGGCGGAATGCGCAGGCCTTCCTGATAGATCTGCGTCGCGGTCATGAAATAGCTGCCGGGCGCGGTGCCGCCGACATCGACATGATGCGCCACGCAGCCGGCGATGCCGGCCAGCTGGCCGCGCCAGAAGATCGGTCGGAACATCACCAGGTCCGGCAGGTGCTGGCTGCCGCCAAGATAGGGGTCGTTGACCAGGAACACATCGCCTTCCTGCCACTCGTTGAGCGGCGCGGCGTGCTCGAGGACGAAACGCAGCGTCGGCCCCATGGCATTGACGAAGGTGGGGGCGGCGGCCGACTGGGTGATCAACCGCCCGTCGGTGTCAAGCAGCGCGGTGGCGAAGTCCAGCACCTCGCGGATCACGGTCGAATGCGCGGTGTATTGCAGCGTGACCGCCATCTGCTCGGCGACCGAGTCGAGGGCATTCTTCACTACCTGCATCATCACCGGATCGACCGCGACGGTCGCCTCGGCGTTGCCGGCAAGCTTGCGCAAGCTCATGCTTCTGCTCCTTCAGGCCGACTTCCGCCGGCTCAGCAACAGGTGGCGGTGCGGATCGACCGCCAGCCGCCATCCGGCGGGCAGCAGCGTCGTCGAGTCCTTCTGTTCGATCACCGCGGGGCCGCCGAAGGCATGATCGAGCGCCAATTGCTCGCGCTCGTAGACCGGGCAGTCGACGCGGCCGAGCCCGCGGAAATGCACGGGTCGCCGCCCCTTGGGCTGCGGCGGCGTGCCGGCGGCGGCAAGGCGCGGCGGCGCCGGATTGCCAACCCGTCCGGTCGCCGTCACCTTCAGGCTGACCGCCTCGATGCCGCGGTCGGGAATGTCGTAGGCATAGCGGCGCTTGTGCTCGGCATGGAAGCGCCGGGCGGTTTCCGCCAGCGCCGCCGCATCCAGCATCGGCGCCGGCAGTTCGATGCGCAACTCGTAGGCTTGGCCGACATAGCGGAGTTCGGCCAACGCCTGCATCGTGATATCGGCGTCGGCCACGCCGCTCGCCCGCACGACGGCCCGGCCGTCGTCGGCCAGGCGGGCAAGCAGGGCGTTGGCGGCGGTCAGATCGAGGCTCACCAGATTGCCGAAAAAGGCTTGGCGGAACTCGTGCCGAATGTCGCTGCCCAGCAGACCGACCGCCGAGGCGACGCCCGGCAGCGGCGGCACGATCACTTCGGGAACGCCCAGTTCCTCGGCGAGGTAGCAGGCGACCAGCGGACCGGCGCCGCCAAAGGCGATCAGCGCGTAGTCGGCGGGATGGCGGCCACGCTCGATCGACACCCGGCGCAGCGCGCGCACCATGAGCGCGTTGGAAACCTCGATGATGCCGGCAGCCGCGGCCTCGGCGCTCAGGCCGAGCGGCTTGGCGATGCGCTCGCTCATGGCCCGCTCGACCGCCGGCAGGTCGAGCTTCATCTCGCCGCCCAGGAAGTAGTCGGCGCTGAGCCGGCCCAGGAGCAGGTTGGCGTCCGTGGTGGTGGGCTCGGTTCCACCCAGGCCGTAGCAGACCGGACCGGGATCGGCGCCGGCGCTCTGCGGCCCCACCCGCAATGCGTCCGCTTCGTCGATCCAGGCGATCGAGCCGCCGCCCGCGCCCACTTCGACCACGTCCATGAACGGCACGCGGATCGGATAGCCGGTGCCGTAGCCGCCGCCGGCCTGCGCGCCGTGCCGGGCGCCGCCCACCTCGTATTCGGTGGACAACTCGATCCGGCCGCCATGCACCAGGGCCGCCTTGGCGGTGGTGCCGCCCATGTCGAACGAGATCACGTTGCCGCGACCGACCTGCCGGCCGATCGTGGCCGCCGCTACCACGCCGGCGGCGGGACCTGACTCGATGATGTTGACCGGGAAGCGGCGGATATCGGCCGAGCGCATCATGCCGCCCGAGGACTGCATGATATAAAGATCGCGCGCATAACCGGCGTCGGCGAGCTCGCTTTCCAGACGTGCGAGATAGCGGTCGACCAGCGGCATGACGGCGGCGTTCACCACCGCCGTGCTGGTGCGCTCGTATTCGCGGAATTCCGGGCAGACCTCGGCCGAGCAGGTGACATAGGCGTCGGGTCGCATGCGACGAATGGCCTCGGCCACCCGCTGCTCCTCTTGCGGTCGCGCGTAGCTGTGCAGGAAGCAGACGGCGAAGCTGGCCACCTCGCGTGCCAGCAAGGCCGCGATGCGCGCTTCGACCTCGGTCATGTCGAGCGGTTGCAGCACCTCGCCCTTGGGATCGAGCCGGCCGTCCACTTCCAGCCTGAGGTCGCGCGGCACCAGCGGCGCCGCCAATTCCAGGCGGTGGTTGTAGACATCGGGCCGCGCATGCCGGCGGATTTCCAGGACGTCGCGGAAGCCGCGATTGGTGATCAGGCCGATCCTGGGCGTTTTCTGCTGCAACAATGCGTTGGTCGCGGTGGTGGTGGCATGCACGATGCGCGATTGCGCCAACGCTTCGGAAAGACCGCCGTCCAGCAGCTTCTCCAGGCCCTGCATGATGCCGACCGACAAATCGGCAGGCGTCGTCAGCACCTTGTCGGCGCGGATGCCGCCCGCGCGGTCGATCACCACCACGTCGATGAAGGTGCCGCCGACGTCGATGCCGATGGTGACTTCGGGCATGTTCGCTTCACTCATGGCCGGCATTCTCGCCACCGCCCGTCATGCGTGCAACCCATGCGGCCGGCGCGTCAGCGCCAGGCCCAGACCGGCTGGTCGAGGCCGGCCACGCGGATCGGGTTGCCCTTAACGGCCACCTCGCGGAACTGGTAGACCATGGCCGCGGTCGGCGCGTAGATCTGGTGCTCGAAGACCAGGATGCGCACGACCGGCCGGTCGCTCTCGGGAATCGAGACGAATTCGGGCGAATCCTCGCGGTCGAGTTCGGCGAAGGAGACCGGGTGGATGCGCGCCACTTCCGCAGGGTTGGCGGCAAGCTGCGGCCGCTCGCCGCCCCACAGCACGACCGGCGTCACCACATAGCCTGATCGCGTGGGGTAGTCGTCCAGCCGGCCCAACACCGCGCCGGGACTGAGATCGAGGCCAATCTCCTCGTGCAGTTCGCGCAGCGCGCCTGCCTCCGCGGTCTCGCCCGGCTCCAGCCGGCCGCCCGGCAGCGCCCATTGCCCGGAATGACTGCTGAGGCGCGATGCCCGCTTGGTCAGGATCAGCGTCGGCGCGCGGTTCCGGCCGGCGATCACCGTCAGCGCCACGGCCGCGCGCTTGCGGCCGTCGGCGGCAAGCTCGCGATGCGCGAAGGCGTCCAGATGCCGCGTCATCCGCCGCCGCAAGTCGCCATCGAACGCGAGGCCGCGCATGCCCGCCTCAGGGCGCCCCGGCCGTCCGGTCGACGTGGCAAGCCGGTTCCCGCGCCGCCGGCAGGGCGAGCCGCCGGATGCCCGGTTCCGCGCGCGCGTCGACGACAGCATGCATGGTCCAATACTTTCCGGTTCGCGATCGGCCGTCAGCGCGGCAACAGGCTCTCACCCATCAGGAATTCGTCCACCGCGCGGGCGCATTGCCGGCCCTCGCGGATCGCCCAGACCACCAGCGACTGGCCCCGGCGCATGTCCCCGGCGGCGAACACCTTGGGGATGGAGGTGCGGTAGTCGGCCATGCTGGCGCGCACGTTGCCGCGCGCATCGAGCGCCACGCCGCTCTCCTCGATCATGCCCGCGCGCAGCGGCCCCAGGAAACCCATGGCGAGCAACACCAGGTCGGCCTTGAGCGTGAAGCCGCTGCCGGGCAGTTCTTGCATCTGCGGCCGGCCGTCCGGCCCGCTGCGCCAATTGATGCGCACGCAGTCCAAGGCCTCGAGCTGGCCGTTCCGGCCCAGGGCCCGCTTGGTCAGAACCGCCCAATCGCGCTCGCAGCCTTCTTCCTGAGAGGACGAAGTGCGCAGCTTGAGGGGCCAGTCCGGCCAGGTGAGCGCCTTGTTTTCCTTGGCCGGAGGACGCGGCAGGATCTCGAGCTGGGTGATCGAGGCGGCACCCTGGCGGACCGAGGTGCCGATGCAATCCGAGCCGGTATCGCCGCCGCCGATGACGATGACATGCTTGCCCTTGGCCGTGATCGTGCCAGCGGGCGCGGCCTTGGCCTCGTGGTCGCCGGCGACGCGCCGGTTCTGCTGCGGCAGGAAGTCCATGGCGAAGTGGATGCCGGCGAGCTCACGGCCCGGCACTTCCAGATCACGGGACCATTCGGCGCCTCCCGCCAGCACCACCGCATCGCAGCTCTCCATCAGCCGCGTGAAGGACAGCGCGCGGCCCACCTCGACGCCGGTGCGGAATTCAACCCCTTCCGCCGCCATCTGCCGCATGCGGCGGTCGATCAGATGCTTCTCCATCTTGAAGTCGGGAATGCCATAGCGCAGCAGCCCGCCGATGCGGTCGTTCTTCTCGATCAGGGTCACGCCGTGGCCGGCGCGGGCCAATTGCTGGGCGCAGGCCAACCCGGCGGGGCCGGAACCGATCACCGCCACGCGCTTGCCGGTGCGGTGCGAGGGCGGCTGCGGCTGAATCCAGTTTTCCTCCCAGCCACGGTCGACGATGGCGCATTCGACGGTCTTGATGGTGACCGGGTTGTCGTCGATGTTGAGGGTACAGGCTGCCTCGCACGGCGCCGGGCAGATGCGGCCGGTGAACTCGGGGAAATTGTTGGTGGAATGCAAGGCCTCCAGCGCTACCTGCCACTGTTCGCGATAGATCAGGTTGTTCCAGTCGGGGATCAGGTTGTTGACCGGACAGCCGCTGTGGCAGAACGGCACGCCGCAATCCATGCAGCGCGCCGCCTGGCGCCGCAGGTCCGGTTCCGCCAGCGGCTTGACGAACTCCTGCCACGTGGTTTTGCGCGCCTCGACCTTCTCATAAGGGCGGTCCAGGCGGTCGATCTCCAGAAAGCCGGTCGGCTTGCCCATGGCAGCGTTGCTCCGCGAACTTTGGGGGCGGATCTACTCGGCGGCGGCCCTGGCGGCCTGCCGTTCGGTGCCCAGTTCCAGCAGGGCACGCCGGAAATCCTTCGGCATCACCTTGACGAAGGCCGGCAGCGCCGCCGGCCAGTCGGCCAGCAGCTCGCCCGCGCGCTGGCTGCCCGTATAGAGCCGATGGCGTTCCACCAGGAGGCGCAGCCGCTCGGCGTCGAAGCGCAACATGTCGCCCATGCCGCTGTCGCTGGTGCTTGGCGGCCGTTGTTGCGGCCGAGCGCCTTCCTCGTCTGCCGCCGGCTCGCCGGCAACCGCCTCCAGTTCGACCATGGCGGTATTGCACAGGTCGCGCAGACGGCCCTTGGGATCATAGACATAGGCGATCCCGCCCGACATGCCGGCGGCGAAATTGCGCCCGGTCTCGCCCAGGACCACCACCACGCCGCCCGTCATGTACTCGCAACCATGGTCGCCGGTGCCTTCCACCACCGCCACCGCGCCGGAATTGCGCACCGCGAAGCGTTCGCCCGCGACGCCCTGGAAATAGGCTTCGCCGGCGATCGCGCCATAGAGCACGGTGTTGCCGACCACGATATTGCCGGTCGGGTCGCGTCGTGAAGCGGCCGGCTGGCGCACCACCAGGTGACCGCCCGACAGCCCCTTGCCGACATAGTCGTTGGCATCGCCCGTCAGTTCGAGCGTGATGCCGTGCGCCAGGAAGGCGCCGAAGCTCTGCCCGGCGGTGCCGGCAAGGCGGACGGTGATGCTGTCGGCAGGTAGGCCGGCATGGCCGTGTCGTTTCGCGACGACGCCCGACAGCATCGCACCGACGGTGCGATTGACGTTGCGCACCGAGCGTTCGATCCGCACCGGCTGGCCGCTTTCGATGGCCGGCCGCGCCGCCTCGATCAACTCGCGGTCGAGCGCCTTGTCCAAATGGTGGTCCTGCCGCTCGCAGCAGTGAATGGCGACGCCGGGTTTGGCCTGGACCTGGTGCAGGATGCGCGTCAGATCGATGCCCTTGGCCTTCCAGTGGCGAATGGCGCGCCGGCTGTCCAGCTTGTCCACCCGGCCGATCATCTCGCCGACCTTGCGGAAGCCGAGCCGCGCCATCAATTCGCGCACTTCCTCCGCCACCAGGAACAGGTAGTTGATGATGTGCTCGGGCTGACCGGTGAAGCGCTTGCGCAGCAGCGGATCCTGCGTCGCGATGCCGACCGGGCACGTGTTCAGATGGCACTTGCGCATCATGATGCAGCCGGCGGCGATCAGCGGTGCCGTGGCGAAGCCGAACTCGTCGGCCCCCAGCAGGGCACCCACCACCACATCGCGGCCGGTGCGCAGGCCGCCATCGACCTGCACCGCGATGCGGCCGCGCAGAGCGTTCAGCACCAGCGTCTGTTGGGTTTCCGCCAGGCCGATCTCCCATGGCGAGCCGGCATGCGTCAGCGAGGTCAACGGACTGGCGCCGGTGCCACCCTCGAAGCCCGAGATCGTCACGTGGTCGGCCCGCGCCTTGCTGACGCCGGCCGCCACCGTGCCGATGCCCACCTCGGAGACCAGCTTGACCGAGATGCGCGCCGCCGGGTTGGCGTTCTTGAGATCGTGGATGAGCTGGGCCAGATCCTCGATCGAATAGATGTCGTGGTGCGGCGGCGGCGAGATCAGACCCACCCCCGGCGTCGAATGCCGCACCCGGGCGATGTTCTTGTCGACCTTGTGGCCGGGTAGCTGGCCGCCTTCGCCGGGCTTGGCGCCTTGCGCCATCTTGATCTGCAGGTCGTCGGCATTGACCAGGTACTCGGTGGTCACGCCGAAGCGGCCGGAGGCCACCTGCTTGATCGCCGAGCGCATGCTGTCGCCGTTCGGCAACGGCTTGTAGCGGTCGCTCTCCTCGCCGCCTTCGCCGGTATTGCTGCGGCCGCCGATGCGGTTCATGGCAATGGCGAGCGTGGTATGCGCCTCCCGGCTGATCGAGCCGAAGCTCATCGCCCCGGTGGCGAAGCGCTTGACGATCTCGGCCGCGGGCTCGACCTCCTCCAGCGGCACGGGCCGCTCGGCGAACTTCAGTTCCATCAGGCCGCGGATGGTCAGCAGGCGTTCGCTCTGCTCGTTCAGGAGGGTGGCGAACTTGCGGTATTCCTCGCGCGAGTTGCCGCGCGCCGCGTGTTGCAGATGGGCGATCGACTCTGGCGTCCAGGCATGATCCTCGCCGCGCAGGCGATAGGCATAGTCGCCGCCCGCTTCCAGCATGTTGCGGTAGAGCGGATCGTCGCCGAACGCCTGGCGATGGCGGGCCAGCGCCTCCTCGGCGATTTCGGCAGGCCCGGCGCCCTCGATGGTGGTGGCGGTGCCGGTGAAGTACTGCTCGACAAAACGCGAGGCCAGCCCGACCGCGTCGAAGATCTGCGCGCCGCAATAGGACTGGTAGGTGGAGATGCCCATCTTGGACATCACCTTGAGAATGCCCTTGCCGACCGCCTTCAGGTAATTCTTCTGCAATTCATAGGGCTTGAGCGGCAGGCCGTTCTGCACCCGCAGATGTTCGAGCGTTTCGAAGGCGAGATAGGGATTGATCGCCTCGGCGCCGAAGCCCGCCAGCACGCAGAAATGGTGCACCTCGCGCGCTTCGCCCGTTTCCACCACCAGGCCGGTGCGGGTGCGCAGCCCCTGGCGGATCAGGTGGTGATGCACCGCCGCGGTCGCCAGCAAGGCCGGCACCGCCACGCGCTCGGCCGAGACCTGCCGATCGGACAGGATCAGGATGTTGCCACCGGCCAGCACCGCGTCGGTCGCGCCGCGGCAGACGCGCTCCAAAGCCGCTTGCAGGCCGGCGGCGCCGTCGTCGACCGGCCAGGTGCAGTCCAGCGTCTCGGTGCGAAAGGCGCCGTTCACCAAACTGGCGATGGAACGGATCTTTTCCAAGTCCACGTTGGACAGGATCGGCTGCGAGACCTCCAACCGGTAGTGCGAGCCGGCATGGTGGCCCAACAGGTTGGGCCTGGGTCCGATCATGGAGACGAGCGACATCACCAGTTCCTCGCGGATCGGGTCGATCGGCGGGTTGGTGACTTGCGCGAAGTTCTGCTTGAAATAGTTGTACAGCAGCTTGGGCTTGCGCGAGAGCACGGCGATCGGCGTGTCGGTGCCCATCGAGCCGACCGGGTCGTCGCCCTCTCTGGCCATCGGCTCCAGAAAGAACTGCATGTCTTCCTGCGTGTAGCCGAAGGCCTGCTGGCGGTGCAGCAGGGTGGTGGGGTCGTTGATGAAGGACGGCCCCGGCACGTCCGGCGGATCGGGCAGCTCCTCCAGCTTGTGCTGGGTCTGCTTCAGCCATTCCTCGTAGGGGTGTTCCGCCGCCAGCGTGCGCTTGACCTCGTCGTCGCCGATGATGCGGCCCTGTTCCAGGTCGATCAGCAGCATCTTGCCCGGCTGCAGGCGCCACTTGTGCACGATCCGCTCTTCCGGCAGCGGCAGCACGCCCGCCTCCGAGGCCATGATCACATGGTCGTCGTCGGTCACGAGATAGCGCGCGGGGCGCAGGCCGTTGCGGTCGAGCGTGGCGCCGATCTGCCGGCCGTCCGTGAAGGCGATCGAGGCCGGGCCGTCCCATGGCTCCATCAGCGCCGCGTGATATTCGTAGAAGGCGCGGCGCTGCGGGTCCATCAGCGGATTGCCGGCCCAGGCCTCGGGGATCAGCATCATCATCGCGTGCGCCAGCGAATAGCCGCCGGCCACCAGCAGTTCCAGGGCGTTGTCGATGCACGCGGTGTCCGACTGGCCGTGCGGGATGATCGGCCACATCTTGTCGAGATCCGGCCCGATCAGCTCGGAGGCCATCGAACCGCGCCGGGCGTACATCCAGTTGATGTTGCCGCGCACGGTATTGATCTCGCCGTTATGGGCGAGGAACCGATAGGGGTGCGCCAGCCGCCAGGACGGGAACGTGTTGGTCGAGAAGCGCTGATGCACCAGCGCCAGCGCCGTGACCGTCAAGGCATTGCGCAGGTCGGCATAGAAGCTTTCCACCTGGTGCGCCAGCAACAGCCCCTTGTACACTACCGTGCGAGTGGAAAAGGACGGCATGTAGAGGTCGCGCAAGGCGGGCAGGCCCCGCTTCTTGGCCAGCTCGGCCACGCTGTTGAGGGTCTGCTTTCGGATCGCCAACAGTTTGCGTTCGAAGGCGTCCTGATCCTTGATCGCCTTGCCGCGCGCCAGGATCGCCTGGCGGATGACCGGCATGGTCTCCAGGACCTTGGCGCTGAGGCCCGTGGTATCGGTCGGCACCTCGCGCCAGCCGAGCAGGATCTGTCCTTCGACCTTGGTGAAACGTTCGAAATGCTTGATCGCCTGCTCGCGCGCCGTCGGGTCGCGCGGCAAGAAACACATGGCGACGGCGTAGTGACCCGGCTGCGGCAGGGCAACCCCTTGTTTCGCCGCCCAGTCGCGCAACAGCGCGTCCGGGATCTGGATCAGGCAGCCGGCCCCGTCGCCGACCAGGGGGTCGGCGCCAACCGCACCGCGATGGTCCAGATTGAGCAGGATCTGCAGGCCGCGGCGCAGCAATTCGTGCGATTTGCGGCCTTTGATGTTGGCAATGAAGCCAACGCCGCACGCATCGTGCTCGTTCCGCGGATCATACAGTCCCTGTCGCTCCGGCAACGCCATGCCTGTGCCCTTCCACCTCCGGTCGGTCCGTTCCGTTGTCCGCGTCCCCAACCGGACGCGGTCTGCCAGTCTAGACGAAGGCGGGGCTTGTAACACGAATTTGTTGCGCTGCAACTGGCCATTTGCATCAAAATTCTTCATCTGTCTGGCCGCTTCGTGCCGGCTTCCTCGGCCTACTCGGTAGACCGCCTCGACAGCCGGCCGCACTCGCTCAACAATCGGACAAACCAGCGGGGAGGCGACGGTGGCGGCGACGGGGCGGATAGCGGTGATCACCGGCGGGGCGAGCGGGATTGGCCATGCCACCGCCAGGCGCTTCGCCGGGGCGGGGGATTGCGTCGTGATCGCCGACCTGAACGAGGCCAATGCCGGCGAGGTGGTGAAAGAGATCGTGGGCGCCGGCGGCAAGGCGGCGGCCTATCGGCTGGACGTGGCGGACGAGGCCGCGGTGGCGCGCGCGGCCGAGGCGATCGAGGCCCGGCATGGCCCGGTGTCGGTGCTGATGAACTCCGCCGGCCTGTTGCAGCGCCCCCGTCCGCTGGAGGAGATGGACGACCAAGAAGAAGCCCGGGTGATGGAGGTCAATTACCAGGGCACCTATCTCTGCTGTCGCCATTTCGGCATGCGCATGGCCGGGCGCGGGCAAGGCGCCATCGTCAATATCGCCTCGACCTCAGGCTATATGCGGCTGCCGATGCTGGCCTATGGCGCCAGCAAGGCGGCGGTGATCTCGCTGACCGGGGCGTTGGGCGTCGAACTCGGCCGGCGCGGTGTCCGGGTCAACGCCATTGCGCCTGGACCGGTGCTGACGCCGATCCAGCAGCGCAACATCCAGGCGGGCCTGCGCGACCCGTCCAAGATGCTGGCCGGCACGGCGATGAACCGCTGGGTGACGATGGAGGAGATCGCCGACGGCGCCTATTTCCTGTGCTCCGACCAGGCCAGCGCCATCACCGGCACCACGCTGCCGATCGATTGCGGTCTGCTGTCCGGCATCGGCTGGTCGATGATGGGGGGCATTCCCAGGGGATAGCCGTCGGCGAACGCCTCACACCGGCTTGAAGCTGCGGTCGAGCTCGACGTCGATCAGCACCGGACCGCGGGCCTTGAGCGCCGCCGCAAGGGCTTGGCGGACCTCGGGCAGGGTGCGCGCGGCATGCGTTTCCAGCCCCAGCGAGCGGGCGAGGCCCAGGAAGTCGATCGGCGGGTCGGTGAAGTCCATGGCGACGAACTTGTCCATCTGCGCCGCATAGCCGCGCAGCGCGTTGGTGCGCTGTTTCAGGATGCGGTAGGAGCGGTTGTTGAGGATCACGTAGATCACCGCCACCTTGTCGTGCGCGGCGCTCCACAGCGCCTGCACGGTATACATCGCGCTGCCGTCGCCGATCAGCGCCACGACCGGCCGCTCGGGCAGCGCGAGCTTCACGCCGATCGCCGCCGGCAGGCCCCAGCCGATGCCACCGCCGCGCAGGCCATAGAAGCTCTGCGGGTCGTCGCTGTTGATCAGCTGCCGGATGCCGCCGCCCGAGGACAGCGTCTCCTCGATCACGACCGCATTGGCCGGCAGCGCCTCGCCGATGGTCTGCAACAGGGCCATCGGCTGCAGGGGCAGCTTGTCGGCCTGCGCCTTCGCCTGGGCCTTGAGCTTGTCACGTTCGGCGGCGATGGCGGACTGGTTGGCGGCCCGCCGTTCGCCCGCGCGCTTGACCTGCGCCGGGGTCATCGCGCCCTGAAGCGCCGCGACGATGTCGGGCAGCGTGGTCCTGGGATCGCCCAGCATGGCGACGTCGGCGGCGTAGTTCTTGCCAAGCTCCCAGGGATCGCTGTCCAGGTGGATGATGCGCAAGGCCTGCGGCACCGGCTCAACGTCCGAGGGCAACGACAAGGTGAACAGATCGCCACCCACCGAGAACAGCACGTCGTGCTGGTCGAGCGCTTGGCGGATCAGGGGCGACAAGCGATTGATCGGGCCCTTGAACAGCGGGTGCGAGGTGGGGAAGGCGGCGGTATTGGCGACGCCTTCCAGATAGACCGGCGCGCCCAGCAGCTCCGCCAGCCGCACGATCTCGGCATGCGCGCCGTTCTGCGCCACGATGTCGCCGGCGATCAGCACCGGCCGCTCGGCCCCGGCCAAGAGCCGCGCCGCCTCCGCCACCGCCGCCGGATCGCCACGCAGGCCGCGGGCAACGCGGGTCGGCCGGCCCAGGTCGATGTCGGCCTCGGCGTTCAGCACGTCGCCCGGTAGCGACAGGAAGACGGGGCCGGTCGGCGGCGCCAGGGCGGTCTTGGCGGCCCGGTGGATCAGGCGCGGCAGGTCGGCCAGCCGATGCACCTCGGCCGACCACTTCACGAACGGCCGCGCCACGGTCGGCAGGTCGGCCCACAGGATGGGCTCGGTGACGTTGAAGGTCTGTTCGTGCTGGCCGGCGGTAACCAGCAGGGGCGAGCCGGCCTTCTGCGCGTCATAGAGCATGCCCATGGCGTTGCCGAGGCCGGGGGCGACGTGCAGGTTGACCGCCGCCAGCTTGCCGGAGGCCTGCGCATAGCCGTCCGCCATGCCCAGCACGGCCGCCTCCGACAGGCCCAGGATGTAACGCGGCCGGTCCTCCACCGCGAAGGCGTCCATCAGCGGCAACTCGGTGGTGCCGGGATTGCCGAACATGAACTCGACGCCCTCCTGCCGCAGCAGTTCCAGAAGCGCGCGCTTGCCCGAGATAATGGCCATGACGAAGTTCCGTTTCGTTCAGGAGGTGGGTTGTTTCGAGGGGTCTGGAAAGTCGGTGCAAGGCTGGCCTTGCGACCAATAGGGCTGGCGCAATTCGCGCTTCAGCACCTTGCCGCCGGCATTGCGCGGCAGGCTGTCGCGGAATTCCAGCGCCGCCAAGCGCTGGTAGCGGCCCAGGCGGGCATTCGCCCAGTCGCGCAAGGCTTCCGCGCCGGGGGGCGGCTCGGCCTTCGGCACCACCAGCGCCAGCGGCGTCTCGCCCCAGCGCGCATGCGGCACGCCAATCACGGCGGCCTCCCGCACCGCCGGATGCGCCATCAATACCCGCTCGATATCGGCCGGATAGACGTTCTGCCCGCCCGAAACGATCATGTCTTTCTTGCGGTCGACCAGATGCAGGAAGCCGTTCTCGATCCGGCCGACATCGCCGCTGCGCAGGAAACTGCGGCCCCGGCCGTCGCGCCAGATCGCTTCCTCGGTCTTGCCGGGGTTGTTGTGATAGCCGCGCATTAGGAACGGACTGTAGCCCACGATCTCGCCGGGCGAACCATCGCCGATCTCGCGGTCCTGATGGTCGAGGATGCGGATGTCATTGCCGGGCAGCGGCCGGCCGACGGATTCGGCCTGGCGCTCGATATCGGCAGGCCGCAGCACGCTGGCGAAACCCTCGGTCAGGCCATAGACCTCGTGCAGGCAGCCGCCGAACAGCCGGTACAGGCGGCGCTTGGTGTCCGCCGGCATCAGCGAACCCACCGTGACCACGGCGCGGAAACTGGAGAAGTCGGCGGCCGCGCTCGCCAACTGCTGCTCGATCGCCTGGAAATGCGCCGGCACCAGGATGGTGTGGCTGACTCGGTGGCGGGCGACCAGGCGGCAGAACTCGCCGGCCTCGAAGCGCGGCATCACCACGGCCGTGCCGCCGGCGAGGAAGGTCATGTTGAGGATCGACCAGGTGGTGTTCGAATAGAGCGCGGTGCCGGTGATCGACATGGTGTCGGCGGCATAGCCGAAGGCCTGCCCCAGGATCTGGGAATAGACCAGCCGGCAACGGTGCGACAGCACGATGCCCTTGGGCAGACTGGTCGTGCCGGAGGAATAGATCAGGCAGTAGGGCGCGTTCTCGTCGATCCCGACCGCCGGGGCGGGGCCGCCGGTCAGGAAATCCGCCAGGGGCTGCCAGCCGGGTGCGGCGAAGTCGAGCGCCACCTTGGCGAGCGCGGACGGCGCCGTCGGCTGCCCGAGGGCGGCCTCGGCCTTGGCGCGCGCGCTGGCGCTGGCCAGCAGCAGCCGGGCGCCGCAATCGCTCAGCAAGCCGCCCAAGTCGCTGTCGCTGACTGCGCTGGACAGCGAGGCGACTGCGCAGCCGGCCTTGATCGCGCCGAACTGGGCAACGATCGCCGGCAACACCGGCTCTGCCAGCACCGCCACGGTGTCGCCCGGCCCCAGGCCGCGGCTGGCGAGCGCGCCCGCGACGCGCCCCATCGCCGCCTCGAAGCCACTCCAGGTCAGCGTCTCGCCGGCCACGATCAGCGCCGGCTTGTCCGGCCGGTCGCGGGCATGCAGGGCCATGAATTCCGGCAGCAGAACCTGCGGAATGTCGAACACTGCCCGCCCGTCCGCCGGCCGCCGCTACAAGCGGTAGAACTGCTTGGCCGTGTCGCGGAACAGCCAGGCCTTCTCGGTCGGCGTCGCCCTGGCGGCCAGCCGCTTGAAGGCGTTCCAGTAGGTGGCATAGCTGCCGGAGATCTTGTCTACGGGGAAGTTGCTCTCGAACATGCAGCGCTTGGCGCCGAACGCCTCGATGCAGGTTTCCATATAGGGCCGCCAGGCGTCCGCCAGTTCCTGCGAGCTGGGCGGCCGATCGCGCTTGTGGAAGTCGAAGCCGCTCACCCGCATGCCGATGCCGCCCAGCTTCATGTAGACGTTCTGGCACTTGGCCAGTTCCAGGATGTTCTTCTTCCAGTCGGCGAACGCCTCCTCGCGCTTGCCGGCATACTTGCCGACGCCGAGCGGCCCGCCGCAATGGTTGAACACGATCGGCTGCTCGGGGAAGGCGCGGGCGAGATGGGGCACGTCAGCCAATTGCGGGTGATAGAGCCAGGCATCGAAAGTGAGGCCAAGCTGGCCCAGCTTGGCGAAACCCTCGCGGAACGGCTTGTGTTCGCGATAAAGATGCAATGGCGGGTTGGTGTGGCTGGTATGCACTTCCGGCGTGTCGCTGACACCGGCGGCGTAACGGATGCCGCGGAAACGGCCGCCGCCCGCGTTGATATGGGCGCGCAGCACCTCCTCCACGCGGCCGCCCAGGGTCAGGTCGGCCAGCCCGACGATGCCCGCCGCCACGCGCGTCTTGCCGTAGCGGCCGCTGGCCGACATGGCGGCGAGGCCGTTGACGAACTCTGTCTCGCCGACCGGGCGCAGCTCCATCGGCCCGTCAGCCTTGTAGCAGGCGGTGCATTCCAGGAAGACGGTGGCCTCGACATTATGGCCGCTGCCGGCGTCCGCCAGGATGTCCCAGATCAGGTAGCGGTGGGTAGAGAAGTCCCAGAGATGATGGTGCGGATCGATGATCGGCAGGCCCGGCTCCAGGATTTCCTCCTGGTTCATCGCCAGCCAGGTTTCGTTGATGCCGCTCATGCGGCTTTCGACCGTGCTGCCCTGCGTGCTCATGCGGTGTCCCCCGGATCGTTCGACCAGCCAATGATAGCCGCGGTGCCGAGGCTTGCCGCAACGCAACTTTGCACGGCACTTATGCAGGCAGCCCGGCGATGTTCTAGATTGCCCGCGCCGAACCGCAACGGGGGTGGGGAATGAAGAAACGGGTGATGATCCAGATGCCGATCACCGCCGGCATCAAGTCGGTGTTCGATGCGCGGCCGGACATCGAATACGAGCGCTTCACCGAACTCTCCGAGGAGAATATCCGTCAGCATATCGGCAATTACGACGCCGCCATCCTGGGCGTGGTGCCGTTCAGCGCCCGCATCATCGAGGCCGCCAGCCGGCTGAAGATCGTCGCCCGCCATGGCGTCGGCTATGACAGCGTGGACGTGGCGGCGCTGACCAGGGTTGGCGTGCCGTTGGCTGTGGTCGGTATCGCCAATTCGGTGACGGTGGCCGAGCACTCGCTGTTCTTCATGCTGGCCTTAGCCAAGCGGGCGCGCGTCTACGATCGTGAGGTGCGCAAGGGCAACTGGAACATTCGCTTCGATCCCATCGCCTTCGATCTGGCCGGCCGCACGGTCTTGATCCTGGGCTTCGGGCGGATCGGCAGAAGGCTGGTCAAGCGCTGCGTCGCCATGGAAATGAACGTTCTGGTGCATGATCCCTATGTCATTCAGGATGCCATTCGCACCGCCGGCGCCACGCCGGTGGCGGATTGGCGCAAGCGCCTGCCGGAGGTCGACTTCGTCTCGGTCAATTGCCCGAAGACCAAGGAGACCGACGGCATGATCGGCCGGGCCGAGCTGGCGGCGATGAGGAAGACCGCCTTCGTCGTCAACACCGCGCGCGGCGGCATCGTGGACGAGGCGGCGCTCTACGACGCCTTGAAACGCAATGTCATCGCCGGCGCCGGGATCGACCCCTTCGTGGTCGAACCGGCCATGCCCGATCTGCCGCTGTTCGAGCTCGACAACATCATCGTCAGCCCGCATTCGGCCGGGGTCACCGAGGAGAGCATGTTCCGCATGGGCACCGCCTCGGCGCAGAACGTCGTCGACTGCTTCGACGGCAAGCTCGACCCCGCCAATGTGATCAACCCGGAAGTGCTGACCAAGCGCTAGCGAAGAAGCGAGAGAACGATGAGCGTCAGCTACAAGGATATCGGCGTCAGCGCCCAGGGCCATGTCGGCATCGTGGAAATCCGCCGCCCGCCGCACAATTTCTTCGACAACTCGTTGATCAACCAGATCGCCGACGCGTTCGAGGCGTTCGACCGCGACGACAACTGCCGGGCCAAGGTGCTGTGCGCCGAAGGCAAGTCGTTCTGCGCCGGCGCCGACTTCGCCAATCGGCCGGAGACCGGCAGCGCCACTTCGGAGACCGGCAAGCATCTCTACAAGGAAGCAACGCGCCTGTTCCGCTCGACCAAGCCCATCGTGGCGGCGGTGCAGGGGCCGGCGATCGGCGGCGGGCTTGGCCTCGCGGTGATGGCGGACTTCCGCGTGACCTGCCCGGAAGCCCGCTTCAGCGCCAATTTCAGCCGGCTGGCGTTCCATCCGGGCTTCGCACTGACCTTCACGCTGCCGCGTCTCGTCGGTCAGCAGAAGGCGGCGCTGTTGTTCTATACCGGCCGGCGCATCGACGGGGAGGAGGCGGTCAAGATCGGACTGGCCGACATGCTGGTGCCGATCGGCGAAGTGCGCCCGGCGGCGATCGGGCTGGCGGCCGAGATCGCGCAATCCGGGCCGCTCGCCGTCCGCTCGATGCGCGAGACCTTGCGCCGGGGCTTCGCGGATGCGGCCGAGGCGGCGACCGAGCGCGAACTGATGGAGCAGGAGTGGCAGCGCCGTACCGAGGATTTCCGCGAGGGCGTGAAGGCGATGGACGAACGGCGCACGCCGCGCTTCGTCGGCCGCTGAGGGCTTGCCCCCATGAAGCTCGGCTACATGCTGCCGCTGATCGATGTCGGCGGCGATCCGGCGGTGGTGCGCGAACTGGCGCAGACCGCGGAAGGGCTCGGCTACGATCACCTGGGCGCGCCGGATCACGTGCTGGGCGTCAATGCCGTCAGCCGGCCCAACTGGGGCGCCCGCAACACCTCGCGCGATCTGTTCCACGATCCCTTCGTGCTGTTTGGCTACTTGAGCGCCTGCACCACCCGCATCGGTTTCTCGACGCAAGTGCTGATCCTGCCGCAGCGGCAGGCCGCGCTGGTGGCGAAGCAGGCGGCTTGCGTCGACCTGCTGTCGGGCGGGCGTTTGCGTCTGGGCATCGGCGTCGGCTGGAACGAGGCCGAGTATGTCGCGCTCAACGAGAACTTCCGCAACCGCGGCCGCCGCTCCGAGGAACAGGTGGCGGTCATGCGCGAACTGTGGGCCGCTCCGCATGTCGATTTCCAGGGCGAATGGCACCGCATTCCCGACGCCGGCATCAATCCCCGGCCGGCGGCGGGCCGCATCCCGCTCTGGTATGGCGGGCACGAGGACGTGACGCTCAGGCGTATCGCCAAATGGGGCGATGGTTGGATCATGCTGGCGCACCCGCCGGGCGAGGCGGCGAGCGCCGCCCTCGACCGGCTGCACGACTACACGCGCCAGGCCGGACGCGATCCCGCGGAGGTCGGTTTCGAGGTCTGGGTCTCCATGGGCATCGGCAACGAGGCCAACTGGCGCGCCGAGGCGGAGGCCTGGAAGCGGCTCGGCGTCACCCATCTCACGCTCAACAACTGGTTCGGCCGCTATCACCACCGCCGCATCTCGGAACGTTCGCTGAAGGCGCATTTGTCCAGCCTGGGCCGCTACCGCGCGGTCGTCGCCGACCTCTTGTAGCCAGCCCACCCGGTTCACCGGAAGTTGCTTGGACCGACGCCGGCGTCGGGCGGGACAGTAGCCTGGCGCAAAGAGGGCGGCGGAATGCGGCGACTTCAGCGATGGCGTGCTGCGTGTCTGGGCGTGCTGCTGCTGTCTTGGTTGGCGCCGGCCGGGGCCACCGAACTGGCCGAGGACGAACTGGCTGATGCGGGTCTGGCGCTGATCTTCGCCGACGCCGAGACCCGCGCGGCAGCCAGCAAGGACCTGGTCAGCCGCGGCAAACCGGACGTCGTGGCGCATTTCATCCTGGCCATGCGCTTCACGCAAGTCGAGGACGAGCGCTTTGGCGCGGCGCTGCGGGCGCTGACTGGGTATCGCGGTACCACCTGGTTCGATTGGATGCTGTGGCAGGAAAGTCGCCCGGACATTCGGCCGCATCCGAGCTTCGCCTCGATGCTGATCGCGCTGATGACGCGGATCGATCCGCGTTTCGAGGGTTTTCTTGCCCCCTTTCTGCATGAGCCCGGCCGGCAGCGGGTCCGGCTGGAAGAAGTGGTCTGGGGCGGCGTTCCGGTGGACGGCATCCCGCCGCTCGACCGGCCGAAGCGGATCGCCGCGGCCGAGGCCGGCTATCTCGCCGACGACGATCTGGTGTTCGGCCTGGCGATTGCCGGCGATACGCGGGTCTATCCGCTGCGCATCATGGGCTGGCACGAAATGCTCAACGACGTGGTGGGCGGCCAACCGGTGTCGCTCGCCTATTGCACGCTCTGCGGCGCCGGCATCCTCTACGACACACGCCAGCCGGGCGACGCGGCGGCGATGGAGTTCTCCACCTCCGGGTTGCTCTACCGTTCCAACAAGCTGATGTACGACCGCAAGACGCGTTCGCTGTGGAACCAGTTCAGCGGCGAGCCGGTCTCTGGCCCGCTTGCCGATAGCGGCCTGCGCTTGCGCCAACTGCCGCTCACCATCGCCAGTTGGGCGGATTGGCGCACACGCCATCCGGGCACGACGGTGCTGTCGCTCGATACCGGGCATCGACGCGACTACGGCTCCGGCGTCGTTTACCGCGATTATTTCGCCAGCCCAGGCCTGATGTTTCCGGCCGCCGTTGACGAGACGCGGCTGAAGCCCAAGGACCAGGTGTTCGTGATGAGCGAACCCGGTGCGTGGCGCGCCTGGCCGCTGTCAGCCTTCAACGACCCGCCGGTGCTGAACGATGCCATCGGCCAACGCGAAGTGGTGCTGATCGGCGAGGCGGCAACCCGCACGGTCCGGGCCTACGAACGTGCCGGCCAGCGTTTCGTCAAGGCCGACGGCGCCATGGCGCTGCGGGCGGGCGACGGCACAGGCTGGCGGATCGAGGAGGAGTTCCTGCAAGGCCCGGGCGGCCAGCGCCTGCCCAGGCTGCCCGGCCATGTGGCCTACTGGTTCGCCTGGGACAACTACTTTGGCGCCCAGGGCACGCTCTATCCCGACCCGCCTCGTTAGGGTACCTTTCCCAAGATCAGGTCCGCCGCCTTCTCGGCGATCATCAGGGTCGAGGCGTTGGTATTGGCCGAGGGCATGTTGGGCATGATCGAGGCATCCACCACCCGCAAGCCTGCGATGCCCTTGACCCGCAACCGGTCGTCCACCACCGCGGTCGGGTCGCTGTCGGGACCCATGCGGCAACTGCCCATGGGATGGAAGGCCGTCGAGCCATAGCGCATGGCGAAGTCGAGCAGTTGGTCATCGCTCTCGGCCTGCGCGCCCGGCAACTCCTCCCGCTCGAAAAACCCGGACAGCGCCGGCGAGGTCAGCAGGCGGCGGCACCAGCGCACGCCCGCCGCCGTGACCTGGCGGTCGAGGGGGTGCGACAGGTAGTTGGGCTGTACTTGCGGTAGGTCGAACGGGTCGCGCGATCGCGCGCGCACCCAGCCGACGCTCTCCGGTCGCTCCTGGAACACCCCGCAGGTCATACCCGGGAAATCGTCCAGCACGCCGATCGCGCCGGCACGGAAGCTGGCGGGGGTGAAGACGAATTGCAGGTCGGGCGCGTCCAGCGCTTCGTTGGATTTCCAGAACACATGCACCAGCGAGGGACTGAGGCCGAGAATGCTCGGCCGGCCGATCGCCCAATTGAAGATCTCGAACAGCAGCCGCGGTCCGCGCGCCCGCTGGTTGATGGAATCGACCCCCCTGATACGCGCCACCATGCGCGCCGCGTAGTGGTCGCGCAGGTTCTCCCCCACCCCTGGCAGTTCGTGCCGCACCTCGACGCCGATCTCGCGCAAGAGCTTGGCCGGGCCGATGCCGGAAAGCTGCAACAGCTTGGGCGAGTTGAGCGTGCCGCCCGAGACAATCACCTCAGCCCTTGCCCGCACCTCGCGCTGGCCCGACAGGCTGCGGCCCGTGGCGTGCCGCACGCCGACCGCGCGCTTGCCGTCCAGCAGGATGGCGGTCGCGTGCGCCTGGGTGCGCACCTCGATGGTGCCGCGTGCGAGGGCCGGCCGCAGGAAGGCCTTGGCCGAACTCTGCCGGCGGCCCCGGGCGATGTTGCGCTGGAAATAGCCGACACCCGCCTGTTCGCCGCTGTTGTGGTCGGCGCAGCGCGGAATGCCCAGTTGCTGCGCGCCCGCGATGAAGGCCTCGCAGACCGGGTGCAGCCAGTCGATGTCGGTGATGGGGGTGGGGCCGTCGCGGCCGCGCACCCGCTCCTCGCCGGCGCCGATGCGCGCCTCCGAGCGCTTGAAGTAGGGCAGCACATCGCTCCAGCCCCAGCCGCGGTTGCCGGCCTGCGCCCAGGCGTCGAAATCCATCGGCTGGCCGCGGTTATAGATCATGCCGTTAATCGAACTGGAGCCGCCGAGCGTGCGCCCTTGCGGAAACGTCACCTGCCGGCCGGCCAGGCCGGGCCCGGCCTCGGTGGTGATCTGATAGGTGTAGGTCGGATTGTGGAACAGCTTGATGAAGCCGGCCGGCATGTCGATGTAGATCGAGCGGTCGGGTGGCCCGGCCTCAAGCAGGCAGACCGTCGTTCTGCCGTCGGCGCTCAGTCGGTTGGCCAACACGCAGCCAGCCGAACCGGCGCCGACGATGACGAAGTCGAACTCGTCCATGGTGCCCCCCGAAGACGCTTTCGATGCCCAGCGATACTACGCTAAGCTGGCGCCAGCGAGGGCGAGCATGAGCGAACAGATCGCGGTCTTCTGGCAGCCGCACTGAACGAGCTGCCTGAGGGTCAAGGAATACCTCTCGGTCCGTGGGATCGGGTTCCGCTCGGTGAATGTGCTGGAGGATGCCGCCGGTCGCGAGGAACTGGCGGCGTTGGGCGCGCGTTCGGTTCCGGTGGTGGCACGCGACGGCCGCTTTGTGTTCGCGCAAATGTTGCAGGACGTGGTGGAATTTCTCGCGCTGCCCGACGATACCGGGCCGACGCTGAGCCCGGCGGAACTGGCGAGCCGGTTCGATGCCATCTTGGCGGTCGCGGTGCGGTTGTCGGGCCAGATGCCCGACCGGTTTCTCGAGAACCAGTTGCCGAACCGGCCGCGTTCGTGGCGGGTGCTGCTGCACCACGTCTTCCAGATCGCCGACAGTTTCCTCGACTGCCGAGCGATGGATCGCCCGTTGCGCTACGAGGACCTGGTGGCGCCGCCGCCGGAGGAGATGCGCAGCGCCGCTGCCATCGCTGTCCATGGGGCGGCGGTGCGGCAGCGTTTCGCGGCGTGGTGGGCGGGGGCCGCCGCCGCCGACTTCGGCCGGCGGGTCGAGGGGTATTTCGGCCATACCAGCTTGCACGAAATGCTGGAACGCACGGTCTGGCACGCAACCCAGCATGTGCGGCAGGTGGACACGCTGTTGCGCCAGGTGGGGGTGGCGCCGGCCGCGGCGTTGACGCCCGCGCTGCTGGCGGGCCTGCCGTTGCCGCAGAAGGTGTGGGACGAATGAGCGGGCGGGCATGAGCGCCGCCCCGATCTTCGCGGGCGGCGGCTATCGCTACGTTCCAGGGGTCTTCCAGTATTCGGGCGGCGTCGCGGCCGAGCCGGGCTTCGCCATCCGACGGGTGCGTTTCCGGCGGCTAGTGCCGATGGCCCAGGGCTTCGGCGTCGTCGCCGCGCAGCTTGCCGCCGCCGGCCGGCCGACAACCGCGTTTTGCGCCTGCGAGCTGCGCTCGCCCGCGCAGTTCAGCGAAGCCGGCTTCCGCGCCTTCAACGAGCACTACGTCAAGACGCTGGCCGAATGGGGCCTCTACGACGGCAAGCTCAATCCGGTGGCGCGCAGCAATGTCTGCCCGGAAGCGGGCGCGCCGAGCGAACCCTGCTTCCACGCCTTCTGTTTCACCGTCGTCCAGCCCAATTCGCCCGCCTCCTTCGTCGTCGCGGGCAGCGGCGAGGCGCCGGAGGGCAAGGAAAACTATCGTGACCATATCGTTTGCCGGGGCGATCTCAGCCCGGCTGGCCTGCGCCAGAAGGCGCGGTTCGTGCTGGGCGAGATGGAACGGCGGATGGCGGCGCTGGGCTTCGCCTGGGCCGACTGCACGGGCACGCAGGCCTACACGGTGCACGACCTGCATCCCTTCCTAGCCAACGAGATCGTGGCGCGCGGCGCGGCGGCGCAGGGCCTGACCTGGCACTATTGCCGCCCGCCGGTGGTCGACCTCGAGTTCGAGATGGACTGCCGCGGCGTCGCGCGCGAGGACGTGCTGGCTTAGGCGGGTCCGCTACTGGTGCGAGAACATCGGCTTGCCGGGCGCCGGCATGTCGGCCAGCAGCACCGTGCCCGTATCGGATTCGGTGATGAAGAGCTGCTTGTTGGCGGGCCCGCCATAGGCGAGGTTGGTGATCATCCGCCCCGTGCAGGAGACCACGCGGGCAAGCGGCAGCCCATGCGGGTCGAACAGCCAGACGGCGCCGCCGCCGGCATGCGCCACGGCCAGGTTGCCCTCGGCGTCGAGCGCCATGCCATCCGGCCCCAGCCCGCCCATGAGGTAGGCGAACACGCCCACCTTGACCGCCTCGCCATCCAGGAACGGCACCCGCCAGACCGCGTTCAGCAGCGTCACCGCCAGGTAGAGGATGCCTTCGTTCAGGTTCATGACCAGGCCATTGGGGCTGGGGATCTTGTCCATGACCATTTCCAGCTTGCCCGTGGCGGAATAGCGCATGAGCCGGCCGGCATGGTCCTGCAGCCCGGTCAACTGACCCTGGTCGGAGAAGTAGCAGTCGCCGTTGGCGGCGAAAAACAGATCGTTGACACCCTTGTAGCCATGGATCAGGTCGCGGCCGAGAAACGGCGTGACCTTGCCGTTCACCGGATCGACCTGCACTAGGCCGTTCTGCTGGTCGGTAACGATCAGCCGCCCGTCCTTGTGAACCTTCAGGCCGTTCGGCTCGCCGTCATACTCGCAGACCAACTGCCACTCGGCCCTGGGCGTCAGGCGGAAGATGCGGCCATAGGGGATGTCGGTGACGTAGAGATTGCCGCTGCGGTCGAACGCCGGGCCTTCCAGGAATGAACCGATCTTGGCCGGCTTCTGGAGCACCCGGCCGAGCCGCTCCACCCAGCGCGAGGGCTTGCCGTCCCGGCGCAGCTCGTCGGGCAGTTTGGCGAAGACGCGGGTCTGGATTTCCGGTGCCACCGGCAACATGCCTTCCCCCCATAGGATTTGCTTGGCCCGGCACGCTAGGCGGCGGTTCCGGCGGGCGTCAATCGGGCAGCGCGACAGGCAGCCTTGCGCGGCCGCGCGCAACCCGCGACTGTTAGCCCCACCGACCAGGCAAGGGGACCCGGAATGGCGATCCGCGCGGGCGCGCAAGAACCGACCACGGAGCGGCCAGTGTCCGATTGCTTGGCGCGCGCGCGCGGCGTGACCCGGGTCTTGCGGGCGGAAACCAATCGTATCGAGGCGGCGCGCGAACTGACGCCGGCGGCGCTGGAAGCGATGCATGAGGCGCGGCTGTTCCGCCTGCTGCTGCCGGCATCACTGGGCGGCGAGGAACTAGACCCGGTGACGCTGTCGCAAGTGACGGAAGTGATCGCCGCCGCCGATGCCAGCGCTGCCTGGTGCCTGGGCCAGGGCTCGGGCTGCGCCATGGCGGCGGCCTATCTGTCGGCCAAGGTGGCGCGGCAGGTATTCGGGCAGGCGCGGGACGTGCTGGCCTGGGGCGCGGGCGCGCAGGGCCGGGCGGTGGCGGAGGCCGGCGGCTACCGGGTCACCGGCACCTGGCATTTCGCCAGCGGCAGCCGGCATGCCACCTGGCTCGGCGGTCATTGCAAGGTGTTCGAGGCAGACGGTCGGGCGCGGCTCAGGGCCGACGGTCGGCAGGTCGAGCGCACGGCGCTGTTCCGGCGCGCTGAGGCGCGCATCATCGATAACTGGCAGGTCATGGGCCTGCGCGGCACGGGCAGCGACGGCTTCTCGGTTGACGGCTTCTTCGCGGCCGAGGAGATGACGATCGATCGCGAGAACGACGACGAGCGGCGCGAGGCTGCGACGCTCTACCTGTTTCCGGCAACGCTGGTCTACGCCCCCGCTTTTGCCGGGGTCGCCATCGGCATCGCGCGGGCCACGCTCGACGACCTGCTGGCGCTGGCGAAAAGCGACAAGACGCCGCGCGGCGCCCGCACGACGTTGAAGGAGAACCCGGTCTTCCAGACGCTGGCCGCCGAACTGGAAGCCGGCCTGCGCTCGGGGCGCGCCTATGTCTCGGGCAGTGTCGCCGAAGTCTGGCGCGCGGTCGGCGCCAGCCGCGAATTGACGCTCGACCAGCGCATGGCGATACGCCTGTCGTCGACCTTCGTCATCAACCAGATGACCGATTTGGTGGCGCGCGCCTACCGCGCCGCCGGCGCCACGGCGATCTTCGACGACAACCCGTTCGAGCGCCGCTTTCGCGACGCCCATGCCGTCTCGCAGCAGGCCCAGGCGCGCACCACGCATTACGAAACGGTCGGCCGCCACCTGTTGGGCCTGCCGCCCGACACGCTGATGTTTCTCTAGAGCATGATTCCTTTATTCTGAAGCGTATCCTGAGTTTCTGAAGTAGTTGGCGTATTCCTGGGGCGTGAAGGCCTTGAGGAGCTGGCCGATGCCGCGCCATGTGGCTTCGATGGTGCGGGCATCGAGCTTGCGCAGGAGGGTCTTGAGCTTGGCGAAGGGCTGTTCGATGGGGTTGAGGTCGGGCGAGTAGGCGGGGAGGAACAGGAGCTTGGCGCCGACCGCGCGGATGGCGCGCCGGATCGCCTGCCGCTTGTGGCTGCCGAGGTTGTCCATGACGACCACATCGCCGGGCCGCAGGGTTGGGACGAGCATCTGCTGGACGTAGGCCAGGAAACTGCGGCGGTTGATCGGCCCATCGATGACGCAGGGCGCTTCGATCCGATCCCAGCGCAAGGCAGCCAGGAAGGTGAGGGTGTGCCAGCGCCCATGCGGGAGCTTGGCCACCAGCCGATCGCCGCAGCGGCAGCGGCCGTGCCGGCGCGTCATGTTCGTCTTGGCCCAGGCCTCGTCGATGAAGACCAAGCGTCGGGGGTCAATCCGCCCCTGATACTTCTTCCACTGCGCCCGCCGGCGCGCCACGTCGGGCCGGTCCTGTTCGGTGGCGTGCAGGCTTTTTTTGAACGTCAGCCGCTCCACCCGAAGGAAGTGCCAGATCGCCTTCAGGCTCACCCGCATGCCGCGGTCCGAGAGTTCGCCTTGGATCGCCCGCAGCGTCAGGTCGGGCCGCACCGCCAGTCGCTCCAGCAGCCAAGCGCGCTCACCCGCCAGCCGCAGCGGCCGGTTCCGCCAACCCATCGGCGAAGCTGCCGCACTCCTAGTCCGACGCTTGCGCTGCGACCACCTCACAACGCTCGCAACACTCACCTCAAACAGACGCGCAGTCTCTCGGCTGAACCGCGCCGGGTTTCCCGGAGGCTCCGACTTGTGAGAAGGAGGAGTTGC
>VGEV01000004.1 GCA_016869175.1 Alphaproteobacteria bacterium
GTTCTCTATCGTCGGCCATGGCGGGCGTGGCGCCTCCCTGCTCTCGTGAAGGACCGGCTTAGACCACCAAATCCTGAACGAAATCAGTGAGCTATGCTACACCCGCCGCACCGATACGGCCCGCGTCACGAATAATCCAGGCTAGACCTCGCTCTTCAGGGCGGCGATGAACGCTTCCTGCGGGATCTCCACCTTGCCGAACTGGCGCATGCGTTTCTTGCCGGCCTTCTGCTTGTCCAACAGCTTGCGCTTGCGCGTGACATCGCCGCCATAGCACTTGGCCAGCACGTCCTTGCGCAACGCCCGGATCGTCTCGCGCGCGATGATGCGGCCGCCGATCGCCGCCTGGATCGGGATCTGGAAGAGCTGCGGCGGGATCAGCTCCTTCAGCTTCTCGCACAAGGCCCGGCCGCGCCGCTCGGCCCGGGCGCGATGCACGATGGTGGCCAGCGCATCGACCGGCTCGGCGTTGACCAGGATGCTCATCTTCACCAGGTCGCCCGTCTCGTAACTGTCCAGCCGGTAGTCGAAGCTGGCATAGCCGCGGCTGACCGATTTCAGGCGGTCGTGGAAATCGAACACCACCTCGTTGAGCGGCAGGCGATATTCCAGCATGGCGCGGTTGCCGACATAGGTCAGGTTGACCTGGGTGCCGCGGCGTTCCTCGCACAGCTTCAGCACCGCGCCCAGATGCTCGTCCGGCACCAGGATGGTGGCGCGGATCCAGGGCTCCTCAATATGGTCGATGCGGCCGGGGTCGGGCAGGTCGACCGGGTTGTGGATCTCGCGCATCGCGCCATCGCTCATATGCACCCGGTAGATCACCGAAGGCGCGGTGCAGATCAGGTCCAGGTTGAATTCGCGTTCCAGCCGTTCCTGCACGATCTCCATGTGCAACAAGCCAAGGAAGCCGCAGCGGAAGCCGAAGCCGAGCGCGGCCGAGCTTTCCGGCTCGTACTGGAAGCCGGCGTCGTTCAGCCGCAGCTTGCCCAGGCTTTCGCGCAAGTCCTGGAAGTCGGCGGCGTCGATCGGGAACAGGCCGCAGAACACCACCGGCACCGCCGGCTTGAACCCTGGCAGCGCCTCGGCGGTCGGTTGGCGCTCCTCGGTGATCGTATCGCCGACGCGGGTCTCGGCCACTTCCTTGATCGAGGCCGTGAGATAGCCGATCTCGCCCGGCCCCAGCCGCTCGACCGGCTGCTTCTTGGGCGTGAAGACACCCACCTGGTCGACCTGGTGCACGCCGCCCGTTCCCATCAGGCGAATGCGCTGGCCGCGCCTGAGGCTGCCGTCGATCAGCCGCACCAGCACCACCACGCCGAGATAGGCGTCATACCAGCTGTCGACCAGCAGCGCCTTCAGCGGCGCCTCGGCCTCGCCCTTGGGCCCGGGCAGGCGGGTGACCAGGGCCTCCAGCACCTGCTCGATGTTGCGCCCGGTCTTGGCCGAGATGGCGATGGCGCCGGAAGCATCGATGCCGATCACGTCCTCGATCTGCTGGCGCACCCGTTCGGGCTCGGCCGCCGGCAGATCGACCTTGTTCAGGACCGGCACGATCTCGTGGTGGTTGTCGAGCGCCTGATAGACGTTGGCCAGCGTCTGCGCCTCGACGCCTTGCGTCGAATCGACCACCAGCAGCGAGCCCTCGCAGGCCGCCAGGCTGCGGTTCACCTCGTAGGAAAAATCGACATGGCCGGGCGTGTCGATCAGGTTCAGCACATAATCCTGTCCGTCCGCGGCGCGATAGCTGAGACGCACCGTCTGCGCCTTGATGGTGATGCCGCGCTCGCGCTCGATATCCATGGAATCGAGCACCTGCTCCTGCATCTCGCGCTTTTCCAAGCCGCCGCAGCGTTCGATCAGCCGGTCGGCCAGCGTCGACTTGCCGTGGTCGATATGCGCGATGATGGCGAAGTTGCGGATATGCGAGGGCTCTACCACCCGATCTCCTGGTTCAGCGGCGCAAGGTGGCGCCGGTCGCCTTGGTCACGGCCGCGACGATGCGGCCGCACGCCGCTTCGATCTCGGCCTCGGTCAGCGTGCGCTCCTTCGGTTCCAGCCGCACCGCCACGGCGACCGACTTGTGTCCGTCGCCGACCCCCGGCCCGGCATACACATCGAACACCGACACATCGGCGATCAGCCCGCGTTCGGCCTTGCGCACGGCCGCCAGCACCGCTTCAGCCGGCACCTCGCGCGGCAGCACGAAGGCGAAATCGCGCTCGACCGCCTGGAACTCGTTCAGTTCCAGCTTTGCCCTGGCCCGGCCCACCCGGCCGCGCGGCACCGGCACCGCCTGCAAATAGACCTCGAAACCCACCACCGGCGGCCTGACGTCGAGCGCTTCCAGCACGGCCGGGTGCAGTTCGCCGAATTGCGCCAGCAGCGTCTGCGGCCCCAGGCGCAGGCCGCCACCGCGCCCGGGATGATACCACGCGGGCGCGCCGGCCACGCTTTGCGCCGCGCCGGCCGCCAGGCCGAGCGCCGTCAGCACCGCCAGCGCATCGGCCTTGGCGTCGAAGGCGTCCACCGGGCGCGGCGGCGCTGCCCAGTGCCGGGGTCCGGTCGTACCGGCGCGGATGCCGCCAGCCACCAATTGCTGGCCCTTTGCCGTGTCGTCAACATATTGTGGGCCGACCTCGAACAGCGCGAGATCGTGGAAGCCGCGCGCTTGGTTGCGCGCCGCTGCTTGCAGCAGGTTGGGCAGCAGGCTGGGGCGCATGCAATCCAGTTCGCTGGAGATCGGGTTCTCCAGCACCAGCGCTTCCTGCCCGCCGCCGAAGGCCTGGGCGAAGCGCCGGGAGAGGAAGGAATAGGTGACGCATTCGTGCATGCCGCGCGCGGCCAACGCGCGCTTGGCGGCGGGTGGGCGCAATTGCACTGGACTGAGCGCGGGCCTGGCGACCACCGCGGGCCGCGGCAGCGGCACCGCCTGGATCCGGGCGAAGCCGGCGATGCGCGCCACTTCCTCGACCAGGTCGGTCGGTCCTTGGATATCGCCCCGCCAGGTCGGCGCGCTCACGCGCCATGCGCCGTCCAGCCGCTCCACCCTGAAGCCGAGCGCGGCCAGGATGCGCTCCTGCTCGTCCGCCGCCAGGTCCAGGCCGGACAGCCGGCGCATGCGTTCGGGCCGGTAGCTGACGGTGCGCGCCGGCACATCGGGCGCGCCGGCGACCACCAGATCGCTGGCCTCGCCGCCACAGAGTTCCAGGATCAGGTGCGTGGCGTGCTCGGCGCCCGGCAGCACCATCGCCGGGTCGACGCCCCGCTCGAAACGATAGCGGGCGTCGCTGTCGATGCCTAGGCGCCGGCCGGTGGCCGCGGTGCGCTGCGGATCGAACAGCGCCACCTCCAGGAACATGTTCACGGTCGCGGGCGTGCAGCCGGAAGGCTCGCCGCCCATCACGCCGCCCAACCCCTCCGGACCCGCGGCGTCGGCGATCACCGTCATGGTCTCGTCGATGGCGTAGCTCTTGCCGTTCAGCGCCAGCAGGCTTTCGCCCGGCCGGCCCAGCCGCGCCACGATATCGCCCTTGACCTTGTCCGCGTCGAACACGTGCAACGGCCGGCCGAGGTCGAAGGTCACGTAGTTGGTGATATCGACCAGGGCCGAGATCGGCCTGAGGCCGATGGCGCGCAGGCGGCGCCGCAGCCAAGCCGGGCTGGGACCGTTCTTCAGGCCGCGGAAATAGCGCCCGACGAAGCAGGGACAGGCGCCGGCATGGGCCGGGTCGAATTGCAGGCTGACACCGATCGGGCTCTTGAAGCGGCCGGCAACCGGTCGCGGCTCGAACGGCTTCAGCCGGCCCACGCCGGCGGCCGCGAGATCGCGGGCGATGCCGCGCACCCCCAGGCAATCCTGCCGGTTGGGCGTGACCGCCACGTCGAGCAGCACGTCGTCGACGCCCAGCAGCGCCGCGAAGGGCTGGCCGATGGCGGCATCGTCGGACAGTTCGATGATGCCTTCGTGTTCGTCGCTCAGGCCCATCTCGCGCTCGGAGACCAGCATGCCGTTGGAGGCGACGCCGCGGATGGTGGTCGGCTTCAGCAGCAGGCCGGTGCCCGGCACCGTCACGCCGGAGGGCGCGAACACGCCCTTCATGCCGGCCCGCGCGTTGGGCGCGCCGCACACCACCTGCACCCGTTCCGCGCCGGTATCGACCAGACAGACGCGCAGGCGGTCGGCGGCCGGATGCGGCTTCGCTTCCAGCACATGCGCCACCCGGAACGGCGCCAGTGCCAGGGCGCGGTCATCCACGCTCTCGATCTCCAGGCCGATGTCGGTCAGCCGCGCGGCGATGGTGGCGGCGTCGGCCGAGGTTTCCAGGTGGTCCTTCAGCCAGGCGAGCGTGAACTTCATCGGCTGAGTCCCCGGCCGAGCGAGGGCTGGTCGAGTGGCACGAAGCCGTAATGGCGAAGCCAGCGCAGGTCGCAGTCGAAGAAGGCGCGCAGGTCGGGGATGCCGTATTTCAGCATGGCGATGCGGTCGATCCCCATGCCCCAGGCAAAGCCCTGCCACTCCTCGGGGTCGAGCCCGCAATTCTGCAGCACCTTGGGATGCACCATGCCGCAGCCCAGGATCTCCAGCCAGTCCTCGCCTTCGCCGATGCGCAACTCGCCGCTCTTGCGGCTGCAGCCGATGTCAACCTCGGCCGAGGGCTCGGTGAAGGGAAAGTGGCTGGGCCGGAAGCGCATCTTCACTTCTGCCACCTCGAAGAAAGCGCGGCAGAACTCGACCAGCGTACCCTTGAGGTGGCCCATATGGGTGTCGCGGTCGATCACCAGGCCTTCCACCTGGTGGAACATCGGCGTGTGCGTCTGATCGCTGTCGCAGCGGTAGGTGCGACCGGGCACAATGATGCGATAGGGCGGCGGATTGTCCCGCATGGTGCGGATCTGCACCGGCGAGGTGTGCGTGCGCAGCACCATGCGCTGCCCGTCGGGGCGCGGCTTCAGATAGAAGGTGTCCATCATCTGCCGGGCCGGATGTTCCGGGGGAATGTTGAGCGCGGTGAAGTTGTGGAAGTCGTCTTCGATGTCGGGCCCTTCCGCCACCGTGAAGCCCATGTCGGAAAAGATCGCGACCAGCTCGTCCATCACCTGGCTGACCGGGTGCACGCGGCCCTCGCCTTCGGGCCGCGCCGGCAGACTGAGGTCCAGGCGTTCGGCCGCCAGGCGGGCGTCGAGTTCGGCCGCCTTCAGCCGGTCGCGGCGCTGTTCCAGGGCGGCGGCGACGCCGTCCTTCAACGCGTTGAGCGCAGGCGCTATCCGCAGGCGCTGTTCGGGCGCCATCTTGCCCAGGCCCTTCAGCAGTTCCGTGACGCGGCCCTTGCGTCCCAGCACCTCGACCCGGATCCGCTCCAAGGCTTCCAGGTCCCCGGCGGCTTCGACCGCGCCACGCAATTCTAGCGACAAGCCGTCGATCTCGGATTGCAACATCGCATGCGCCCCAGCCTGACAACATGCCGATACCGCGCCGTCGATTTGGCGCCGGGCCTGGCAATTCACCCCGCGGGCAAGGGCCCCGGCCCCCGCCCGACCGCGCCGTTCCAAGATGGCCGAAGGGCGCGGGTCAGGCGCCTGCGGGCAACGCCGCCTGGGCCTTGGCGACCAGCGCCTTGAAAGCCTCCGGTTCGCGCACCGCCAGATCGGCCAGCACCTTGCGGTCGACCTCCACGCCGGCCAGCTTGAGCCCGCTCATGAAGCGGGCATAGGTCAGGCCCAGTTCGCGCGTGGCCGCGTTGATGCGGACGATCCACAGCGCGCGGAAATCGCGCTTGCGCTGGCGGCGGTCGCGATAGGCGTATTGTCCGGCCCGCTCGACCGCCTGCACGGCGACGCGAAACACGTTCTTGCGTCGCCCGCGATAGCCCTTGGCCTCCGCGATAACCTCGCGATGCTTGCGGGCGCCGTAGCCGCCCTTCTTGGCGCGTGCCATATGCCGTCCCCGCTCAGCCGTAGGGCATCCAGCGCTTCACCGTGCGCTCGTTGCTGGCATCGATCAGGTCGGTGCCGCGCAACTGGCGGATCTGCTTCGGTGTGCGCTTAATCATGCCGTGTCGCTTGTTGGCGTGCGAGCGGCGCAACTTGCCGGTGCCCGTCAGCGCGAAGCGCTTCTTGCACCCGCTCTTGGTCTTCAGCTTGGGCATTTCGGTCTCCTTCGTTCGCATCGTCAGGCGGCCGGGCATGCCCTGGAAGCCTAGCTTCCGCGCCGGCGCGCCGCTGCCCGTTCGGGGCCGCCCTGTATAGCGATGCCCCGGTGGCCGGGCAAGCTTGGCAAGCGGCTATTTCGGTCCGATCAGCATCACCATCTGACGGCCCTCTACCCGCGGATGCTGTTCCACCTTGGAGATTTCCTGCAGGTCGTCGCGCACCCGCTCCAGCACCCGCATGCCCAGTTCCGTATGCGCCATCTCTCGCCCACGGAAGCGCATGGTGATCTTGACCTTGTCGCCCTCCTCCAGGAACCGGTTCATCGAACGCATCTTCACTTCGTAATCGTGATCGTCGATGTTGGGGCGCATCTTGATTTCCTTGATTTCGATCACGCGCTGTTTCTTGCGCGCTTCGTTGGCTTTCTTCTGAGCCTGGTATTTATACTTTCCGAAATCGAGGATCTTGCAGACCGGGGGGTCGGCATTTGGGGATATCTCGACCAGATCGAGACCGGCCTCCGACGCACGTGCAAGGGCGTTGTCGCGCGACACGACCCCGACATTTTCCCCGCTCGCATCAATCAGCCGGACTTCCGGGACGTTGATCATTTCGTTGACGCGCGGACCTTCCCGGACGGGCGGCGCGTCGATCATGCGACGAACGATGGAAGCCATCTCCTATCGGGACGAGCAATACCACACGGAACCCCAGCATGCGCCCCCACAGGCCAGGGTTCTTTCCGAAAGCCGGCCGAGCCTAACCGCCCGGCGCCTTCGCTTCCGTTAGCACTCTATCGACTGCCTCACCCAGCGCAAGCACCTCCTGCTCGCCCCCCGGCAGGCGGCGCAGCGCGACGCTGCCCTGCTCGGCCTCGCGCTTGCCCACCACCAACATCAGCGGCACCTTGGCCAGGGTGTGCTCGCGCACCTTGTAGCCGATCTTCTCGTTGCGCAGATCGCCTTCGACGCGCAGGCCCGCCCCCAGCAGCCGCTGGCGCACATGTTGCGCATAGCCGTCGCTCTCGCTGACGATGGTGGCGACCACCGCCTGCACCGGCGCCAGCCAGAGCGGCAGCCGGCCGGCGTAGTGCTCGATGGCGACGCCGATGAAGCGCTCGAACGAGCCCAGGATCGCCCGGTGCAGCATCACCGGCCGGTGGCGCGCGCCGTCCTCGCCGACATATTCGGCGTCCAGCCGTTCGGGCAATACGAAATCCACCTGCAAGGTGCCGCACTGCCAATCGCGGCCAATTGCGTCGCGCAGCACAAATTCCAGTTTCGGCCCGTAGAAGGCGCCTTCCCCCGGGTTCATGCTGTATGGCAGGCCGGTGGCCTCGATGGCAGTGCGCAAGGCCGCCTCGGCCCGGTCCCAGACCGCGTCGCTGCCGGCACGGGTCGGCGGCCGGTCGGAGAACTTCACGCTCACCTCGGCAAAGCCCAGGTCGGCGTAGATCGAGCGCAACAGCTCGGTGAAGCGCACGCTTTCCTCGGTGATCTGCGCCTCGGTGCAAAAGATATGGCCGTCGTCCTGCAGGAAGGCGCGCACCCGCATCAGGCCGTGCAGCGCGCCCGAGGGCTCGTAGCGGTGGCAGGCGCCGAACTCCGCCAGCCTGAGCGGCAGGTCGCGATAGCTTTTCAGGCCTTGGTTGAACACTTGCACCGCGCCTGGGCAGTTCATCGGTTTCAGCGCGAAGGTGCGCTCTTCCGACTCGGTCACGTACATGTTCTGCCGGAACTTCTCCCAGTGGCCGGAAGCTTCCCACAGCACGCGATCCATGAGCTGCGGGGTCTTGATCTCGACATAGCCGGCACGCTCCAGTCGACCGCGCATATAGCGTTCGAGCGTGCGGTAGAGCGTCCAGCCCTTGGGATGCCAGAACACCATGCCGGCGGCTTCCTCCTGGAAATGGAACAGACCCATTTCGCGGCCGAGCCGCCGGTGATCGCGCCGCTCCGCCTCCTCCAGCCGGTGGAGGTAGTCCTTCAGTTCCTTCTCATTGCGCCAGCAGGTGCCGTAGATGCGCTGCAACATCGGGTTGCGGTGATCGCCCCGCCAATAGGCGCCCGCCACCTTCATCAGCTTGAAGGCGGTGCCCAGCCGGCCGGTCGAGGGCAGATGCGGGCCGACGCAAAGGTCGGTGAAACGCCCCTGGCTGTAAATCGAGATCGGCACATCGACCGGCAGGTCGGCCACGATCTCGGCCTTGTAGTGTTCGCCCGCCGACTTGAAGAAGTCGATCGCCCGCTGCCTCTCCCACACCTCGCGCCGGATCGGCTCGTCGCGCGCGACGATCTCGCGCATGCGCACTTCCAGCGCCGCCAGATCATCGGGCGTGAACGGCGTCGCCCGGGCGAAGTCGTAATAGAAGCCGTCCTCGATCGCCGGGCCGATGGTGACCTGGATGTCCGGCCATAATTCCTTGGCGGCCTCGGCCAGCACATGCGCGCAGTCGTGCCGCAGGATCTCCAGCGCTTCCGGCCGGTCGCGGGTGATGAGTTCCAGCCGCGCGTCCCCGTCGATCGGCGCAGCGAGGTCGGTCAGGCGGCCATCGATCCGCGCCACCAAGGCCTCGGCGGCCAGTCGCTTGCCAATGCCGCGCGCGACCTGTTCCGCACTGACAGGCGCGTCATACCGGCGGATGCTGCCGTCGGGCAGCGTGATCGCAACCATGGCCTTGGGAACCTTCGCGGGGGCGAGCGGCCGGAATGTAGGTAGTCGCGGCGGCCTGTCAAGCCGCCGGGCTGGCGACCAGCAGGGCTTCCGCCGCCCGCCAGACCTCGTCGACCGGCAGGTCCGACAGCGCCGGCCGCCGCAGCACGCGCACCCGGGGGCCGCGGGGCGCGGTGCGGGCAGGGTCGGAGGCGGCGGAGAACAACACGAGACAAGGCGCGCCCACTGCGGCCGCAAGGTGCATCGGGCCCGTGTCGTTGCCGATCGCCAGGCGCGCGCCGCGCGCCAGCGCCGCCAGTTCGAACAGGCTGGTCTCGCCGCACAGGTTGCGGGCCTGCGGCGCTTCTTGCGCAATCGTCTCGGCCAGCGCGCGTTCGTCTCCGCCGCCCAGCAGCATCGGCACCACGCCGCGCGCGGCCAGCCGCGCGGCCAGTTCGCCGTAATGTCGCCACGGCCAGCGTTTCAGCGGCCGATGCCGGGCCCCACCCGGCACCAGCAGCGCGTAGCTTGGCGGCAGCGCGAAACGGGCGAGCTCGGCGGTCAGCCAGGCAAGATCGGGCGGCGGCACCTCGGCGATGCCGATGTCCTTGAGCTGATCGCGCTGGCGCTCCAGGGTGTGCATGCGCTGGCGTTCGGGATGGCGGTGACGATGGCTGGCGCCGGCGGCGATGCCCGACCATTGCGGCCGACCGTGGCGCGGGAAGAAGCGGAGGTAGAAACTGGAGCGGTCCGAGGTTTGCAAGTCATAGACCCGCTGAAAGCCGCCTTGCCGCAGCCGGCGGCGCAAGGCGAGCCAGCGGCCGATCGCGTGCCACTTCGGCCGCTCGTCGAGCCAGACCCGGTCGACATAGCCGGATGCCGCGGCCAGCGCCTGGAACGGCTGCGTGGTCAGCAGCGTGATGCGCGCCTTGGGATGGGCGCGCCTGATGGCGGCGAGCGGCCCCAGCGCCAGGATGAAATCGCCGAGCGCGCCGTGCTTGATGACCAGGATATGTCGTGCGTCGGCAATGCCCGCCGTCATGCCGGGAACAGCAGGTCGTAATAGACCTGCAAGGTGCGTTGGCGCATGGCGTCGAGCGAGAACTTCTCCAGGATGTGGCGGCGGGCCTGGCCGCCCAGCACCTGCCGCTGCGCTTCCGTCAGGTCGAGCGCGGCGGCCACCGCCCCGGCCAGCGCCTCGGCATCACCCGGCGGCACCAGCCAGCCGGTCTCGCCCGGCAGCACGGTCTCGCGCGCGCCGCCATGGTCGGTGGCCACCACCGGCCGGCCCATCGCCTGCGCTTCCGCTGCGACACGGCCAAAGCCCTCCGGTTCGGTCGAGGCCGAGACCACCACGTCGGCCAGCATGTAGGCGGCCGGCATGTCGCGGCTCTGTTCGACGATGCGCAGTCGTTCAGCCAAGCCCAGCCGCAACGCCAACTCCTCCAGCTCGCGGCGGTATTTGTCGCGGCCCTGCGCGCTGCCCAGCAGCACGCCTTGCACGTCGGGCCGCGCCAACGCGGCCAACGCGCGCAGCATCACGGTCTGGCCCTTCCACCGGGTGAGGCGGCCCGGCAGCAGCACCACCCGTGCGCCGTCGTCGATCCGCCAGGCGCGCGCCAGGTCGGCGATGCGCTGGCCGTTGACGCGGGCGGGATCGAACAGCGCGAGATCGATGCCACGATGGATGGTGACGAGGCGCCGCTCGTCGACGCCGAACCGGCGGCGGGCATGCTCGGCCAGGAAGTTCGAGATGGCGATCACCCGCTCGCCCTTGGCCATGACGGCGTTGTACCAGTGCTTCCAGGCCGCCTCGCCGTATGGGCTGTGGAAGGTGGTGACGAAGTGCGCGCCGGTCGAACGCGCGGCCGCCAGTGCGGACCAGGCCGGCGCCCGGCTGCGGGCATGCACGATGTCGATCTGGCGGACGGCGATCAACTCGGCCAGACGCTGCCGGTTGCGATGGATGACCAGCGGGTTCTTGCTGGCCAACGGCAGTTCAACATGCTCGGCGCCGTGGCGCGCCAGTTCGCGCGCCAACGGCCCGCCGGACGAGGCGACCAGCGAGCGCCAGCCGGCAGCGACCAGCGCGGCCGAGATCTCGATCGTGCCGCGCTCGACGCCACCCTGCTCCAGCGCGGGCAGCACCTGCAACACGGTCGGCGGCCGGGTCAGGGCCGGTGCCTCGGCCATAGACGGTGCGATACTGGTTTGCGCTGCTGCGCCAATCACGAGATTGCCATGAGCGAATCAGGTCCAGCCAAGATACTAGTGCGCGCCGACGGCACCGCAATTGCCTATCACCGGCTGCCCGGCCGTGTCCCGGGGGTGATGTTCCTGGGCGGCTTCATGTCCGACATGACCGGCACCAAGGCGACCGCGCTGGAAGCCCACTGCCGCCGCGTCGGCCGCGCCTTCGTGCGCTTCGACTATCGCGGCCACGGCCAGTCCGCCGGGCGCTTCATCGACGGCACGGTCGGATTGTGGCGGGACGACGCGCTGGCGGTGCTGGACGAACTGACCGCCGGGCCGCAGGTGCTGGTCGGCTCCAGCATGGGCGGCTGGATCATGCTGTTGGTGGCGCTGGCGCGGCCGCGACGGGTGGCCGGACTGGTGGGCGTGGCGGCGGCACCCGATTTCGTCACCCGCATGTGGCAGGACTTCACGCCGGAAATCCGCTCCCGGATCGAGCGCGATGGCGTCTATCACCGGCCCTCGCAATACAGCGACGCGCCCTATGCGATCACCCGCCAGCTGCTGGCGGAGGGGCGGCAACATCTGCTGCTCCAGGCGCCAGTGTCGATCGCTTGTCCGGTCCGCCTGCTGCACGGCATGCTTGATCCGGACGTGCCGTGGCGGCTGTCGCTGGAAGTGGCGGAGAAGCTCTCGAGCGACGATGTGACGGTGACGCTCGTCAAGCAGGGCGATCATCGAATGTCGGAACCGGCCGACATCGCGCGGCTGTTGGCCGCGGTCGACGAGCTGGCCGAACATCCGGCCGCGCCGCCAGCCGCGTGAGGCCTAGCCCGTTTGTGGCCGCATGCGATCGGCCGCATCGAAGTACTTGCGGGCATAGGCCACGACCTGCCCGTCGCTGGGGTGGTCGACGGTTTCCACCGCCACGACCTTGCGCTCCACCGCCGGGGCGTGGCCGTGCAGGTGGCGCATCAGCGCCAGTTTGGCCGTGCCGGGGCCGACCACCAGGCTTTCCTGCGCGCCCGCCAGCGCTTCCCCGATCGAGCCATAGAACCGCGTGGTGATGCGTCATGGGCAAGGCACCGTTCGCGCTCGCACCTGCGGCGCCAAGTGCCCAAGGGATCGGCGCCTTCAGCAAAGCCCGAGCCGCTGCCCGGCGCCTTGCGGCAAATCAGTAGGCCGCCGCCGGCAGGTCCTCCGGCCGGCCTGGTTCGGCCGGCTCGGCCGGCTCGCACGTCGCCGCCTGGTTTGCACGGCGATGGCTGAAATACTGCCGGGCGAACTCGGTCAGGCAGCCGTCGCCGCCGGCCACCGTCTCAACGCCCACGACTTGCCGCTCCAGCGCCGGCTGATGCGCCGCCAGATGGCGCAGGAAAGCGAGTTTCGCATCGCCCGGTCCGACCAGCAGGATGGCCTGCGCGCCGGCCAGCGCGGCCGCGACCGCTTGATGGAAGCCGGTCGTATCCGGCTGGCCACAACCGTGCCGTCTGATCCGGAAGGGGCGCGCCCCAGACGGTTCAGCTTGAGCCCCCGCGGTCGAGAAATGCGCGAAACGCGCTTCCCGCGCATTCAACCAGACGACCGTGCTGCAAGCGCACATGACGGCACTCCGTTAACAAGCGTCAACCAGATCGCATGTCTGGAGATACGCTTCGCCGCGGCGCAGGGTGGTTGACGGCCGTCACGTTGCGGCCAGGCTTTTCGCCAGGGCGGCTAGGCCCTGGCGATAGGTCGGGTAGCGGAGCCGGACGCCAAGTTCCTGTTTCATCAGGCGATTGTCGATCCGGCGGTGGTCCTCGAAGAAGCTGCGGGCGAGCGACGACATGTCGGCCTCGGCCAACGGCACGGGCGGCGGCACCGGCAGGCCCAGCAGCCGGGCGCCATGCGCCAGGACATCCTGCGGCGCGGCCGGTTCGTCGTCCGCGAGGTTGTAGATGACGCCGGCCCGTGGCCGCGCCATGGAGGCGGCAAGCGCCTGCGCGACGTCCGCTGCGTGGATGCGCGAGAACTGCTGACCTGGCTTGACGATGTTGCGCGCGGTGCCGGCCCGCAGACGATCGAGCACGCTGCGCCCCGGCCCATAGAGTCCCGCCAGACGGAAGATGTGTACCGGCAGGCGGTGCCGCAGCCAAAGCTCGCGCCAGCCGGCTTCCGCCGCGGCCCGTCGCTCTCCACGCTCGCCGCTGGGCCGCACCGGCGCCGTCTCGTCGACCCAAGCGCCGCCGCAATCGCCATAGACGCTGGTGGCGGACAGGTAGCCCAGCCAGCGCAGCGAGGCGAGCGCCGCCAGGTCCCGGCCATGCCAACGCAGCACCGCATCCTCGGGCTCCGGCGGCACGCTGACCAGCACGTGCGTGGCGGCTTTCAGCGCCGCCAGGAAATCCGGCAGCGGACGGTCGCCATCGAAGGCGTGGATGGCAACCCCGGGCAGCGCGCGCCGGGCGCGCGCGAGGTTGCGCGCGGTGCCGGCGATCCGCCAGGCCTCCCGATCGAGCGAACGGGCCAGCGCCTGCGCGCAGTAGCCGAAGCCGAAGCAGAACAGCTCGGGCATGTTGGCGCAGAGTTAGCGGCGACGGTTCGCCGAAACAAGGCGGGGATTGCTAGACTGCCGGGATGTCCTGGCGGTCGCGAACCGGCGCGGTGGCGCTGGCGGCGCTGATGCTGCCGGCCGGAGCGGCAGGGGCCGACCAGGCCGGCGAGTATCACACCTGCCTGAAGCTTGTCGGGCGCGATGCCGCACAGGCGTTCGAAGCGGCACTGGCCTGGCGCGAGCGGGGCGGCGGCGCGCCGGCCCGGCACTGCGCGGCGCTGGCCCTGGTGCAGCTCGGCCTCTACGCCGAGGCGGCCGCCCGGCTTGAGGAACTGGCGGCGGCCTTGCCGGCCGAAGGCCGCGTGCGCGCGGCGGAAGTGCTGGCGCAGGCCGCCAATGCCTGGCTGCTCGCCGAGCAGATCGAGCGCGCCGAAGGAGCAGCACGCGCCGCCGCGGCGTGGGCGCCGGAGGACGCCGAACTGCTGGTCGACTTGGCGCGCATCGTTGCCGAGGCCGGCCGCGACAGCGAAGCCTTGGCGCTGCTTGAGCGCGCGCTGACACTGGCGCCCGAGCATGACGACGCGCAGGCGTTCCGCGCCGCTGCCTTGCGGCGGCTCGGCCGGCCGGGCGAAGGCTTGGCCGCGGCCGAGCAGGCGCTACGGCTCAACCAGGAGAACGCGGTGGCCCTGCTGGAACGCGGGCTGGCGCATCGCCAACTCGGCGATCGCCGGGCGGCGCGGGCGGACTTGCATGGCGTGGTGCGCCGACATGCCGGGACGCCGGCCGCCAATGCGGCGCAGCGCGAACTGGAAACGCTCGATCTCAAGGTGGAATGATCAGGCGTTCCATTCCGCCCGCACTGCGGCGTCTGGCTCGTCCGCTCCGTGCTGCCGGCGCGCGCGCTGGAAGTCGTCGGCCGGCGCCAGGCGCGCCAGGGCCCAGACCGCCATGGCGCGGACCAGCGGCGAACGATCGCTCAGCCGTTCCCGCACGACCGGCAGCAAGCCGGGATCGCCGCTGTTGCCGATGGCGATCAGGACGTTGCGCAGAAAGCGCGCGCGCCCCAGCCGCTTGACGGCGCTGCCGGCGAAGCGACGGCGAAAGCCCACCTCGTCAAGCCGTGCGAGTTCCGCCAGCGGCGGATCGTCGGCCGGCGGACAGGCAGCGAAAGCCAGCTCGCGCGACTGCCGGGCAAAGCGATTCCATGGACAGACCGCCAGGCAATCGTCGCAGCCATAGATCCGGTTGCCCATGGCGACCCGGAACTCCGGCGCGATCGTGCCGCGATGTTCGATGGTCAGGTACGAGAGGCAGCGCCGGGCGTCGAGCTGGTAGGGCGCCGGGAAGGCCGCGGTCGGGCAGATGTCGAGGCAGCGCCGGCAGCGGCCGCAATGGTCGTCATGCGGGCGGGCGGCCGGCAGCGCCAGGTCGGTCAGCAGCACGCCCAGGAACAGCCAGGAGCCGTGTCGGCGCGACACCAGATTGGTGTGCTTGCCCTGCCAGCCAAGGCCGGCGGCCGCGGCCAGCGGCTTTTCCAGGACGGGGGCGGTGTCGACGAACACCTTGACGGCGGCGCCATGCCCGCTGGCGACGAACTGCGCCAAGTGCTTCAGTCGGCCCTTCAGCACGGTGTGGTAGTCGCGGCCTTGCGCATAGACCGAAATCGCGCCCCGGCCGCGCCGGCCCAGCACCGCCAACGGGTTGCGGCCGGGTGCGTAGGACAGGCCGACCACCACGGCGCTGCGCGCGGCCGGCCATAGCACGGCCGGATCGGCCCGCCGCGCCGCCTTGGCTTCGAGCCAGGCCATGTCGCCGTGCCGGCCGAGCGCGAGGAACTCCAGGAAGCGTCGACCCGCGGTCCGCACGGCTTGCGGTTCGGCGATGCCGGCCGCGTCGAAGCCCAGGGCGCCGGCCTTGGCCAGGATTGCCCGCGCGGTCCCGCTCGGCTCAGAAATCGAGATTGGCATAATGCTTGGGCGGCGACATGCCGACGATATGGTCGGCCAGGATGGCGCGAAAGCTCGGCCGCGACTTCACCTTGGCATACCACGCCTTGGCTTCGCCATGGCGCTCCCAGGCCACGTCGCTCAGATAGTCGATGCAGGACAGGTGCGCCGCCGCCGCGATATCGGCAAGGCTGAATTCGTCGCCGGCCAGGTAGTTCCGTCGCTCGGCCAGATAGCCGACATATTGCAGGTGATAGTCGAGGTTATAGGCGGCGGCGCGCAGCACCTCGGAATCCGGCCCGCCTTCGCCGTTCAATCGCTTCACGACCTTCTCGCGCAACAGGTAGTGGCTGACCTCGCGTTCGAACTTGCGGTCGAACCAGGCGACGAGCCGGCGGGTTTCGGCGCGCTGGCGGGGGCTGCCGCCCAGCAGGCCGGGCCGCGGCTGGGTTTCCTCCAGATACTCCGCGATCGCCTGGCTGTCCGACAGCACGAGGTTGTCGCCGTCCAGCAGCACCGGCACCTCGCCCACGGGGTTGAGCGCCAGGAACTCGCGCCGCCGTTCCCAATAGCGCTCCTCGCGCAGCTCCACCTCGATGCTCTTTTCGCGCAGCTGCACGCGCAACTTGCGCGACTGCGGCGAGAGCCAGAAGTGATAGAGCACGAGCATGCGGGGTTGGGGGTCCTGGGCTGCCTGCCGGGGGGCGTTCAATCCATCCGTAGCACGACCTTGCCGATCGCCTGGCGGTCGACCAGCAGCCGCAAGGCCTGGGCGGCATCGGCCAAGGGCAAGCAGTGCGAGACATGCTGGCGCAACCGGCCGGCGGCCGCCAGGCGGTAGACCGCGTCGTTCAACTGGCGGCCGATCGTCGCATCTTGCCGGCCGGCTTCGCCGGCGCGCAGGCCGATCACGCGAGCACCTTTCAGCAATGCGTAGTTGGCCGGCAATTCGCCGGGGCGGCCGCTGGCGAAGCCCACAGCCAGCAGGCGGCCGCCCCAGGCGAGGCAGCGGAGCGATTGCTCGAAGGCTTCGCCACCCACCGGATCGAAGACCAGGTCGGCGCCTTGCCCGCCGGTCAGGCGCAGCACCTCGTCGCGGAAGTTCTCTGCCGCCCGGTCGATCGCCCCATCGACGCCGTACTCGATGAGGAAACGGCGCTTGCTCTCGCCGCTCGCCACCGCGATCACCCGCGCACCAAGCTGGCGGCCCAGGTCGACCGCGGCCAGTCCCGCCCCGCCCGCGGCGCCATGCACCACCAGCACCTCGCCCGGCCGCAATCGGCCGCGTTGCACCAGGGCGTGGTAGGCCGTCAGATAGGCGACCGGCAGGGCCGCGCCGGCGACGAAGTCGAGGCCGTCGGGCAGGCGGTTCAACCGCTGCGGCGCCACCGAGACCTCCTCCTGGAAAGTCCCCGGGCGCAGCTTGACCGTGACCCGGTCGCCCGGGCGGAACGCCTGCACGTCTGGCGCGCATTCCAGGACCTCGCCGGCACCTTCCAGGCCCGGCACGAACGGCAACGGCGGCCGCAGCTGATAGTCGCCCGCCACCATCAGCACGTCGGGGAAATTGACCGCCGCGGCGTGCAGCCGCACGCGCACCTCGCCCTTGCCCAATTCGGGCCTGGGCACTTCCTCCAAGCGCAAGACCGATGGCGGCCCCAGCCTGTGGCAGAGCACGGCTTTCATGCGCGGCTAGCCTTGATCCGGAGAAGCGCCGGGCAGGCAAGCACAAATGCGCCGCTGCCTCAAGCGGCGTCGTGAAAGATCAGGCCAAGCGCGTAGCGTTGGCCGCAAACCAATGGGCTGACGCCGTGGCGCACGCTCGCCCGCAACAGTCCGCGCCGCCCCGCCACCGGTCGTTCGTTGACCGCGAAAACGATGCCCTCGCCCCGGCGCAGGGCGATGGCCTGGCCGATCGCCTGTTGCCGTGGCCGGTTCTCCACCAGCAGGAACTCGCCGCCCGTGAACTCACGTCCGGGCTCGCTCAACAGCACGGTGGCCTGCAGCGGAAAGGCCAACGGACCGTACAGATCGCGGTGCAGCCGGTTATAGCCGCCGGCCTGGTAACGCAGCAGCAGCGGGGTCGGCTTGGCCTGGCCATGCCGTGCGCAGACCCGGCGATAGGCGGCAAGCGCGTCCGGGTAGCGCTCGGGGCGGCCGAGCGCCTGGCACATTCGGTTGGCGATGGGTGCCAGCCGCGCATAGAGCAGGACACGGGCCAGTGCGACCAACGCCGGCAACGGCTCGGCGAAATACTTGTAGGTCCCTTCGCCGAAACCGTGCCGGGCCATGTCGACCGTGCTGCGGAACAGCCGCGCTTCGGCAAACTGCCGGCAGAGGCCCCGGCATTCCGTGGCCGTCAGCAGGCCGGGCAGCCGGCAATGGCCCTGGCGATCGAGCGCCGCCTCGGCGGCGGTCCAATCGAGCGCGGCCAGACGGTCGGCGAGGGCGGGTTCGGGTGTCGGGGCCATGGCGCGACTATCGCCCGGGCGCCGCGCCCGGCGCCATCCGCTTCTTGCCGGCTATGGCTGCCGCAAGCCGAAGAACAGCCGGATGCGGCGCAGCACCTGCGCCTGGTTCGCCAAGGTCAGGTCCGGCAAATCCGGCAGGCGCACGCCAAAGGCCGCGCGTTGGGCAGCGCGCTGCGCGACGATCTCGCCCAGCTTCTGTGCCAGTTCCTGGCGCCGCTCCAGGATCGGGCTGAAGGTTTCCTTGGTGATTTCCAGCAATTCGCTGGCCGTGCTGGTGGTGACGGTGGCGCTGCGCGGCTCGCCGGTCAGCAGCGACAGCTCGCCGAAGATCTCACCCGGCCGCAACTGGCCGAAGCGGCGGCTGCTGCCGTTCTCGGTCGCTTCGCTGACATGCAGCAGGCCCTCCAGCACAACGAATAGCGAGGCGCCCGGCTCGCCCTGGCGCACCACCGCTTCGCCGGCGGCGAACGAGCGCACGCCGGCGGTGCCGGCCAGCGCGGCCAGCTCGGCCGCGTCCAGCGGCTGGAACAGCGGAACGCGGCCGATCAGCGTGTCGAGATGGCGGCGCCGGTCGATGTCGCGGGCCGGCATCGGCGCATGGAACAGATCGAGCCGCGGCCCGGTGACGGCGATGCCGGCCTGGTGCAGCTGCTGCAGGATGTTGCGCCGCACTTCGTCATGCAGGCGCCAGCGGCTCTCGTAGTCGGGCACCCAGAAGCGCAACTGATAGACGATGCCGCGCGGGCTGAAGTCGATCACCCGCACTTCCGGCTGGCGCGGCAGCGCGTTGACCTCGGGCACCGCCACGGCCGCCGCCAGCAGGATGCGCTCGGCCTGCGCCGGCGGTACGCCGTTGTCCAGGCTGACGTCGATCCGGTCGCGCCAGTAGGGTTCGGGCGTGCTGTAGTTGCGCAGCACAGTGCTGGCGGCAAGCGCGTTGGGCAGCACAATGCCGATCCGGTCGATGGTCAACAGCCGGGTGGTGCGCCAGGTCACTTCCACCACTCGACCGGCGGTGTTGGGATCCAGTTCGATCCAGTCGCCCAGCCGGTAAGGCCGGTCGAGGCTGAGCGTGAGGCCGGCGAAGATGTCGGCCAACGTGTTGCGCAACGCGAAGCCGACGACCGCGACCAGGATCGAAGAGGCGGCCAGCAGGCCGGTGAGCACACCCTCGAACAGGCTCAAGACGATGGCGGAGAGCGCGAACGCCCAGACGCCCGCCGCCATCAATTCGCGCAGCAATCGTGGCGTCGATTGCCCGGTGCGGGCCGGCATCAGCCGGAGGAAGACGAGGCCGTCGACCAGGCGCACGGTAAGCCAGGCGGCCGCCGCCCAGAACAGCACATTCGCCGCCGGCTCGCCCAGCCGGTCGAGCGCCGAGCCCGGCGGCAGGGCCATCCGGGCGCGCCATTCCGGCCAGAGCAGGGTCAGCGCCAAGCCGGCGCCGGCCAACAGGGCCGGCAGGGCGATGGCGAGGCGGCGCGGCGCGATGCGCGGGTCGCCGTTCATGCTGGCGTCAGGATGACCCAAGCCAGGCATATCGGCCGGGCACCGATTTGCCCGTCATTGCGCCGGGTAATCTGGGTCGAGCAAGTCGTCAATGGCGAACGGGCACGCCTCGGGCAGGCTCTCGACGGCGAGGCCGGTCTCCTTTGCCGCCCAGCGTCGGGCGCTGGCGTAGGTCGTCCCTAGCGCTTCGGCGAGACGGGCATCAAGCTCGGGCTCTCGGCCAGCAGTTCGGCGATTTCGCCGCGTGCGTCGTCGATGGAGCCGCGCCAGCTTCGCGAGTGACGCTTGGGCTGGAACTGCCATTTCAGCAAATGCAGCAGCAAACGGCCAAGTTGGTGCTTCAGCGCACGCTGATCGGAGCGTCCCAAACTCTCGAGCTCCATGGCAAGACGCGTGGCATCCAGTTTCGCGAGTTCGCCTTCGCGCAACAATTCGCTCTGCGAGGCGAGCCAGCCGACCCAGTCCTCGGCATGCTCGCGCGAAACGTCGATCCAGGCGTGCGAATTGCCGAACAGATCAACGTGTACGATGTCGCCGAAACTCATGTGCACTTGGCGAAAACAACCGATGTCGGAGCCAAGCGTTGCACGCTTCAGGCGTTGCAAGCCATCGAGCACGATGGATCGGTCCGCCATCGCGCCGCCCTCGCTGATCACGTGGAGAAGCAGATCGCACGCGGGCACCCCGGCATAGCGGCCCTGACTTGCCTTGGCGGCCTTCCGGCGGATGGCCTGCTCGACATCGTGGACGACGTACTGCTCAGCGATGTCGCCTTCATAACCGTCGTTCTGTCCGCCTTCGCCGGGGAAGAAAACAGCACCAGACCTCTTGTCGGCCTTGCTCAGCCACTGCTGCCAGGAGGCACTGCCTGCTTCCGTGACTTCCACGCCGAGACGCTCGTTCCCTCGCCAAGAAAACGTGAAGTCCGGCAGCCGATTGTCGCGACCGAAGGCTGCCTCGTGCGCTTGGACGCTGACCGGCAACTCGAGCCGCTTGAGCGCGACCAGCGCAACGAGCAGGCGGCGCAAGGAATAGTCCTCGCGCTGCGCGGCGGTTCGCCGCTTTGGACCGGTCCGCGGCCCAACGGAACGGCCGAAAAAGGCCAAATCGTCGGCAAGACTGTCGCGGCCCTGCAGCCGCAATTCCACCCGCACGCCCGCACGCAGCTCGCCACGTAACGTCATGCGGCATCATAGCGCGTTCCCGGCAATTCTGGCGACCGCGTGGACGGTGCTATAAGCGCTGGCGACCCACCGACAAAGCAAACGCCGAATCGTTCATGGACGCCACGTTGTTCGCCGAGGCCGTGCTATTGGGCGTGGTCGAGGGGCTGACCGAGTTCATCCCGGTCTCGTCCACCGGGCATCTCATCCTGCTGGTCGATCTCCTGGGCTTCCGGGGGGCGCCCGGCAAGGTGTTCGAAGTGGTCATTCAGCTGGGCGCGATCCTGGCGATCTGCCTGTTGTATATCGCCCGCTTGTGGGGCGTGGCGGCCGGGCTGGCGCGCGATCCGGCCGCCCGCCGCTTCGTCGCCAACATCCTGGCGGCCTTTCTGCCGGCGGCCGCGCTGGGCGCGCTGGCGCATGGCTACATCAAATCCGTGCTGTTCTCGCCCTACGTCGTCTGCACCGCACTGATCACCGGAGGCGTGCTCATTCTGATCCTGGAGCGCTTCCGGCCGAAGCCGCGCCATGGGCAGGTCGAGGCGATCCCGCTCGCCACCGCCCTGCGCATCGGCCTGTTGCAGTGCCTGGCGCTGGTGCCCGGCGTGTCGCGCTCGGGCGCCACCATCATGGGCGCGGTCTGGCTTGGCGTCGAGCGCCGCGCGGCGGCGGAGTTTTCGTTCTTCCTGGCGATTCCCACCATGCTGGGCGCGGCGGTGTTCGATCTTTACAAGAGCCGTGCGTTGCTGGCGGCGGACGGCCTGCTGCTGATCGCGGTCGGCTTCGCTGCCGCGTTCGTGTCGGCCCTGGTCGTGGTCCGCTGGCTGGTCGGCTATGTCTCCCGCCGAGGCTTCGCGCCATTCGGTTGGTATCGCATCGCGCTGGGTCTCGCCATGCTGGCGATCCTGGGCCTGCGCTAAACCGTCAGTTGGCGTGCGGCGCCGGCAACTGGCCGTGCCGGCGAAAACGGAAGAGATAGCTGGGCACGATGACTTCGAGCGGCGTCGGCGCGATGCCGAGGTCGGCCAGGCCCGGTCGACCGGGGCTGACGACATTGTCCTGCCGGAGCAGCTCGACCTGATCGGGGGTCAGCGGCGGCACCGGCAGCAGTTGCAGGAAGGCCGCCTGGAACTTGGCGAGGCCGAAGGGCAGCGGCAGCAGCAGGCGGTTGCGGCCGGTTTCCTTCAGCACGTATTGCAGCAACTCCTTGAAGCTATAGCTGCGCGGACCGCCCAGCTCGTAGATTTGCCCGGCCGTCTCGGGCCGTCGCAGGATGACGTGAATGGCTTCCGCCACGTCGCCAACATAGACCGGCTGGAAGCGTGTTGTCCCGCCGCCAAGCAGCGGCAAGGCCGGCAACAGCCGCGCCAGGGCGGCGAAGCGGTTGAAGAAATCGTCCTCCGGTCCGAACACGAGGCTCGGCCGCACGATGCTGGCATCGGCAAACGCCTCGGTCACCGCCAGCTCGCCGAGCGCCTTGCTGCGGGCATATTCCGCGCTGCTGGCGAGGTCCGCGCCGATCGCCGAGACATGCACCAGGCGGCGAACGCCCGCTGCCTTGGCGGCGGCGGCCACCCGGCGGGCGCCTTGCGCGTGCACCGCCGCGAAGCGCTGGCCGCCGCGTTGATAGAGAATGCCGACCAGGTTGACCACCGCGTCCGCGCCGGCCACCGCCTGCCGCACCGAGGCCTCGTGCCGCAGATTGGCCGCCATCGGCATCACTTGGCCGACATCGCCCATGGGCTTGAGGAAGGCGGCAGCTTCCGGATCGCGCACCGCGACCCGAACCCGCGCCCCGGCCTGTGCCAGGCGCCGGACAAGGTGTCGGCCAAGGAAGCCCGAGCCGCCGAACACCGTGACGTTGTCGATCCGCATGCGATCCCCCAATCGGGCGTCGTGCGCATTGATAGTGGGGCCGGCCGTCCGGGGCAACGCCGCGCGCCGAGGCCTCCCGCGAGGGCGCTTGCATGCGCCAGGGCGCTTGGCTAAAACCCGCCCTTCGGCCGGGCTGCGTGTGCTCGGCCCAGCTTCGCCCCTTGCCCAGGTGGCGGAATCGGTAGACGCGCTAGCTTCAGGTGCTAGTGGGGGAAACCCCGTGGAAGTTCGAGTCTTCTCCTGGGCACCAACGGCTGTCCCTGAGCGATCGCGGCATGACCAACCATCTGCATACGGGCGACCTGCCGGCCGGCCTTGGCTTCGGCCCGCTGCTGGCGATCGACACCGAGACGATGGGCCTGGTGCCGGGACGCGACCGCCTCTGTCTCGTGCAGCTGTCGGCCGGCGACGGCGACTGCCATCTGGTGCATTTCCCCAAGCCCGATTACGCCGCGCCGCATCTGCGCCGCCTGCTGGTCGATCCCGCGATCACCAAGCTGTTCCATTTCGCGCGCTTCGATCTCGCGGTATTGCGGCACTATCTGGGCGTCGACTGCCGGCCGGTCTATTGCACCAAGATCGCCGCCAAGCTGGTGCGCACGTTCACCGATCGGCACGGCCTGAAGGACCTGTGCAAGGACTTGCTGGGCGTCGATCTGTCGAAGCAGCAGCAGATGAGCGACTGGGGCGCCGAGAGCCTGAGCCGCGAGCAACTGGAATACGCCGCGACCGATGTCCTTTATCTGCACAGGCTGCATGCCAAACTGGAAGCGCTGCTGGCGCGCGAGGGCCGCCAACAGCTGGCGCGGGCCTGCTTCGAGTTCCTGCCCGCACGGGCGGAGCTCGATCTGGCCGGCTGGCGCGAACTCGATGTCTTCGCGCACTGAAACTTGAACCGCCGCTTGCACCTGCGGCGTTTGACCCTGCGCGGAACGGCCGGCATAGTGCCCCGTATGGAAGTTGGCATGATTTTCGCTTGTCGCCCTCGGTGGGCTGAAACCCTAATGGTTTCGGCAGGCTAGGGGGTCGCGGTGCATCCCGAATCCCAGCGGCTAGGCGCTGAGTTTGCAGCCGAAACCGACGCCGACCTGAAGGCGGGTCGACGGGTGCTGGAACTCGCCCGCGACGGGCTTGCCGCTGTTGCCGGCCGGCTGGGTCAAGGCTTTGTCGCGGCGGTCGGCCTGCTGGCCCAGCCCGGCGGCAAACTGGTGGTCAGCGGCATGGGCAAGAGCGGCCATATCGCCAACAAGATCGCCGCCACCTTCGCCTCCACCGGCACGCCGGCGCATTTCGTGCACCCGGCGGAAGCCAGCCATGGCGATCTGGGCATGGTGGCACGCGAGGATCGGCTACTCCTGCTGTCGAATTCGGGCGAGACCGCGGAATTGCGTGATCTGGTCGGTTATGCGCGACTGGTGCGGGTGCCGCTGCTGGCGATGGTCGGCCGGCCTGCGAGCAGCCTGGCGGAGGCCGCCGACGTGGCGCTGGTCCTGCCGCCGGTCGCGGAAGCCTGTCCGTTGGGCCTTGCCCCGACCACTTCGACCACTTTGATGCTGGCGCTGGGCGACGCGCTGGCGATCGCGGTCATGCAGCGGCGCGGGTTCTCCGCCGAACAGTTCCATGTACTGCACCCGGGCGGACGGCTGGGTCGGCAGTTCGTGCGGGTGGCCGACATCATGCACCGCGGCTCCGAACTGCCGCTGGCGGCGCCGGAGGCGGTGCTGGCCGACGCCATCCTGGTGATGACGGAGAAGCGCTTCGGCTGTCTGGGGGTGTGCGACGGCGAGGGTCGGCTGGTCGGCATGGTGACCGACGGGGATCTCAGGCGACACATGGCGCCCGATCTGCTGGGTCGGCGGGTTGGCGAGGTGATGACCGCCCGCCCCAAGACCATCCGTCCGCAGGCCCTGGCGGCGGAGGCGTTGGGCTTCATGAACGCCAGCCAGATCACCTGCCTGTTCGCGACCGAGGACGAACGCCCGGTCGGCATCGTGCACGTCCACGACATCCTGCGCTCCGGGATCGCCTAGGCGATGGCGCGCGACACCGCGGCGCTGTCAGGGTCGTTGGGCGAGGCGCTGGAACTGGCGCCGCTTGGACAGCGCCGGCGGGCCGGCAGCATTGGCTACAGCCGCTTCGTGCAGGCCATGAAGCTGCTGCTGCCGCTGGCCGCGGGCGGCCTGCTGCTGGCCGTGCTGGCCTGGCCGGGCGCTATTCAGGCGCCGGGCGAATTCCGGCTGTCCTATGTCGCGGGCGAGCCGGCGGACAGCCCGCCCACCATGGAGCGGCCGCGCTATGTCGGGGTCGAAGGCGCCGAACGGCGCTATTTCATCACCGCCGAGCGCGCGACGCACGACGTCAGCGAGCAGGGCCGCATTGCCCTCAGCCGGCCACAGGCCGACATGATCGATGGCAATGGCCATTGGCTTTCGGTCATCGCCCGGTCCGGGGTTTTCCGCCAGCCGCAAGGCCGGCTCAGGCTGGAGGGGCCGGTCGACATCCATTCCGACCTTGGCTACGAGCTTCGCGCCCGCTCGCTCGACCTCGACCTGAAGGGCGGAACCGCGGAAACCGCCGAGCCGGTGGAAGGTCAGGGGCCGCTCGGCCTGATGACCGCGGAGCGGGCGCGGATCGCCGAGAAGGGCGCCCGATTGTGGTTCGAAGGTCGGGTGAAAGTGGTGCTCCATGCTGGCCGGTGATCGCCGGTCGTGTCGGGTCGGGACTAGGGCGATGAAAGCCTTGCGCTCCGTCGCCGTCGTTGCCGCCCTGGCGGCGTTGGCGGGAGGCGTCGGCGCGGCGACCCGTGGCGGCAGCCCCGCCCCCGCCAGGTCGCAGCCCGGCAATCCGCTCAACGCCGAGGCGCCCATCGAAATCAACGCCGACCGGCTGGAAGTGCAGCAGGATCGCCAGCTGGCGATCTTCCGCGGCAACGTCGAGGCGGCGCAAGGCGAGATGCGTCTGCGGGCCGATCGGCTGACCGTGCACTACCTCGCGGCGCGGTCGGGCCAGTCGCGCGGCGGGCCGGCTGATCCCGGCGGCGCGGTCTCGCGTATTGAGGCGGAGGGAAATGTGTTCGTCTCCTCGCCGCAAGAGACCGCGCAAGGCGCGGCCGGCATCTACGACGTGCTGCGCAAGGAGATCGTGCTGACCGGCCAGGTGGTGCTGACGCGCGGCGACAACGTGATCCGCGGCGACCGCTTGGTGCTCAACCTGGCGAGCGGCCAGAGCCGCGTCGAAGGCGGCGGCACCGGCGGCCGGGTGCGCGGCCTGTTCCTCCCGCCGAAGTCCGGCGAGAGCCCCACAACCCGTTGACGACACGGAATATTAATGGCGAGTGCCGATAACAACGGGAGTGCTGACAGAGGCGCCGCCGGACCGCGGCTGGTGGCCGAGAGCCAGGGGCTATGGGTCAGCAGGATTGGCAAGCGGTTCAAGGGACGGCCGGTTGTGCGCGAGGTCAGTTTGCAGGTGCGGCGGGGCGAAGCGGTCGGCCTCCTGGGCCCCAACGGCGCCGGCAAGACGACCACCTTTTATCTGATCTCTGGCCTCTTGGCGCCGGACAGCGGCAGTATCGAGCTGGACGGCCAAGACATCACCGCCCTGCCCATGTATCGCCGTGCTCGGCTCGGCCTGGGCTATCTGCCGCAGGAGGCCTCGGTGTTCCGCGGCCTGAGCGTGGAGAACAATCTGCGTGCCGTGCTGGAGGTGGTGGAACCGCTGCCGGAGAAGCGTACCGCCATGCTGGAGGCTCTGCTGGCGGAGTTCTCGCTCACCCATCTCCGCCGCGCGCCGGCGCTGGCGCTGTCGGGCGGTGAGCGGCGGCGGGTCGAAATCGCCCGGGCGCTGGCGTGCCGGCCCAGCTTCCTGCTGCTGGACGAGCCCTTGGCCGGCATCGACCCGATTGCGCTCGGCGAGATCCGCGATCTCGTCAGCCATCTCAAGGAACGCGGCGTCGGCGTGCTGATCACCGAGCACAACGTGCGCGAGACCCTCGACATGATCGACCGCGCCTACATCCTGCACGAGGGACGCGTGCTGATGCAGGGCCGGCCCGAGGAAATCGTGGCCAATGCCGAGGTCAGGCGGTTCTACCTCGGTGACCGATTCAGTCTGTAGCGGCAGGAGCGTCGGTGGCGATCTCGCAAAAGCTGGAGCTGCGGCAGTCGCAGGGGCTAGTGATGATGCCCCAGCTGCAGTTCGCCATCAAGCTGCTGCAACTGTCCAACCTGGAACTCAGCCAGTTTGTCGAGCAGGAGTTGGAGCGCAACCCGCTGCTGGAACGCGAGCAGGAAGGACCGTCCGGCGACGAGGCGCCGCTGGCTGAACCGGCGACCGCGCCGCTCGAGGCGCCGGAAAGCGTCGCCGAACAGGCGATCGATGCGGATTTCTCCAACCTCTACACCGGGGATTCGTCGAGCGACGCGGCCGGTCAAGCGGGCGGCGGCAACCTGTGGTCGAATGTACGCGGCGGCCGCTTCGACGATGCCGAAGACTATGGCGTCGAACAGGCCGCCGGCCACGCCGGCAGCCTGAAGGAGCATTTGCTGCAGCAGCTGAACGTGGCGACCGCGGACCCGGCCACGCGGCTGATCGGCGCGCACCTGATCGAGAGCCTGAACGAAGCCGGCTATCTGACCGAGAGCCTGGAGCTGATGGGCGAGCGGCTGGGTTCGACGCCAGAGGACATGGCGGCGGTCCTGCGCCTGATCCAAGGCTTCGATCCGGCAGGCATCGCGGCGCGCGACCTGGCGGAATGTCTCGCCCTGCAGCTTGCCGAGCGCAACCGGCTCGACCCGGCGATGCAGGCATGCCTCGACCACCTGGAACTGCTCGGCAAGCGCGACCTGGAGGGCCTGCAGCGGCTCTGCGGGGTGGATGCGGAGGACCTGGCGGAAATGATCCAGGAAATCCGCCAGCTCAACCCGAAGCCCGGTCTGGCCTTCGAACACGACGTGGCGCAGGTGGTGGTGCCGGATGTCTATGTGCGGGAAAGCCCTGCCGGCGGCTGGTCGGTCGAGCTCAACAGCGATACCCTGCCGCGCGTGCTGGTGAACGGCCGCTACTATTCGCATATCGCCCGCAAGGCCAAGGGCAAGGAAGACAAGGTCTACTTGCAGGAGTGCATCAGCAGCGCCAACTGGCTGGTCAAATCGCTGGACCAGCGGGCGCGCACGATCCTCAAGGTGTCGAGCGAAATCGTCCGCCAGCAGGATGCCTTCCTGGCGCATGGCGTGGAGCACCTGCGGCCGCTCAACTTGCGGACCATCGCCGAGGTGATCGGCATGCACGAGAGCACGGTCAGCCGGGCGACGGCGAACAAGTATGTGGCGACGCCGCGCGGCGTGTTCGAGCTGAAATACTTCTTCACCTCGGCCATCGCCTCGACCTCGGGGGGCGAGGCGCATTCGGCCGAGGCGGTGCGGCACCGCATCCGCAAGCTGATCGATGAAGAGACCGGCGCCAATATCCTGTCGGACGACCGCCTGGTCGAATTGCTGAAGGCCGAAGGCGTCGACATCGCCCGGCGAACGGTAGCCAAATACCGCGAAACCATGGGCATTGCCTCCTCGGTGCAGCGCCGGCGCGCCAAGCTCGTGCCCGCCTAGCGGCAGGGTGGCCCGGCGGCGGGCGTTGACAGGCCGGTTGTGGCTACCTATGTTCCGTGCGTCGCAAGCGGCCCCTGGCCGCGCCCATGATGAGGCCAGCCGGAACCATCCGGTCCCGCCAGCGATCCATGAAGGTACAAATCACAGGCAAGCAGGTCGCCATTTCCGAGGCCGTGAAGCAGCATGTCGAGCGCCGGTTGAAGGCAGGCATGGACAAGTATTTCGGCCATGCCATCGAGGCACATGTTGTGTTCTCGCGTGAGGCCAACCACTACCGGACAGATTGTTCCATCCATGTCGGGCATGGCATCCAGGCTTTCGGCCATGCCAACGCGGACGAGCTCAAGGATTGCCTGGACGCGGCGCTCGACCGGCTGGAAAAGCGCTTGCGGCGCTACAAGCGTCGGCTGCGCGACCACCACGACCGCCGCAGCGCGCGGGCGGCGGAAGTGCTTTCCGGCCAGAGTTATGTGCTCGAGGCCGAGGACGAGCCGGAAGCCGAGCCGGAAGCCGAACAGGTGGCCGCCCAGGCGGCGGTGCCGCCGGTGATCGTCGACGAAAGCCCAACCGAGATCCATCTGCTGGACTTGGCCGAGGCGGTGATGCGACTGGAACTTGCCGATCTGCCGATCCTGTTCTTTCGCAACCAGGCAAGTGGGCAGTTCAACGTGGTCTACCGGCGGGCTGACGGCCGAATTGGCTGGATCACGCCGGAGACAGGCGGGAACGCCGCCAGCCAAGCGAGGCGTTGATGGAGATCGCAGACCTCATGGGCGTCGAGGGCGTGGTGGCGAACCTTCGCGCCACGAGCAAGAAACAGGCCCTGCAGGCGCTGGTGGCGCAGGCGGCGAAGCTGACGGGGCTGAACGAGCGGACGCTGTTCGACGTTCTGCTGGAGCGCGAACGGCTGGGCACGACGGGCGTCGGCCGTGGCGTGGCGATCCCGCATGGCAAGCTCAGGGAGCTGAAGCGGCTGCACGGGCTGTTCACCCGGCTGGAGCAGCCGGTCCCTTTCGACGCGGTGGACGACGAGCCGGTCGATCTGATTTTCCTGTTGCTGGCGCCTGAGTCGGCTGGCGCCGATCACTTAAAGGCGCTGGCGCGGGTGTCGCGCCTGTTGCGCGACCGGGCGATTACCCAGCGCCTGCGTAGCGCCGAGGACGCGGCGGCGCTCTACGCCATTCTGGCTGAGACGCCGGCCACCAAGGCGGCCTGAACGCCGCCGGTCAGTGCACGCTGACCGGTTCCAGGTCGTTCTGCCAGCAGGCCGCGGCCGCCGAGGCCTGGGCATCGAAATCGCCAAGCAGCCTGCCGTCGGCGGCGTGCACGGCAAATCGCGGCATGCCGTCAGCTAGGTGCCGGCGGATATAGGCCACCTCTTCCAGCCCGATCGCCAACAGCGCCTGGCGCGAGAGCGGCGAAGCCGATTTCAGTAATTCTGGCATCCATTCCTGCCTTTCGCGGGCTTTCAGCGGCTTTCGCCTGGCGGCGTCCGCTTGGCCGCCGTCTGCGGCTGGGTCAGCTCACCGTTCCTGATCTCGATCGTGCGGCTGACCGGGTTGTGCTGCGGCCGTGCCAAGTCGATGCTGAGCAGCCCGCTGTCGAGCGTGGCGCCCGTCACCACGATGCCCTCGGCCAGAACGAAATTGCGTTGGAACTGGCGGGCCGCGATGCCGCGGTGCAGGTAGACCTTCCCGGCTTCCTCGGCCTGCTGGCCGCGGATCACGATCTGGTTATCCTCCAGCGTGATGTGCAGGTCCTCCCGCGCGAAACCGGCGACCGCCAAAGTGATGCGCAGCCCGTGCTCGCCAATGGCTTCGATGTTATGGGGCGGATAGCCGTCATGCGCCGACTTGGCGACCCGGTCGTGCAGCCGCTCGAAATGGTCGAAGCCCAGCAACAGAGGGCTGTTGAACAGGGTCACGCGGTTCATCGGCCCACCCTCCTCGACGATGAGCGAGCATGGCATCATTGCCCGGAGCCGGCACCGGCCTCCGCGTGCGGCCCGGCACGGCGCCGCACGCGATGATATGTAGGAGTGCGCCGGGCCCGATCAAGCCGGGCGGGAAAGGGGCAGGGGGTGAAGGATTTCGCGACAGGGGCCGTTTGCCTGGCAGTGTTGGGCGCCGGCGTCATGGGCCGCGGCATCGCTCAGGTGGCGCTCGAAGGCGGCATGGCGGTCAAGCTGTTCGATACGCAAACCGGTGCCGCCTCGCGCGGCCGCGATTTCGTCGCCGACATGCTGCGGCGAGCCAGCCAGCGCGGCCGCCTGCCGGCCGCCGAGGCGGAGGCGGCGATCGGCCGGCTGAGCGTGGTGGACAGCCTGTCCGCGCTGGCCGATGCCGACGTGGCGATCGAGGCGGTGGTGGAGAACCTGGAGGTCAAACGCAAGCTGTTCGCCGAACTGGAGGCCGTGCTGCCGCCCACGGCGCTGATCGCCAGCAACACCTCTTCCTTCCGCATCGCCGCGATCGCCGCCGCGGCCAATGGCAAGGACCGCGTCGGCGGCATGCACTTCTTCAACCCCGTGCCGCTGATGAAACTGGTGGAAGTGGTGGCGACGCCGGCGACCCGGCCGGAGGTGGCGGCGGCGTTCATGGCGCTTGGCCGGCGCATGGGCCGCGTGCCGGTGCTGGTGAAGGACGGTCCCGGCTTCCTGGTCAATCTGGGCGGGCGGGCCTTCACCACCGAAGGCCTGCGTTTGGTGCAGGACGGCATCGCTACGCCGGCCCAGGTCGATGCCGTCATGCGCGACGCCTGCGGCTTTCGCATGGGGCCGTTCGAGCTGATGGACCTGACCGGCATCGACGTCAATTTTCCGGCCAGCCTGGCCATCTGGCAGGGCTATTTCCAGGATCCGCGGATCCAGACCTTCGCGCTGCACGAGAGCCTCTACGTTTCCGGCCGGTTCGGCCGCAAGAGCGGCCTGGGTCACTTCGCCTATGACCGGGACGGCAACAAGCAGGCGCCAAGCGCGGATGCCCAGGTGAGCGCGGCGCCGACCAAGGCCGCGGTGCTGGCCGAAGCCGACCCCGCCTTGCGCAACTGGCTGACCGAGCGCGGCTGGCCGGTGTCGACGGCGGACGACGGGCAATGCCCGATCCTGGCTGCCCCTTGGGGCGAGGATGCGACGGCGGTTTCGCTGCGAACCGGCGCCGATCCCAGGCGGCTGGTCTGCCTCGACCTTGCCGGCGACACCGGCAAGCGGGTGACGGTGATGACCGCCCCGGGCGCCGACCTGGCGGTGCGCGACAGCGCCATCGCGCGGCTGGCCGGCGCCGCGCCGGTGACGGCGATCCACGACAGCCCCGGCTTCATCGCCCAGCGCATCCTGGCCATGATCGCCAATCTAGGCTGCGAAATCGCCCAGATCGGCGTCGCCAGCCCGGCCGACATCGACACGGCGATGACGCTGGGGCTCAATTATCCGCGCGGGCCGCTGGCGTTGACCGACAGCCTGGGGGCGGCCAAGGTGTTGCGGATCCTGGAAAATCTGCAACGCATCACGGGCGAGCCGCGGTATCGGCCCAGCCAATGGCTGCGCCGGCGGGGGCTGCTGGGCCTGCCGGCGGCAACGCCCGATTGAGCGCCGCCGATACTTCCCCTAGCATTGCCCAAGCCAGCGCGGGAGACCGAGCGTGAGCCAGGACCTGAAGCAGAACTACAAGGGCGTGTTCGACGGCCGCATCGGTTTCGGCGAACGGCCAGCGGTGCTGGTGGTCGACTTCATCAACGCCTATGTGACGCCGGGCTCGCCGCTCTACGCCGAAGGCGTGGTGGCGGCGGTCGAGGAGACGCGCGAACTGCTGGACGAAGCGCGCCGGCGCGGGGTTCCGGTGGTCTATTTTCTGGTGCGTTACCAGCAGGGCGGCATCGACGGCGGCATCTTCGTGCGCAAGGTGCCGACCTTGAAGATCTTCGCCGAGCCGGGCCCGTTGGGCGAAATCAGCCCGCGGCTGCCACCGGGACCTAAGGACATCGTCATACCCAAGCAATATGCCAGCGCGTTTTTCGGCACCTCGCTGGCGGCGCTGCTGGCCGCCGAGAAGCGCGACACGCTGATCGTCACCGGCTGTTCGACCAGCGGCTGCGTGCGCGCCACCGCAGTCGACGGCATGCAGTACGGCTACCGGGTGATCGTGCCGCGCGAATGCGTCGGCGACCGCCATGCCGGTCCGCACGAAGCCAACCTGTTCGATATCGACAGCAAGTACGGCGACGTGCTGCCGAAGGCCGAGGTGCTGGACTATCTGCGCGGCCGCAACGCGGCATAGACCCTTGGCAACGCACAACCTGGCGGCTTCGCCCGCGACGGTGCACTGGGGCTATTTCGAGGCCGCACTGAAACCCAAGCTGACGGTGCGCTCGGGCGACCGGGTGCGCATCGAGACCGTCTCCGGCGCCGTCGACGTGCTGCCGGCGGCGCCCTTCACGGTATTGCCGCAGCACCGCGACATTCTGGAAAAGGTCAGTCGCCGCATGGTGCCGGGACATATCCTCACCGGACCGGTGGCGGTCGAGGGCACCAGGCCGGGCGATGTGCTGGAAATCCGCGTGCACGAGGTGGAGCTGACCGCGGACTGGGGCTGGAATGTCATCCGGCCGTTGATGGGCACGTTGCCGGAGGACTTTCCCGACTACCACCTGACGCATATTGGGCTGGACCGCGCGCGCATGCGCGGCCGCCTGCCCTGGGGCGGCGAAGTGCCATTGCAGCCGTTCTTCGGCGTGATGGGCGTGGCCCCGCCAGCGGCCTGGGGTACGTTGAGCTCGGTCGTCCCGCGCGCGTTCGGCGGCAACCTCGACTGCAAGGAGCTGGGCGCCGGGGCCGTGCTGTTGCTGCCGGTGTTCGTCGAGGGCGCGCTGTTCTCCGCCGGCGACGGCCACGCCACGCAAGGCGACGGCGAGGTCAACGTCACCGCCATTGAGACCTGCCTGGCCGGAACCTTCGAACTAACGGTGCGGCGCGACCTCAAGCTTGATTTCCCGCGCGCCGAGACCGCAAGCCACCACATTACCTTCGGCATCGATCCGGTGCTGGACGCCGCCGCCAAGCAGGCACTGCGGGGCATGATCGCGTTGATCTGCGAGCGGCGGAACCTGTCGCGCGAGGAAGCCTATACGCTCTGCAGCCTGGCCTGCGATCTGCACGTCACGCAACTGGTCAACCAGCACAAGGGCGTGCACGCCATGCTGCCGAAATCGGTGTTGTAGGCCGCGTTCAGTGTTGCATCCGCTGCCGCAGGGCGCGGGCCACCGCGTCCTCGTGTTGCTCCAGTTCGGTCGTGTAGAGCAGCCATGTCCGCCAGCTTGCGGCGCCGATATCGAGCGACACCTTGCCATCGCGCCAGGCGAGATCGAGCCCTAGCCGTTCGGCGTCCGTCAGCCAGTCTTGCGCATCGAAGAGCGCGGCGTCCTTGGTCATCGACCGTCTCCCGTTGCCCCAGCGCCCATGGCCGCGCCACTGCGGTGCCGGTTGCGCAAATCATTCCGCATGCGGCGGGCGATGTCGAATCCGTCCGCGCGACATGGTTAACGGTGCGGCCCTCGCCATTGACCCGGCCACCGCCAGCGCCTTAAGCAGACAAGCGACAGGGAGGACATCGCATGCAACGTCAACTGCCGTTCTGGCGCTCGATGATGTACGTGCCGGGCAACGTCGAACGCTTCATCGAGAAGGCCCATACCCGCGGCGCCGACGCGCTGATCATCGACCTGGAGGACAGCGTGCTGCCGGCCGACAAGCCGGCCACGCGCGCCGCCGTGCAGCAGGTGGCCGAACGGATCGGCCGCACCGGCCTCGACATCGCCGTGCGCATCAACCGACCCTGGCGGCTCGCGGTGCCGGATCTGGAGGCCGTGATCTCGCCGCGCATCCGAGCGCTGGCGCTGCCCAAGGTGGCCGATGCCTCGCATGTGCGCGCCATCGCCGAAATCTGCGACGAGCTGGAGGCCGAGCGCGGCATGGTCAACGGCCATACCGTGTTCGTCGCCATGGTGGAGACCGCGGATGCCTTCTTCGAGTTGCGCGAAATCGCCAAGGCCAGCCGGCGGGTCGTCGGCCTGACGCTGGGCTCGGAGGATTTCGCGCTGTCGCTCGGCATGTTGGCCGAGCCGGAAGGGCTGCACACCTTCACCCTGCCGACCGTGGCGGCGGCTCGCGCCGCCGGGATCCTGCCCATGGGCTTCGTCGGCTCGATCGCCCAGTTCGGCGATCGCGAAGCCTTCCGCGGCATGATCCGCCAGGCGCGGCGGCTGGGCTTCGAGGGGGCGATGTGCATCCACCCCGACCAGGTGGCGATCCTCAACCAGGAATTCGCCCCCAGCGAAGCGGAAGTCCGCCATGCCGAGAAAGTGATCGTCGCCGACCGCGAAGCCCGCGCGCAAGGCCGCGGCTCGTTCACCGTCGACGGCAAGATGGGCGACATCCCGATCGTGGTGCGGGCCGAGCAGACGCTGGCCAAGCGCGACCGCATCGCCAAGCTGCAGGCGAAGGCGGGGGGCTAGCGCAATTTCCGTTCCAATCGAACCGGCAGGTTCGGTTCGAACGGACCCCGCGCTAGGCGGAGGAGCGCCGGTGCGGCGCCAGGAACCAGAGGAAGCCCAACACCTGAAGGAGCAGCGCCGCGCCGAAGGCTGCCTGATAGGCCTCCGGTGCGTAGCCGCCGCTGGCGGCGCGCGGGAACTGGTCGATCACCGCGCCGATGGCGTATTGCAGGCCGAAGGCGCCGCAGCCGAACACCAGCAGATTGAGCGCGGTGTTGCTGCGCCCGCTGACGCTTTGCGGGAAATGGCCGGACAGCATCGCGTAGCAATAGCCGCCGACATTGCTCAACAGGCCGATGCCGGCCAGCACCACCCACATCCCGCCCGGCCATCCGAAGACCAACGGCAACTGGCTCAACAGCAGCAAGAGCATGCCCCAGCCCAGCGCCTGCATCAGCGTCACGCCGCGGCGCGTCAGCAGGTCGGCCGCCACGCCGCCTAGCACGAAGCCGGCGGTCAGCAGGACGGTCAGATAGAACAGGTGCTGCGCCACTTCGGCGCGGTCGAAGCCGACCACATCGCGCAGCCAGGGGCCGACCCACAGGCCCTGGAACGCCATGCCGATGCCCATGGTGCCGATGCCGAGCGGGGCCAGGCGCCAGAAGAACCGGTCGCGGTAGATGGCGACGAGGCTGCGCACCGCCTCGGCCAGCGTCGAGCCCTCGGCGCCGGTCGCGCGTTCCGGCACAACCAGGAAGATCGCCGCGCTGACCGCGACATTTAGCGCCGCCATGCCCAGGAAGATGCCGCGCCAGTCGGTGATGCCCAGCAGCGCCTCGATGGGCGTGGTGGCGGCGAGCGCGCCCAGGCCGCCCATGCCCATGAAGCAACCGTTGACCAGCGGCCAGCGCTCCTTGGGGAACCACATCACGATCGCCTTGAACGACGACATGAGACCGCCCGAGACGCCGAGGCCGATCAGCGCCCGGCCGACCAGCAGCTGCCAGGCGGTGCTGCCTTGCGAAAACAGCACCGCGCCAAGCACCGCCGACAGCAACAGGCAACTCTGCACCCGGCGCGGCCCGAAGCGGTCAAGCAGGATGCCAAGCGGGATCTGGAAGAGCGCGAAGGTGGCGAAATAGACGCTGGTCAACAGGCCCAGGTCGCCCGCCGACAACGTGAACTCCGTCACCAGGTTGGGAGCGATGACGGCATTCACCGAGCGGTAGAGATAGGACATGAAGTAACCGCAGGCGAACGGCAGGAACACCGTCAGCACGATGCGCAGCATGGCCGGCGGGTGTGCCGCCCGCCCGGCAGGCAGGGCTTCGCTCATGCCGGTTCCCGCAACGCCGCCTCGACCGCCAGCGCCAGCGCCAACAGGTCGCGGTCGCCGCCCTGTTCGCCGATCAGCATGAAACCGACCGGCGGTTCGCCAGGGCGCTGGCACGGCAACGAAATCGCGCAGCGGTCGAGCAGGTTGGCGATGGAACAATTGCGCAAGGTGAGCAGGTTGAGGCGGGTGAAGGCGGCATCGTCGCCGATCTCGGCGAAGCGCGGCGCCAGCATCGGCACGGTCGGCATGGCCAGCGCGTCGAAGGGTTGGCTGGCGTGCGCCGCCCGCTCGATCAACAGCCGGCGCTGGCGCTGCAGCTCAAGGTAGTCGACCGCGCTGATCGCCGCGCCCCGCTCGATGCGTGCGGCCACCCGGGGGTCGTAATCCTGGCGCGCGCGCCGCAAGAGCTGGCGATGCCAGTGATGCGCCTCTGCCGCCACCAGGCCGCCGGCGGCGCTGAGTTTTGGCAGGTCATCAAGTTCCGGCATGGCAAACTCGACAACGCGGGCGCCGGCCGCCGACAGCCGGCCGAGTGCGCGCTGGAAGGTCGTCGCCACCGCGGTATCGAGGTCGTCCAGCGCCAGGTTGCGCGGCACGCCCAGCCGCAGGCCGGCCAGCGCGAGCGGCGGCGGCGGTTCGGGCGGCCGGCCGGCCAGCACGGCATCGGCGATGGCACAGCAGGCGACGCTCGGCGCCAGCGGTCCGATGGAATCGAGGCTGGGCGAAAGCGGCAGGCAGCCGCTCAGCGGCACCCGTGCTTGCGTCGGCTTGAAGCCGGTGACACCGCAGAACGCCGCCGGAATGCGCACCGAGCCGCCGGTGTCCGTGCCAAGTCCGATCACGCCCAGGCCGCGCGCCACCGCGGCGCCGGCGCCGGAGGACGAACCGCCGGGAATGCGCGCCGGATCGGTCGGGTTGCCGGGCGTGCCGTAATGCGGGTTGAGGCCGAGGCCGGAATAGGCGAACTCGGTCATGTTGGTGCGGCCGAGAACGACCGCGCCGGCGGCGCGCAGGCGCGCTACCACGGGCGCATCGGCCGTGGCCGGCGGGCTGTCCTTCAGCACGCGCGAGCCGGCCGCGGTCGGTTGGCCCCGCTGATCGAACAAGTCCTTGAGCGTAATCGGCACGCCGGCCAGGGGCGAGGGCACCAGCCCGAATTCGCGCAGACGGTCGCTCGCGGACGCCGCCGCCATTGCCGCGTCGCGGTCGAGCCTGAGGAAGATCGGTCCCGCGTCCTTGGCCGCTTCCAGCCGTTCCAGCGCCGCCCGCGTCAGCGCGCGGGCGGAGGTCTTGCCGGCGGCCAGCATTTCGGCGGTCGCTTGCAGGGTCGGCAACATGGGCGGGCGGTTCCACTCTCGGCCTGATGGCCAAACTCTAGTCGCTTGGATGGCCCGGGGATAGCGCGGACGAGGTGCTATGCGGCGGCGACGTAGGCCCAGGGCGAAGCGACATAGGCGGCGCCTTCCTGCCGTCCGGATCGCAGCCAGGTGACCGCGTTGGGGCAGGCATAGGAGATCGGATAGACGCCGTGCGGTCGCCCGTCGGTGGCGAACCGCGCGGCCAATGCGGCCTGGATGTCGGCCGGCAGCGCGGTGTCGAAGGCCACCGTCTCGCCGCCGCTGGCATCGATGCGGGGGGTGTGGATGGCCACATCCAGACCGAGCCGGTAGTCGGTCAGAAACGAAACGAGCTGCATCACCGCCGGCAGGATGCGTCGGCCGCCGGAGCCGCCCAGGGCCGTGCGGCTGCCGTCGGCCCGGCGCAGCAGCGTCGGCGTCATGTTCGAGAGCGGCCGACGGCCGGGTCGGATCGAGTTCGGCCGGCCGGGCGTCGGATCGAACCACATGATCGCGTTGTTCATGGTGATGCCGGTACCGGGCAGCACCACCTTGCTGCCGAACAGCGACAGCAGGGTCTGCGTCAGCGCCACCATGTTGCCGTGGCGATCGACCACTGAGAGATGCGTGGTGCAGGATGGCGCCTTGCCCTCGCCCGTGTCGCCGAGGTTGGCTAGGCGGAAGGCGAAGGCATCGCTCAGCGCAGCGGCGTAGGCGAGGTAGGCCTCTGCGTCCGGACGCGCGGTCGGCCGCCAGCGCTCCGCCAGCAGCGCCAACGCATGGCGCAGCGTGCCACCGGCGGTCAGGCTGGGCGGGCCCCAGAGCGTGGCGTCGCGATAGCTGTACTGCTCGGCCGCGGTGATCGCGGCCTGATATTGCGCCAGGTCGTCGGCCGCCAGGCGATTGCCGCCGGCGCCAAGGTCCGCCAGCAGGCTCGCGGCGATCTCGCCTTGGTAGAAGTCGCCCGCGCCCGCGCCGGCAAGCCGCTCCAAGGTCTCGGCCAGCCGCCCCAGTTTCAGGCGCGGCATGCGGCCGTCCCAGTCGACCACGGGCGGCATCCGATCCGGCAGGTAGACGCGCCGGCTCTCGTCGAAGTGCATGAGGTCGCGGGCGCCGGTGGAGATCAGCAAGGTGGCATACCAGTCGACCGGCATGCCGGCCTTGGCCGAGGCGATCGCGGGCGCCAGCAGTTCGGTCCAGGGCAGCCGGGCGAAGCGTTCATGCGCCAGCCCCATGCCGGCGACATAGCCGGGCAGCGCGATCGCCGGGTAGCCCAGCAGGTTGCGGTCCCCCAGCACTGTCGGCCAGCCGAACAGATCGCCCAGCCGCCGGCCGCCGGTCAGCGGATAGTCGGCCGGATCGAGCCGGCGCGGTGCCACCATCGGGAACTCGACCGTGTAGCTGCGGTCCTCGGCCGCCAGGTAGACCAGCATGTAGCCGCCGCCGCCAAGGCCGCTCATCCATGGTTCGACCGTGGCGATGGCGAAGCCGGCGGCAATCGCGGCGTCGACCGCGTTGCCGCCCCGGCGCAGCACATCGGCGCCGGTCTCGGAGGCGAAGTAATGCTGGCTGGCGACCAAGCCGGCCGCGCCGCCGACCGCCGGCTTGCGGAGCTGCCAAGTCTCCCGCGTTCGCTCGCTGGCCATCGCCCGGCCTCAGATATGGCAGTGCGCCAAGCCGCGTTTCTCGAGATATTGCTGATGATAGTCTTCGGCGATCCAGTAGTCGGTCATCGCGACGATCTCGGTCACGATCGGCTTGCGAAAGCGGCCGGAGGCTTGCAGCCGGCTCTTGGCGGCCTGCGCCGCCTGTTGCTGCGCCTCGTCGTGATAGAAGATCGCGGTGCGGTACTGGGTGCCGAAATCCGGGCCCTGGCAGTTCATCTGGGTCGGGTCGTGGCAATCGAAGAACACGTCCAGCAGCCGCTCGTAGCTGATGCGGGCCGGGTCGAACTCGACCTGTACCACCTCGGCATGGCCGGTGCGGTCGGTGCAGACCTGCTGGTAGGACGGCTGCGGTACATGGCCGCCGGCGTAACCGACCGAGGTGGCGACCACCCCTTGGGTTTGCCGAAAGGCTGCCTCCACGCCCCAGAAACAGCCGGCGCCGAACGTTGCCTTTTGCATGCCGCCCCTCCCTTGCGATGGCTTGGCAGCCAGCCTAGCCAGCGCCACCGAATAGGCCAATCGGCCAAGCTGGGCAAGCCGGCCGTCGGCCGGTCACCGCTTGGCGTCGCCGTGTTGCCAGAGCACGCCAATACAGGCCGCGGTGGTGCTGGCGGTCAGCGTGTACCAGAACACCAGCTCGCTTTGCCACAGGCCGGCGGCGCCAATGCCCGTGCCGCAGCACAACGACAGCAGCCATTGCAGCGGCCGCGCGCGGCCACGCGCCGGCGGACGGACGGCGACATCCTCGAGCGCGTTCGGCGCAGGCTGCGGTGCATTCTGCATCGGCAGTCTCTCCTCTCGCGGCGCGCCCGTTCGCGCCGCTTGCCGGTCCGGAACGGCGCGGCCGGCGGCGCTCGTTCTGCCGCCGGGAGCGCAGACTACGCGCGCTCGATGAATGCCGGTTGACGAAGCAAGATGAAAGGCTGCTTGCTGGCCGCGGTTAACCGGATTTCGGCCGCCCGCCCTCGCTGAGCTACGGATATGCCTCTTCGCCTGCTCGACCATCCCTTTCGCGCCGAGCATTTCCGCCGCGCCGACGAGGCGTCGGACGCGGACTTCTACAGTTTCCCGCGCCTGGTCACGCATATCGACGACGCCGCGATCGCGGCGCTGACCCGCTTCTATGGCGACTTTCTGGCGCCAGGCAGCGATGTGCTGGATCTGATGTCGAGCTGGGTGTCGCACCTGCCGCCGGCGGTCGACTACCGCAGTGTTGTCGGCCTCGGCATGAACGCGGCCGAGCTGGCCGCCAATCCGCGGCTGTCGCGCTGGCTGGTGCACGATCTCAACCAGGCGCCAGGTTTGCCCTTCGCCGATGCCCACTTCGATGCCTGCCTCATCGCCGTCTCGGTGCAGTATCTGGCACGGCCCCTCGAAGTGTTCACCGAGATTGCTCGCGTGCTCCGGCCGGGCGGCGGTCTGGCGGTGTCGTTCTCCAACCGCATGTTCGCGACCAAGGCGGTGGCGGTCTGGCGCGCGCTCGACGCCGCGGGGCACGCGCAGTTGGTCGCGCTCTATTGCCAGCTGGCCGGGTTCGCGGCGCCGGTGCTGGCGGACCTGTCGCCCGCTCCCGGCCGCGGCGACCCGCTTCATGTCGTTGCCACACGCAAGGCCTAGCGCCGGCATGGGCGCCCATCGACAGTGCCGGGGAACCGGCCGAATCCGGCGGGAAATCGACCAAGAAGGCCCGCGGCAAGCCGGTGACGAAAATCGGTGAAAGCTTATCTTTTTCACCATATTCCATCCGCTGGCTAACCGGTGACAGCTAATGATTTACTGCCTCGGACGGCTGCGCTTCGCCGCGGCGGCCGGCCCCGCGCTAGACGATGGCGCCGAGCAACGGCCGCACCTCGTTGGCGAAGCGCTGGTACTGCTCCGGGCGCTCCTCGTTCGTGCCGATCGGATCGAGCACCAGGTGGCGCACGCCGGCGGCATGGAATTGCGCGATCCGCGCGGCGATCTCCTCGGGCCGGCCGAGCGCGGCGTATTTCTTGGCGGGGCCGCGGAAGTCCATGCCGTAGCGGCGGCTCAGATGCTGGCTCGCGGTCTCGTGCGCCTGCTCGAAGTTCGGCCCCAGCCGCAGGAACAACAGGTGCGAGCTGCCAAACCGCGTCAGCGTGCGTTTCGCCTCCTCGGCCGCCTTGGCGATGGTCTTGAGACCGTCGGCGAACATTTCCGGCGTCACCACATAGGACATCCAGCCGTCGGCCTGCCGTCCGGCGCGCCGCAGCGCCGCCTCCTGCCGGCCGCCGCACCAGATCGGCGGTCCGCCCGCCTGGGCCGGCGCCGGCAGCATGCGCAGCTTGGGGAAGCTGTAAAAGCGGCCATCGTGCGACACCTCCTCGCCCGCCCACAGCTTGCGCAAGACGGCGATGCCCTCGCTCAAGCGGGGCCCGCGTTCCTTGACCGGAACGCCGGCCGCTTCCCATTCCAAGGGATACTCGCCGCCGACGCCGACGCCGAAGATGACGCGGCCCTCCGACAACAGGTCGAGCGTTGCCACCTGCTTGGCCACCGCCACCGGATGGCGCAGCGGCAGCAAGAAGACGGCGGTGCCGACCTTCAAGTTCGTGCTCAAGCTGGCCGCCAGCGCCAACTGGATCAGCGGGTCGGAGATCGGCACGTGAAAGATCAGATGGTCGCCCAGCCAAAAGGCGCTGAAGCCCAGGCGCTCGGCCATCGCCACATAGTCGCGCAAGGCGCGCGGGCCGGCTTGCGTCAGCGTAACGCCAAAGGTCAGCTTGGCTTCGAGCGGCAACGGCATGGGCGGTTCCCCGGTTGGCGGGTCAGGCGGCGGCGGCGAGCTTGATCAGCCCCGGGCCGTGCGGCAGCACGTCCTCGATCAGCCGACGGGTCTGCCGCAGCATGTCCTCGTCGTCGATGCCGACCGGCCGCAGGATGAACTTGAACACGCCGCCGCGCACATAGATGGCCAGCCGCTCCAGCATCTGCTCGGCCGTGCCGATGACATACTGGTTGCCCGGATCGCGGCCGGTGCGCCGGCGATAGGCCTCGAAGCGCTTGACCAGGAAGGGTTCGTCGGGGCGGCCGAAGCGCACCTGGAAGCCGGCGCCGAAATGCTCGGGGTCGATCTCGCGGCCTGCTTCGCGGCAGGCACGCTTGATGGCCTCGACCACCGGCCCCACCTGCTCCGCGCTTTCCAGGCCGGCCAGCCAGCCGGTGCCGAAGCGCGCGGTGCGGCGGATCGCCGCCTCGCTGGAACCGCCGATCCACAAGGGGAAGTCCTTCTGCAGCGGCTTCGGCGAAATGCAGGCGTCCTTGTACTGGTAATACTTGCCTTCGAAGCTGACGCTGTCCTCGGTCCACAAGCGGCGGATCAGTTCCAGGCCCTCGTCGGTGCGCTGGCCGCGGCCTTGCGTCGGCCGGCCCATGGCGGCCCAGTCGGGCGCCTTCTCGTTGCCGATGCCGAAGGCCGGCAACAGGCGGCCGTTGCTCAAGAAATCGATGGTGGCGCACTGCTTGGCCAGCAACAGCGGGTCGCGCAGACCGACGCTCGCGACGTTCATGCCGAACTTCAGGCGCCTGGTGCCGCCGGCCAGGGCGGCCATCATGCTCATGCATTCCAGGATCGGGTCGCGGCTGACCAGGCGGTCGGTCTGCCACAGCGAATCGACGCCGCCCGCTTCGCACAGGTCGACCCAACGCCAGAACGCCCGGCCGTCGGAAAACGGCATGTCCGCCAAGCCCAAGCCGATGCCGATGCCCATGCTTCCTTCCCCCCGGTGTTGCCGACCGGCCCTGGCCAGGCGAAACGGACTGGTTCAAGCTGCCGCCGGGCAAGCTTAGCCCAGCAGTCGTGAGGGGCGATAGGTCATGCAGCTGGGCGTCGTGTTCCCGCAACTCGACATCGGTCCAGATCCCGGCGCCATCCGCGCCTATGTCGCCGCGGCCGAGGCGCTGGGCTATCGCCATCTGCTGGCCTTCGATCACGTGATCGGCGCCAATGCCGCGAGCCGCCCGGATTGGAAAGGCGCCTATCAGCTCAACGACCTGTTCCACGAGCCGTTCGTGCTGTTCGGTTTCCTGGCCGGCATCTGCAAGCTGGAGCTGTTCACGGGCGTGATCATCCTGCCGCAGCGGCAGACCGTGCTGCTGGCCAAGCAGGCGGCCGAGATCGACGTGCTGGCCGAGGGCCGCTTCCGGCTCGGGCTGGGACTTGGCTGGAACGAGGTGGAGTACGAGGCGTTGGGCGAGAGCTTCGCCAATCGCGGTATCCGTTCGGAGGAGCAGATCGCGCTCTTGCGCGAACTCTTCACCAAGCCGGCCGTCACCTTCCGGGGCCGCTGGCACCAGGTGAGCGATGCCGGCATCAATCCGCTGCCCCGACAGCGGCCGATCCCGCTCTGGCTGGGCGGGCGCGACGAGCGGCAGTTGCGCCGGGTGGCGCGGCTGGCCGATGGCTGGCTGGTGCCGCCCTTCATCAAGCCTGAGCGCGACGCGGCTGACTATCTTGCCAGGCTGCGCGGCTACATGGCCGAAGCCGGGCGCGATCCCAAGAGCTTGCAGATCGAGGCCTGGATCGGCCTGCGCGACCGCACGCCCGAGCAATGGGCCGATGCCGCCCGGCGCTGGCGCGCGCTTGGCGCGACCCACCTGTCGATCGACACCATGCGCTCCAACCTGCCCAACCTGGACGCGCATATCGCCGGCATACGCCGGTTCAAGGAAACGATCGACCGGCTCTAGCTCGGGGGTCCGATCAGATGGCATCGCGCTCAGCGATCCAACTGATCGGAACCCGCCGCGCTGCATCATAGGTTGTCCTAGCGCAAGACCCTGCTGCCGTCAGGCGCCCGCCGGGACGGAATGCGCGCTGACCTCCGGCAACGCGCCATCATGCCGTTCGACCTCCACCAGCGCGGTCTGCGCGCTGGGGCCTTGCGTCAAGCGCGAGGTGCCGCGATCGAGCGTCAGCATGTTGGGGTTGCCGTGCTTGTCCAGGCTGCCGACCTGGCCGGGCTCGGCCGGGTCGTACCAAGCGCCGGTTGGCAGTTGCACAACGCCCGGCCGCATGGCATCCGTCACGCTTGCCGCGGCCAGCAGCGCGCCGCGCGCGTTGAACACGCGCACGATGTCGCCTTCGCCAATGCCGCGCGCCACCGCATCCTGGGGCGAGAGCAGGATGCGCTCGCGGCCCCGCAGCTTGGCGGCGCGGCTGATCCCGGTATGATCCAGTTGGCCGTGCAGGCGGGCGGCCGGCTGGCTCGACAGGAGGTGCAAGGGATAGCGCCTGGCCGCCGGCGCGCCTAGCCATTCGCTGGGCGGCAGCCAGCGCGGATGGCCCGGGCAGTCGGCATAGCCCAGCCGAGCGATCGTCTCGCAGAAGATCTCGATGCGGCCGGAGGGGGTTTTCAGCGGATGGCGCACGGGATCGGCGCGGAATTCGCCGAACTGCACATAGGGCTGTTCGGGCGGCGCAATCTCGACATGGCCGGCCGCCCAGAATCCGTCGAAATCGGGCAGCACGATGCGGCGCTCGGCGGCCTGCTGCCGCGCCACGTCATACAGGTGCCGCAGCCATCCCATCTCGCTGCGGCCCTCGGTGAACGTCTCAGCCGTGCCCAGGCGCCGGGCCAGGCCCGCGAAGATGTCGAAGTCGCTGCGCGCCTCGCCCTGCGGCGCGATCGCCTGCTGCATGGCCAGCCAGAAACGGTCGCGCGCGCCGGCGCCGATGTCGTTGCGTTCCAGTGTCGTGGTGGCCGGCAACACGATGTCGGCATGGCGGGCCGTCGCGGTCCACCAGGGCTCGTGCACGATCACGGTTTCCGGCCGCTGCCAAGCGCGCAACAGGCGGTTCAGGTCCTGATGATGATGGAACGGATTGCCGCCGCACCAATAGACCAGCCGGATGTCGGGATAGGCGCGCTGCCGGCCTTCGAACTCGTAGGCTTCGCCCGGCTGCAACAGCATGTCGGCGATGCGGGCGACCGGGATGTCGTCACCGACCGGGTTGGCGCCGGTCGGCAATTGCGGGGCGCGCAACTCGGTGCGCGGATGCCCGGTGCCACCGACGCAGGAATAGCCGAAACCGAAGCCGCCGCCGGGCAGGCCGATCTGGCCCAGCATGGCGGCCAGCGTGATCAGCATCCAGAACGGCTGCTCGCCGTGTTCGGCGCGCTGCAAGGCGAGCGTCGCCGTCAGCATGGTGCGGCCCGCCGCCATGCGCCGTGCCAGCGCGCGAATGCGCTCGGCCTCGATGCCGCAGAGTGCTGCCGCCCAATCGGCGTCCTTCGGCTGGCCGTCGCTGGTGCCCAGGAGATAGGCCTCGAAGCGCGGATAGCCGACGCAATAGCGATCCAGGAAGGCGCGGTCGTGCCGGCCTTCCACCGCCAGGGTGTGCGCTAGTCCCAGCATCAGCGCGCTATCGCTATGCGGGCGCGGCGCCAGATGTTCGGCCTGCGCAAAGTCCGGCATGTCGTCGCGGCAGGGCGAGATATTGACCACCCACATGCCGCCGGCCAGCGCGCGACGCAGCCAGAGTTCGCCCAGATGCTCGCCCGAGCCGCCGGTCGTCACCTGGTCGTTGCGCAGCGGCAGACCGCCGAACGCCACCAGCAGGTCGCAATGCTGCGCGATGCTATCCCAGCCGGTCACCGGGCCGACGGCGGCCTGCGCGCTGCCCAGGATGAACGGCAGCAAGGCCTGCGCGGTCGCCATGGAGTAAGTATGTACCTGGCCGACGAAGCCGCCGATTGTGTTGAGAAAGCGCGCCTGCACCGTGCGCGGATGATGCAGCTTGCCGGCGCTGGCCCAGCCATAGGAGCCGGCAAAGATGGCGCGATTGCCGTGTTCGCGCCTGACCCGCGTCAGTTCGCCCGCTACCAAGTCGAGCGCCTGGTCCCAGCTCACCGGCACGAACGCTTCCGCGCCGCGCCGCTCGCGCCGGCCGCCGGGCCCGTCTTCCAGCCAGCCCTTGCGGATGGCGGGACGCCGCACCCGGTTCTCGGCATAGACCGCGTCGATCAGGCCGCCCAGCAACGGCGAAGGGGCAGGATCTTTGGCGAACGGCTCGACGCCGACCAGCCGCCCCTCCTCGACAACCGCGGTGAAGGCACCCCAGTGCGATCCATGATGCCGTCGAAGTCGGCCGACGAGCGTTTCGCTCATGTTGGTCTCCAGCGGACGTGCGCAGCGACATGCGAAGCCTAGGGCAATTTCCGTTCAAATCGAACCGGCATGTTCGGTTTGAACGGAAGCCATTGCCCTGCAACCATGACCGGAGCGCGGCGGCGATGTGTTGGGAAACGCCGCGAGCGGCTGGACAGCCGGCGGCACCGGCCGTTGAATGGCGTCGGCCCGCCAAGGACGAAACCGATGCGCGTCTTTACCACCTTGCCGCAAGAAGACCTGGCGGCCGTCGCCGCCGCCGCCAAAGCCGCTGAGACGGCCGGCTTCGACGGTCTGATGACCATGGAGAACCGGCACGATCCCTTCCTGGCGCTGGCCGTGGCGGCCACCGCCACCACGCGCATCCAGCTCATGACCGGGATCGCCATTGCCTTCGCGCGCAGTCCCATGGTGGTGGCCAATGCCGGCTGGGACTTGCAGGCCGGCTCGCGCGGCCGTTTCGCCATCGGCCTCGGCAGCCAGGTGCGCGCGCATAACGAGCGTCGCTTCAGCGTGCCCTGGTCGGCCCCGGCGCCGCGCATGCGCGAATACGTGCTGGCGCTGAAGGCGATCTATCGCTGCTGGAAGCAGGGCGAGAAGCTGGACTTCCAGGGCGAGCATTACCGCTTCGGCCTGATGACGCCCAACTTTGTGCCGGAAGCGATGGCGGCCCCGACCCCGCCCATCACCATCGCCGCGGTCGGCCCCGCCATGCTGCGGGTGGCGGGCGAAGTGTGCGAGGGCGTGCGCCTGCATCCCTTGTGCACGCGGCGCTATATCGAGGAGGCGGTGCTGCCGCGCTTGCGCGAGGGCTTTGCCAAGTCGGGCCGCCGACGCGAGGATTTCGAGATCACCGGCGGCGGCTTCATCGCCACCGGTCCGGACCGGGCGGCGGTCGAACGCATGCGCGAATGGGTGCGCGTGCGTGTCGGCTTCTATGGCTCGACGCCGGCCTATTGGCCGGTCCTGGAACTGCACGGCCATGGCGAGTTGGGCCGCAAGCTGAACGAACTGTCGCGCCAAGGTCAATGGGCGGAAATGACCAAGGCGGTTTCGGACGAGGTGCTGGAGTGGTTCTGCGCTGCCGGCACGCATCGGGAGATCGCCGGCGTCATCGAACGGCGCTTCGGCGGCCTGTCCGACGCCATCATGGCCAGCGCCAACTCGGCCGTGCCCTCGGACATGCCGGCCGATCTGTTGCAGGACATCCAGCGTCTACCGGTGGCCTTCCGGGGCTTTGCCTGAGGCCCACCGCGCTGCGGTCATGGTTGTCGGGCAATGGCTTCCGTGCAAACCGAACATGCCGGTTCGATGTGAACGGAAATTGCCCTATTCCGCGAGGCCAGGGCGGAGCAATTCGCGCGCTGCCGAAGTGCGCTCGTAGCGGCGCGCCGGCGTGTTGATCGCCTCGCGCATTGGCGCCGCATCGAACGAGGCGACGATGCGTTCCTGTGGCACCTTGCCGTAGGTCGTCGTGCGTTGCACCGGCACGCGGCCGATGTCGCGGATCAGCCGCTCCATCGCCTCGGGCGGCATCTCCTGGCCGTGCTCGGCGCCGGCCGCCCGCGTGATCGTCTCGTTCATCAGCGTGCCGCCCAGGTCGTTGGCTCCGGCATTGAGGCAGGCGGCCGCGCCCTCCGGTCCCATCTTCACCCAGCTCGTCTGGATGTTGCGGATATGCGGATGCAGCGCCAGGCGCGCCACCGCGTGCATCAGCACCGCCTCGCGATAGGTCGGCCCCTTGCGCGCGCAGCCCTTGAGATAGATCGGCGCTTCCATGTGCACGAAGGGCAGCGGCACGAACTCGGTGAAGCCGCCGGTCTCCTGCTGTTGCCGGCGCAGGCGCAGCAGGTGGCGCGCCCAGTGCAGCGACCGCTCCACGTGGCCGTACATGATGGTGGTGGTGGACATCAGGCCGGCACGGTGCGCCGCCGCCATCACCTCCAGCCATTGCTGCGTGGTGATCTTGTCGGGGCAGATCACCTTGCGCACCTCGTCATCCAGCACCTCCGCGGCCGTGCCCGGCAGCGAGCCGAGACCGTGCCGTTTCAGTTCGGCGAGGTAGTCGGGCAGCGGCAGGCCCAGGGTCTTCGCGCCCTGATAGACTTCCAGCGGCGAGAAGGCATGCACATGCATTGCCGGCGTGGCCGCCTTCACGGCATCCAGAATGGCGAGATAGGTGGCGCCGGTATATTCGGGGTGGATGCCGCCCTGCATGCACACTTCCGTGGCGCCCCGCTCCCAGGCCTCCAGGCTGCGGCGCTGGATCTCGGCGGCATCGAGATCGTACGGCCTGCCGCGCAGGTTCTCGCTCAGCTTGCCCTTGGAGAAGGCGCAGAACTGGCAGCGAAAGTAGCAGACGTTGGTATAGTTGATGTTGCGCGTGACGACGTAGCTGACCCGATCGCCGTTGACTTCGCGCCTCAGCCCATCGGCGGCCTGGCAGAGCCGGGCGACTTCGGCCCCCCGCGCCTGGAAGAGCCGCGTCACTTGCGCCTCGCTCAACTCCGCGCCGTCGCGCCCGCGCGCCAGGATGCGGTCGAACTCCTCGCCCACCGGCGTCGCCGGAAAATCCGGCCAGGGATCGAGCGCGTCGGCGGGCGGCCGCTTCGCCTCGCCCGGCGACCAATCGTCCACCCGCGCCAGACCTTCCGCGTCGATCGCCTGCAGGACCGGCGTACGGAACAGCGGATCCAGCCAACGGTCGCCATCCAGCGCGTAGGCGGGATAGATCGCCAGCCGCTGCACCAGCGTCTTGCCGGCCGCTGCCGTTGCCTGTTGCAGGCGCCGCAATTCCGGCCAGGGCGCTTCCGGGTTGACGTGGTCGGGCGTCACCGGCGAGACCCCGCCCCAGTCGTTGATGCCCGCGCCGATCAGGCGCGGCAGCGCATCCGGGCTGAGATTGGGCGGGGCCTGGATGTTGGCCGCCGCGCCCAGCAGCAAGCGCGCGACCGCGATGGTCCAGACCAGTTCGTCGGCCGATGGCTCGGGCGCGCTGGCCATGCGCGTATCCGCCTTGGCGCGGAAGTTCTGCACGATCACTTCCTGGATGTGACCGTGCGCCTCGTGCAAGGCCCGCAAGGCGAGCAGCGCGGCGATGCGCTCGGCCCGCGTTTCGCCGATGCCGATCAGGATGCCGCTGGTGAACGGAATCGCCGCCTCGCCGGCCAGACGCAGGGTCTCCAACCGTACCGCCGGCCGCTTGTCAGGCGAGCCGTGATGCGGCCCGCCCTTCTGGCAAAGCCGCTCGGCGGCCGATTCCAGCATGATGCCTTGCGACACCGAGACCCGGCGCAGCCCGGCCAGGTCCTTGGCCGTCATCACGCCCGGATTGAGATGCGGCAACAGGCCCGTTTCGCGAAACACCAGCTCGGCCATGGCGGCGAGATAGGACAGCGTCGTCGGATGGCCGAGCGCCTCCAGTTCGCGCCGGGCCACCGCGTAACGCAGCTCCGGCTTGTCGCCCAGCGTGAACAGCGCCTCCTGGCAGCCGGCCCGCTGGCCGGCGCGTGCCACCGCCAGCACCTCCTCGGGCGTCAGGTATGCGCGCTCGCCGCGCCGTGGCGGATGCGCGAAGGTGCAATAGTGGCAGACATCGCGGCAGAGCTGGGTCAGCGGAATGAACACTTTCCGCGAATAGCTGATCCGATCGCGATGGCCGGCATCGCGCAGCCGGGCGGCGGCGGACGCGAGCTGCTGCAAATCGCCGGCGTCGGCCAGCGCGCGCGCCTGGTCGTCGGTCGGCGGCCTGCCGGCCAACGCACGCGCCAGGATGCCGTCAAGCGTCAAGGTCACGGTTCCGCCCCTCAATCGGCGCCGGCGGCCGCCCTGCCGGCGGGCGTGTTGCTCAGCCGTCCGGCGATGCCGCTCTGCGACAGATAGGTATGCGCGCGCGTCGTGCCGGGGGTCGCCAACAACGCCGACAGATCCTCGGGCGTGTCGATGTCCCGCGCCAGACCCGGCAGCGGCAGCACGGTCGGCTCAATGCCGGCCGCGCGCGCCGCCGCCAGATGCGGGAAAAAGCTGTCGTCGCCGAACCGCAGCGCCACCGCCCCCGGCGGCGACAGCGCGATGCAATTCGACCCCTTGCGGTCGGCCGAGGGCACGATGGTGAAGGCGGGTGCCGCCCGGTGCGCCGCCAACACCGCCTCGATCTCCGCCGCGGTCGCCAGCGGCACGTCGCCCGGCACCTGCAGCAGCCCGGCCGCGCCCTCGGCGCGCAACAGCGCTGCCGCCGCGTGCACGGCCGCCGTATGGCCATGGTTCTCCGGCTCCGGGCAAATCCGCGCGCCATACCGCTCCGCCAGGGCCGTGCACTCCGCGTCGCGCGTCACCGCCAGGATGCCGGCCAGGCCGCGGGCGGCGGCCAGCGCCGCTAGCACGTCTTGCGCCATCGCGGCGAACAGGCCGCGCCGCTCCTCCAGCGACAGCACCGCCGCCAGGCGCTGCTTGGCCAGCGGCAAATCCTTCAGCGGCACGACGGCCCACATCGTCGGCGGTCCCCTTTCGCCCTACCTTAGCCCTGCCGGCAAGCAGCGGGCAAAGGCCAGCACGCCGGCGGCCAGGCATTCGCGCTCGGCCAGCGAGCGCATGATCGTCGGCAGGCAGGCGACGGCGATGCCCAATTGCGCGACCGAGGGCGCCAGGGGCGCATCCTGTTCGTCCAGCACGATGCCGGTCAGCAGGTCGCCGTAATGCCGGGCGATGGCCACCGGGCTGCTCTCTTGCCCCAGTTCGCCCAGCATCTTGGCGGTCGGTCCCTTGATGGCCTGGCCGCCGACAATCGGACTGACCGCGACGATCGGCGCGCCCGATCGCCGCAAGGCGGCGCGAAAACCCGGGATGGCCAACATCGGATCGACGCTGATGAAGGGATTGGACGGGCAGATGACGATGGCGGCAAGGCCGGGCATGGTCAGCGCGTCGAGCACTTCTGGCGATGGCGTGGCCGCCTCCGCGCCCTGGAAGCGGAAGCCGGTCACGCTTGGCCGGCAGCGCTCGCGCACGAAATAGTGCTGGAAGGCAAGCGGTCCCTGCGCGGTCAGCACTTCGGTGCGCACCGGCTGGTCGCTGGCCGGCAGCAGCGCGGCGGCGATGCCCAGCCGGCTGACCACGGCGCGCGCGATCTCGGCCGGCCGCTGGCCGGCGCGCAGCCGGCGCGTGCGCTCGACATGCGTGGCGAGATCGCCATCGCCCAGAAAGAACCAGTCCTCGCCGCCCAGCGCCTTGAGCGCCGCCATGAAGGTGCCGGTCTCGCCGGCCCGGCCCCAGCCCTGTTCGGGGTGCGCCAGGCCCGAGAGCGTGTAGAGCAAGGTGTCGAAATCGGGCCATATGGTCAGGCCCAGATGCTCGAAATCGTCGCCCGGATTGGCGATCACGCTCAGGCTGTTGGCCGGCAGCACGCGGTAGAGGCCGAGCGCCAGTTTGGCGCCGCCGACCCCGCCCGACAAGGCCACCACCCGCTCCATGGCTCAGCGGAACAGGTCGTCGGCGGCGGGGCGGACCAGCACATCGGCGCCGCCCTCGGCCGCCGGCAGGTCCAGCCCGCGCACCAGCACCACGGGCGTGCCCTCGGCCGCCTGGCCCTGCAGCAGCGAGGCGGCGGCGGCGATTTCGTCGGCCAGGCCCACTTGCGTGACCTGCAGCGGCCGCTCGAACAGGTCCGGCTGGCCGCGCAGGTCCATCAGCGCCGGCAGCCCGGCCGCGCCGAGCGCGGTGCCGACCGTGCCTTGCCGCCACGCCCGACCGACGCTGTCGTTGATGATCACCGTCGGCGCCACGCCCGCCGTCCGCGCCAGCTCGTCCCGCAGCCGACGGCAGCTCGCGTCGGGATCGCGCGGCAGCAGCAGCACGCGCGGATCGCCCTCCTGCGCCTCGACGTTGGACGCGTCGATGCCGGCATTGGCCATGACGTAGCCCAGCCGGTGCACGACGATCACCAGGTTGGGCCGGGTGCGCAGCACCTCGCGCGATTCCGACAGGATCAGCTCAACCAGGCGCGCATCCTTGCCGGTGCTGGCGGCGATCTCGCGCGCCTGCCCCGATGGCGTCACCTCGGCCAGCCGGGCATGGCGGCCTTCCGACTTGGAGACGACCTTCTGCGCCACCACCAGCACGTCGCCCGGCTGCAGGCGGGTGCCGGCGCGCGCCAGCGCCTCGCGGATCAACCGCGCCAGATCGTCGCCCGGCTGCACCATGGGCATGCCGGGCAGCGCGATGAGCCGGAGCTGGCGCAAGGAAGCGCTAGTCGGCCGCCTTGGCGGCCGAGCCGGGCGTGCCGGTGATGCGCAAGCCCGCGCCCGCGATGCCGTAACGGCCGTTGATGAAGATCAGCACCGAGGTCAAGGCTTCCGCGACGGCAGAATTGTCGATGCGGCCGGCATGCCAAGCCTTGAGACCGGCCGCCTCGGCCAGCCCCACCACCACGTCGCGCGCCTGGGGGTCGTTGCCGGCGACCAGCACGTCGCACTCGACCCGCTCGTCGATGTGGCGCAGGCGCTCGGCGGCGACGTTCTGAAAGGCCGAGACGACGCGCACGCCTTCGCCCAGAAAGGCTTGCGCCGCCTTGGCGACCGAACCCTCGGGCGGCAGGCTGACGGTGCGCACCTTCTTGGCCTGCAACGGCACCGTCACGTCGACGAAGATCTTGCCCTGCACGGCCGGCTTCACCGCTTCCAGCATGGCGCGGTGGTTGGCGTAAGGAACCGTCAACACCACGATTTCGGCGGCGGCGGCCGCCGCCGCGTTCTCCAGGCCGGCGATCGTGTTGACGCCCGCTTCGGCATTGAATGCCTTGGCGGCCGCCTGGGCGCCTTCCAGCTTGCGGCTGCCGATCACGATGCCATAGCCGGCTCTCGCCCAGCGCAAGGCCAGACCCGACCCCAGATCGCCCGTCCCGCCCAGAATGGCGATCCTGGGTTTCGTTTCTACCATCGCTTCACTCGCCAATTTTCGGGCGCACGTCGCGCGCCCAGGTTTCGATGCTGGCGATGCTTTCCTTCAGCGTCGGCCGCACGAAGTTGAACATCAGCGTCCCGACCCCCAGGTCGCGCAGCCGCTTGGCGTCGTCGGCGATTTCCTGCGCGTTGCCGGTGAAGATGTGGCGTTCGCCCGTCGGCAGCGTGCTGCGCTGGTTCTCCACATACCAGTTGGCCCAGAAGCCGAGCTGGATGCTGGCTGGATCGCGGCCCTGCTGGCGGGCCAGGTTCTGCATGCGGGCGAAGCCTTGGGCCAGACGTTGGGGAGTGTTCAGCGGGAACTGCGGATTGGCGCCGATCGGATACCAGCCGTCGCCATGGGCGATGAGGCGGCGAATGGCGGCCGGGCTTTCGCCGCCCACCCAGATCGGCGGGTGCGGCTTCTGCACCGGCTTGGGCGCGAAGGTAAGGTCGGAGAACGCCACATACTTGCCCTGGAAACTGGGCTTCTCTTGCGTCCACAACGCCTTGTAGGCGGCGAGGTACTCGTCGGTCACCTTGCCGCGCTCGGCGAAGGGTGGCAGTTGCAGGGCCTCGAACTCCTCCTGCATCCAGCCGGTGCCGATGCCCAGGATCACCCGGCCGCCCGACAGCACGTCAAGGCTGGCGATGGCCTTGGCGGCCAGCACCGCCGGCCGGTGCGGCACCACCATCACCGAGGTGATCAGCCGCGCCTTGCGGGTGAGGGCGGCGACATAGGACATCAGCGTCAATTGCTCCAACCAGTCGCCGGCGCTGGCGCTGAAGGCGCCGGTGGCGCTGTAGGGATAGCGCGAGGCGATCTGGTTGGGCTGGATCACATGGTCGGCGATGGCCAGCACGCCATAGCCCAGTTCCTCGCCCCGTCTGGCCAGCGCCTGGATCGCCTCGGGCGTGGCCAGCGGCCCCGCCGTCGGTATGCGATAGCCGAACTCCATGGCTCCCCCCGTTGCCGCCGGCCGCGCACCATAGTGGCCGGCGGCGGTTCCGTCACGCGCCGCTCAGTTCTTGGCCCGCGCCATCACGTCGGCGGCGAACCAGGCCATGCGATCGAGTGATTCCGTCATCTCGGGCGCCGCCAGGTTCAGCACCACATGACCGACGCCCAGCCGGCGGAAGGCGCCGACATCGTCCAGGATGGCCGAAGCCGGGCCGGTGAACAGCCGGCGGCCGGCATCGCCCATGACCGGCTCCTTGCTGATCGGCCAGAGCGCCGCGAGGGCGAGCCCGATGGTCGCGGGATCGCGCTTGTACTTGCCGGCGGCCGCGCGCAGGTCGACCAGCGCCGCCGCGAACCGCTCGGCCGTGTCGAGCGGGCGCTGCGGGTTCATGCCGACGGGATACCAGCCATCGCCCAGGCGCGCCGCGCGGTCGATCGCCGGCCCGCTCTCGCCGCCGATCCACAACGGCGGGTGCGGCTTCTGCAGCGGCTTGGGCTCGAAGCGCACGTCCTTGAAGCGGACATACTTGCCCTGAAAGCTCGGCAGCGGCTGGGTCCACAATTCCTTGAAGGCGGCGATGTATTCGTCGGTCACCTTGCCGCGCTCGGCGAACGGCGGCAGGTTGAGCGCCTCGAACTCCTCGTGCATCCAGCCGGCGCCGCAGCCCACCACCAGCCGGCCGCCCGAGAGCTGGTCGATGGTGGCGAGCTGCTTGGCCGCCTGCACCGCCTGGCGGTGCGGCACCACCATGACCGAGGTGATGAGCTTGGGCTTGGTCGTGGCGGCGGCCAGGAACGCCAGCACGTTCAGGATGTCCATGCATTCGCCGGTGACGGAACCGGCCCATTCGCCGCTGGGCGTGTAGGGATACTTGGAATCGATGCGAGCCGGCACCACGATGTGATCGTTGATGGTCAGCGCGCCATAGCCCAGTTCCTCCGCGCGCCCGGCGATGGTGCGAATGCCCTTGGCGTCGCGCCCGATGCCGCGCGTCATGATGTTCACGGCGAATTCCATGGTCCCCCTCCGTCGGCTGCGGCGCCGATGATAGCCTTGGCCACGATGCTTGAGCATGCGGAAAGAGCGTTCCTGGAAGCAGCACGCGTGGCGCATCTCGCCACCGCGGACGCCGCCGGCCGGCCGCATGTGGTGCCGGTCTGCTTCGGGCTGATCGGCCTTAGCGCCTATGTGCAGATCGACGCCAAGCCCAAGGGTGATCCGTTGCGCCTGAAGCGGCTCGACAATATCAGGCAGAACCCGGAAGTCGCCCTGGTGGCCGACCGCTACGACGAGGACTGGTCGCGGCTGGGCTGGGTCATGCTGCGCGGACGCGCCGAGATCCTCGCCGCGGGCAGCGAATTGGCGGCCGCGCAGGCGCTGCTGCGTCGGCGCTATCGCCAATTGGCCGCCATGGATCTCGCGGGCCTGCCCGCCATCGCCTTGCGCATCGCGCGGGTGAGTTCTTGGGGCAAACTGGATTAGCGGCCGAGTGCCCTGTAAACGATAGCGGCGGCAGGGGAGATCGGCATGGCCGGAAGGCTCGACGGCAAGGTGGCGGTGATCACGGGCGGGGCAAGCGGCATGGGCCAGGCCTCGGTGCTGCGCTTTCTCGACGAGGGCGCCCGCGTCGTGTTCTGCGATCTCAACGACAACAAGGCGGAGGAGAGCATGAGCCTGGCCGCCGCGCGCGGGCATGTCTCCTCGATCGCCTATCGCCACGCCAACGTGGCCGAGGAGGACGACATCCGCGGCCTGGTGGCGCTGGCCTTGCAGCGCTTCGGGCGGCTGGACTGCATGTTCAACAATGCCGGCATCGGCGGCGCCTTCGGTCCGATCGGCGAGACACGCGTGGAGGAATGGGACTTCACCTTCGCCGTGCTGGTGCGCGGCGTGTTCCTGGGCATCAAGCATGCGTCCAACGCCATGCGCCATCAGGGTCAGGGCGGCAGCCTGATTTCCACCGCCTCCATCGCCGGCCTGGCGGGCGGCGCCGGTCCGCACGCCTATTCCGCGGCCAAGGCCGCGGTCATCAATCTGACCCGCGCCGTCTCCTCCGAACTGGCGGCCGACCGTATCCGGGTCAACGCCATCGCGCCCGGCGCGGTGGAGACGCCCCTGGCGCATGGCGGCCACCCGGAACGCTTTCGCGCCCGCGCGCTCGGCCACCAGCCCTGGCCGCAGATGGGCCAGCCGGAAGACATCGCCAACGCCGCGTTGTTCCTGGCCTCGAACGACAGCGCCTTCATCACCGGCGAGACCATCGTGGTGGACGGCGGCCTTTTGGCGCTGGGACCGAACCTGTGGGGGTATGACCGCGCCAGCAGCCCGATGTTGAAGAAGGCGGGCCTCAACACCGGCTCGACCGGCGGGGGCGGCAGCGTGCGAAACCTGCCGCCGGGCGCCGCCTGAGCTAGGATACCGCGTGCTGGGGGGCGGGATGCGGGCTTGGCTGTCGTTGCCGCTGGATGACTGGCGCGCGGCGCAAGACATGGCGCAGGCGGGCGAGGAAGCGGGCTTCTTCGGTCTCGCCACGTCCGAACTGGCGCACGATCCCTTCGCGCCGCTGATCCTGGCCAGCACCCGGACCGGCCGGGTGAAGCTCGCCACCTCCATCGTCGTCGCCTTCCCGCGCAGTCCCATGGTGGTGGCCGCCACCGCGTGGGACTTGCAGACCAATTCCGGCGGGCGCTTCCAGCTCGGCCTCGGCACCCAGGTCAAGGGTCACAACGAACGGCGGTTCAGCGTGCCGTGGCTCAAGCCGGTCGCCCGCATGCGCGAATATGTCGAAGCCTTGCGCGCCATCTGGCGCTGCTGGGAGACGGGCGGCAGGCTCGACTACCAAGGCGAGCACTATCGCTTCACGCTGATGACGCCCGAATTCGCGCCGAAACCCTCGGGCCTGCCGATGGTGCCGATCACCATCGCCGCGGTCGGCCCCGACATGCTGCGGCTGGCCGGCCGGCTGTGCGACGGCGCGCGGCTGCACGGCTTTTGCACCAGGCGCTATGTCGAACAGGTCTGCCTGCCGCGCATCGAGGAGGGCTTGGCCGCGAGCGGCCGGGCGCGGGCCAATTTCGAGATCTCCGGCGGCGGTTTCGTCACATTGGCGGCGGACCAGGACGGCCTGCGTGGCGAAATTGCCAAGCTGCGCCACCGGGTGGGATTCTATGGCTCGACCCGCACCTATCTGGGCGTGTTCGCCGCGCACGGGCTGGAGGACCTCGGCCTCAAGCTGCACAAGCTGTCGGTCGAGGGCAAATGGGACCAGCTTGCCCAGGTGGTGCCGGAGGAGATCCTGCCGCTATTCTCCGCCATCGGCACCTATCGCGACATCGGCCAGGCGGTGGCGGAGCGCTATGGTGGGGCGGTCGACAGCATCCGCCTGGAGTTTCCGGCCGGCACGCCCGCCGGCCTGATGCGCGAGGTGGCGGACGAGGTGGCCCACGTGCCAAGCGCCTTCCAGGGATTCAGCCAGGCGGCCTGAGCGTCGCCGAAGGGGGAAGCATGAAGCTCTACAACTCGATCGGCATGAACCCGCAGGCGGTGCGCGTGTTCATCGCGGAGAAGGGCCTGACTATCCCAATGAGCACGATCGACCTGCCGGGCATGGAGAACCGGCGCGAGCCCTATCTGTCCAAGGTCAATCCGGCAGGGCAGAGCCCGGCGCTGGAACTGGACGACGGCAGCGTGATCACCGAGGTGACGGCGATCTGCGAATATCTCGAGGACATGCACCCCAAGCCGGCGCTGATCGGCAGCAATGCCAAGGAGAAGGCCGAAGCCCGCATGTGGATCCGGCGCATCGACCTCAACATCCTGGAGCCGATGGCGAACGGCTTCCGTTACGGCGACGCGGCGGACTTCTTCAAGCCCCGCATGCGCATCATTCCGCAGGCCGCCGACGATCTGAAGAAGCTGACGCAGGAGCGGCTCACCTGGCTCGACGGCCTGATGGCCGGCAGGCAATGGGTGTGCGGCAGCCGCTTCACGCTCGCCGACATCATGCTCGCCTGCTGGGTCAACCTGTTCAAGGATCGCGGCCAGCCGCTCAACCCGGCCAACCGGAACGTCAACGCCATCATCGAACGCACCGCCGCCCGGCCGTCGATGAAGGCGTGAAGCAGCCCCTCAGAAGGCGTAGCGCAGGCCGGCGGTGGCGTTCTGATAGGCGATGTCGTCGTCGCCGGTCGCGAAATAGCGATAATCGAGGGTCAGCGCGAAGCTGCTGAATTCATAGGCCAGACCGACGATGCCTTGATAGGCGAATTCGGTGCCGTCCTTGGCCGGCGCGCGCCGGCCGGCGAACTGCACTTCGTCGCCGCTGATGAAGGCGGCGCCGAAGCCGACCCCGACGAACGGCACGAAACGGCCGAGCCAGCGCAGGTCGTAATAGCCGTTCAGCATGATGGCATAGCTGTTGACATCGCCGTCGCCTGGAAACAGCCTGCCGCCGAAACGGATGCCCTCGATGGCATTCTGACGCAAGTCGACCGCTAGCTCGCCCCTAAGGTCCTGGCCAAAGCTGCGGCCCAGCGCGAGCGAGGCCAAGAAACCGCTGTCGAATTCGTTCTGGAACGCGATGCCGCCAACCTGGTCGTCGTAGTCCTCCAGCAGCGCGATGCCGCCGGCGGCCGCCAGGTAGAGCCGCCGGAAGAAACCGCCGCCCAGCAAGGTGTCCTCGCTGTCGGGCGCTCGGAAGCGCTGGTCGCGCTCGCGCAGCACTTGCGCTGGTTGACCGGCGCGCGGCACTGGCGGCGGCGTGTAGCCATAGGTCGGCGGCGCCGGTGCCACCGGGGCCAGAGCCGGTTGGCCTTGCGCCGCGGGGCGCGGCGGCACCGGTGCGGGGGCGCTCAGGCTGGGATAGCCGGGCGCCGGCGAACCGCGCAGTGGCGCGCGCGGCACAACGCCGGACGGCGGCACGGCCGGTGTCGTGGCCGGGCCGGCGAAGGGATGGGGTTCGGTCAGCGTGCGGCTGAAATCGTAGATGCCGCCTGTCGTGCCCGCCAGCGCCTCGCCAGGCGGC
>VGEV01000005.1 GCA_016869175.1 Alphaproteobacteria bacterium
GCGCCGCCAGCGCGCCAAACGAGCCACCGACCGACCCGACAGTCCATCCGAGGAATAAACCAGGGCGCAGGAAGGCCCCCCGCAGGGGGCCTTCCTGCCGTCAGCCGTGATGCATTTTTACTCCGGCGTTGACATGGCGTTGTTGTTAACCGGTGACAGCTTTCCTTTTCGGCATTCCACACGAGCCGCCGGGACGCTCGCCGGCATGCCGCCGGCGGAGCGAGAAGCCGTACCGCCACCAGATGTCCGCCGCCTTGAAATCATAAACTGTCATCGGTTTTTGTCACCGGTTTTGTCAGCGGTTTCTCGCCGGTCTGTTCGGGTGCCGGAGGGCAGGCGCACGACCCGGCCGTCACGCTTATTTCACTTTTGTCTGCGGTCATTCGAGACGCGACCGTTGTCGAGGGAACCCAGCCGTTGCGACGAATTCCGCGGGTGCGCTTCGAGGCCCTGGCCGGCCATGCCCGGCTGTTGCCGGCCGCCGCCCCGGGCGAAGAGGTCGGCTGGTACGAGCATGCCGACGGACTGGCGACGGCTGCGTTGCTTCGCGCCCCGGAGCCCGGGGCCTATTCGGGCCTGGTATTCGCGCGCGACCGTCGGCAGCGGTTTTGCGCCGTCGGCGAGACGCCTGCGAAGCCGACCCGTCCGGCCGCCGAGGCTGCCTTGCGGCGCGCCATGCAGCGTGCGCTCAAAGCCTCGCCGCAGCCGCCGAGCGAGTTGGCCGGGCCGGGCGGCCCGCTCGATTTCTTTGCCATCGGCTGCCCGCGACCGCAACGCCACCCCGACTTCCTCCGCCTGGCGGAGCTCGAGGCTTACTCGCCGGCCCGCGGGATGATCGAGGCGATGCTGCGCCAGCGCGAGCACGCCGACGATGCCATCGTCGCGGAGTTCCAGACCAAGGGCTTCGAGCGGAGGCTCTGGGAGCTTCAGCTCGACGCGGCGCTGACGGAATTGGGGTACCGGCTCAGGCGCGGCAGGGACCTTTTCAACTTCCTGTGCTCGGGCCCGCTTGGTGCGTTTGCGCTGAAGACGCTGATCGTGGGGTCGGCGCCGACGGCCGGCGCGGCGGTTGCGCCGCCCCGCTGCGACACACCCGAGGCCCTGCTCGCCTTTCTTCGCCACTACATGCCGATACGGTTCGCCAACACGCTGCTCGCCCGGTTGCAGCGGGCGGGCCGGCGTCGCGCGAAACCCGCGGCCGGCCCCCTCGTCTATGCGCTGGCCGATTGCACCGCGTCGGTGACGCTGACGGGCACCCGCGCGGCGCTCGACCTCTACCTCTATGGCCGCGACCAGGATTGGCGGCAGGACGAACAGGGCCGGCCGCAGGTCAGCTTGCGCAAGGCCGAGACCCATTGTTGGGAGAACAAGGTCCTGCGTTCGGGCTTCTTCGAGTTGCCCGGCGCCGATAGTATCAGCGCGGTGCTGTTCAGCAACGGCGGAGCGCTCGACAAGTGCAACCGAATGGGCGTGCTCGCCGGTTTCGGCTCCGGCCGCGTGTTGCTGACGCGCGAGGGCCTGCAGGTCGACCACGAGCCCGGCGCGGCCGGCCCGAAGCCTTTCCGGCGGATCGTCAATGAGCCCGACTACACGGAGGCCTGGAACGAGGGGCTCGACGTCTTCCACAACCCGCGCGCGCTCGTCCCGCTGCCCGAACATTGCCTGCCGGGCTGCGCGCATCACTGGCTCGTCGACGGTGTCCGGCGCGTCAGCCGCACACCGGCCTAGCATCCGCTCGGCTCGCGGACGCGCTTCTTCGCTCCGGTCGATGTCAAGGCTGCGCTGCGCAAGCGGCCGCGGCAGAAGAAGAGCGCCGTCGGTTAAATCCGTTCACCTCGGGTCGACGGGCAGCGGCAGCCCTGCCGCCCGCCGCCTCGCCGGCTCACACCGTGGCGGCCGAACAGAGTTTCCACTCGCGGCCTTGCAGGGCGAACAGCAGCAACAGCTTCTGCTTGGCCGAGGAGTCGATCGCCACACGGAAGCGCTCGCCGACGCAAGCCCCGCCGACCGCCTTGACCGGCACGCCGATATTCTTGGCCTTCAAGCAAGGCTCGACACTGGCGGGCAGGGCGCCCTTGTGCTCGGCCGGCTTCTTGCCATTCAGCAGCATGTGGTAGTCGGCGGCCTGCCCGCCCTTGACCACGCCCATGATCTCGATGCGGGCGAAGCGCGACTTGTACATGCCCGCCTCGTGCACGCCGTCGGCCAGGCCGGCCGCCAACGGGCGGAAAGAAATCGCGGCGCAGGCGGGCGGCTCCTTGTCTTGCTTGGTCGCGGCCGCCGCCTCGAGGGCGGCTGCACACAGCAAGACGGCGAGAATGGCGGCAAAACGCATGCGTGTCTCTCCTTGGCGGGCGGCGAATCGCGCCCGAAGGGAATTCTCCGCCCGGCCCACCCAACCGACAAGCCGCTCAATGCGCGCGGGCGACGCAGAAATCGATCACCTCGTCCAGCGCCGACTTGCAGGCATGTTCCGGGAAAATCGCCAGCGCATCGCGCGCCATGGCGCCGTAATAGCGGGCGCGTTCCAGGGTGTCGGCGATGGCATGGTGACGCGCCAAGAGGCGAGTGGCCTGATTCAGGTCGTCCGGCTCCTGCCGCATCCTTTGCAGGCAACGCCGCCAAAACGCCCGCTCGTCGGCGTCGCCGCGACGGTAGGCGAGCAGCACCGGCAAGGTGATCTTGCCCTCGCGGAAGTCGTCGCCCACGGTCTTGCCAAGTTCAGCCTGCCGCGCGGAATAGTCGAGCGCGTCGTCCACCAACTGGAAGGCGATGCCCAGATTGCGGCCGTAGCTGTCGAGCGCGGTTTCCTCGGCTTTCGGCCGGCTGGCCACCACGGCGCCGACGCGGCAGGCCGCGGCGAACAGGGCCGCGGTCTTGGCCGAGATCACTTCGAGATAGGCATCCTCGGTGGTGGCGGTGTCGTTGGCGGTCTGCAACTGCAGCACCTCGCCCTCGGTGATCACCGCCGAGGCATTGGCCAGAATATGCAGCACGCCCAGGCTGCCGTCCTCCACCATCAGCTGGAAGGCGCGGGTGAACAGGAAATCGCCGACCAGCACGCTCGCCTTGTTGCCCCAGAGCACGTTGGCGGTGGCGTTGCCGCGGCGCAAGCTGCTCTCGTCAACCACGTCGTCATGCAGCAGGGTCGCGGTATGGATGAACTCGACGGCGGCGGCGAGCTGAATATGGCGCTCGCCGCGATAGCCGCACATGCGGGCCGAGGCCAGCGTCAGCAGCGGCCTGATGCGTTTGCCGCCGGCGGCGATCAGGTGGCCGGCGAGCTGCGGGATCAGCACGACGCGGCTCTGCATGCGTTCCAGGATGGAGCGGTTGACCTTGCTGAGATCGGCCGCCACCAGCGCCATCAGGTTGTCGAGCGAGGGCCGCGCCGGCATTCGCCCGTGTCCGAACTGCACCACCTCCGCCACGCTGTCCCCGCCTGTTTGACCCGCCCGCCGCCGGCCACCAAACATATCGGCGATGGCGGCACTGACAAACGGTTGGTGGCCTGCGCGCAATCTATCTCGGCAATGATCTCGTACTGTTAAGCTTTCTTGCGGCGATGCTCAAGGACGCGGGCATCGCCTCGGCGGTGCTGGATGCCCATATGAGCGTGCTGGAAGGCTCGATCGGCGCGTTGCCCCGGCGGCTCGCTGTGGCCGACGAGGATCTGGCGGCGGCCCGACGAGTGCTCCGGCAAAGCGGCTTCGAGCCTAGCGAATGAACCGCCGACCGGCGCAATTGACCCAGGACGGCCTGATGGGCCGCCGGCTCACGCTCTGGCAGCCGGGGCAAGGCTATCGGGCGGGGGCCGACGCGGTCATGCTGGCCGCCTTCGTGCCGGCCAGGGTGGGAGAGACAGCGCTCGATGTCGGCGCCGGGGTGGGCGCCGCCGGCCTTTGCCTAGCGCGGCGGGTGCCTAGCCTACACGTCAGCTTGCTGGAGAGCGAGCCTGCGCTGGCCGACCTTGCCGGGCGCAACGCGCGCGAGAACGGCTTGGCCGATCGGGTCGTGGCGGTGCACGGCGATCTGACCGCCAGCGAAACCTTGGCGGGCGCCCGCTTCGACCAGGTGCTGACCAATCCGCCCTTCCATCCCGCCGGCAGCGCCACGCTTTCGCCCCATGCCAACCGGCAGGCTGCCTGTGTCGAGGCCGCCGATCTGCCGCTCGGCCGCTGGCTGGACCGCTGTCTTGGCTGGCTGAAACCGGGTGGCAGCCTGACCCTGATCCACCTGGCGGCACGGCTGCCGGACCTGCTGGCCGCGCTCGATGGCAAGGTCGGCGCGATTGTCGTGTTGCCACTCTGGCCGAAGGCGGGACGTCCGGCGGAGCGTGTGCTGCTGCGGGCCATCAGCGGCGGCGCGGCCGGCTGCACGTTGCTGCCGGGCCTGGTGCTGCACGAGGCCGACGGGCGCTACAGCAGTGCCGCCGAAGCCGTGCTGCGCCTAGGGCTGGCGCTGGGTGATGCCGCTGCCTGACAGGTGACGGCGCCGGCCGAATGCCTGCCCGCGCGCGGCTTCGCGCCCCATCCAGTGCTCGATATGGGTCGCGGCAAGCGCCAGGTTGACCAGGGCCAAGACCGGCAGAACAAAGGCCAGGAGCGCGCCCCACGCCGGCTGGGCCGCGAACAGGTCGAACCAGATGCCTACGGCTGTCTCGCAAACGGTCCACATTGCACAACCGCCTCTCGCTGCCCTGTTTACGCGCTGGCGGTTACCAGCCCTATGACAGCCATCACAAACGGCGTGGCCAATCAGCGTTAACACACAAAAATGTGAAGTCCTATCCCCAGAAAACCTGGGATCGCGCCAAGACGGGCAGCCAGGCCGCTCGGCGATCGGGCGGCCCGCCCAAGCCGGCGTTGCCAATCGGGCCCGGATGCCTGCGGCCCAAACGAACCAACGAGCGGCGCGGCCAACGCGCCGGGCTAGGCGGTGGCCGGTTGTCCGCGCTCGACCAAGCGGATTATGCGCTGGTAGATAGTCAGCGCCGAGATCGGCTTGGCCAGGAAATCGTTCACCCCCGCCGTCCGCGCCGCCTCCACGTTGTCCTGTTCGGTATGCCCCGTCATCATGATGATCGGAACGCCGCGATTGGGACTGTCCTTGGCGGTTCGCAGAAGCGGCACGAAGGTCAAGCCGTCGACCGGCTCCATGCGCCAATCGACAACCACGAAGTCGGCGGAAAAAGTGCGCAGGTGTTGGAGGGCATCCGCGCCGTCGGATGCCTCTCGCACGTTGATGATGCCAAGTCCGCGCAGGATCGCTTTCAGCAGCTTCCGCATGTAGGCGCTGTCGTCGACGATCAGAACTTGCAGGTTGCGTAGATCGTATGAGATTTGCTGCATACGGCTAGTCCGAACATATGATACACGTATTAGTCGCACTGTGTGATTATAAATCAAATAATGCACGAAATCGTCAGCCGCGCAATCGCTCGCCAGTGGGATCGTAAGGTGGCCTGGAATGCGCGCGGGCCTGGAACCGCTGACCGGCAATCTCGATCGAATAATCCGCCGCCACCAGCCCGCTCAAGGTCTCGCCGGGCCCGAGCGATACGTAACCCAGGGCGACGCTTACCCCCAAGCTGTGCCCGAAGGCGGCCGAGGTGACCTGGCCGACCGCCTGGCCGGCACGCAGGATGGGCTCGTCATGCACCGGCATCGCCGCGGAATCGGCGAACGTAAACGCCAGCAGGCGGCGGGCAACGCCCTTGTCGCGCTGGCGCAACAGTGCCTCGCGGCCGAGGAAGTCGATGCCGTTGTCCAGCTTGACCGCGAAGCCGAGGCCGGCTTCCAGCGGGGTGAAATCCGGCGACAGGTCGTGGCCGAAAGCGCGGTAGGCCTTCTCTGCGCGCAGGGATTCCAGCGCGAAATAGCCTGCGTCCCTGAGGCCCAGGTCACCGCCGAGCCGGAAGAGCGCATCGTACAGCGAAGCCGCCATCTCCACCGGGACATAGAGTTCGAAGCCAAGTTCGCCGACATAAGAAACCCGCTGCGCGCGCAGCACCGTCGCGCCAAGCTCCAGCTCCCGCGCCGTCAGATAGGGGAAGGCGGCCGGGTCCAGCGGCTCCGGCGAGAGGCGCTGCAGCAGGGCGCGGGCGTTCGGCCCTTGCAGCGACAGCACCGAGAAGGCGCCCGTGACATCCGTCAGGCTGACGCGGTGGTCCAGGCGGTGGCGGTCCAGCCAGTCGAGATCCCTGAGCGCCTGCGCCGTGCCGGTGACCAGCAGGTAGGTGTCCCCCGCCAGTCGCGTGACCGTCAGGTCGCTCTCAATGCCGCCATGCCGGTTCAGCAGCTGCGTGTAGACCACGCGGCCGGGCGGCACCGCCACGTCGTTGGCGCAGAGACGCTGCAGGAAGACTTCGGCATCCGGCCCCACCACCCGGATCTTGCCGAACGAGCTCTGGTCGAACAGCGCCACCTGTTCGCGGGCGGCGCGGTGCTCCCGCGCGCTATGGGGGAACCAGTGCTGCCGGCCCCAGGCATAGCGCGGCGCCTGGTCGACATCCACGGGCGCGAACCAATTGGGCCGTTCCCAGCCGAATCGCGAGCCGAACACCGCGCCCTTGTCGGCCAACCGGTCGTATAGCGGCGAACGGCGCAGACCGCGCCCGGTTTCCGGCTCGAAATACGGCCAGTGGATGGCATAGTGCATGCCCAGGCTTTCCACCACGCGCTCCCGCAGGAATTCGAGCGTACCTTCGACGGCCGCGAACCGGCGCGGATCCACATCCCACAGGTCCATCGGCGCTTCGTCGCCGACGATCCATTCCGCCAGCGCCTTGCCGGCACCGCCGGCAGAAGCGATCCCGGCCGAGTTGAAACCGGCGCAGACGTAATAGCGCCTGAGCCCAAACGCCTCGCCCAGGACGAACTGCCCATCGGGCGTGAAGCTCTCCGGCCCCACCAGGAGCTGCCGCACCTCGGCGGTTTCCAGCAAGGGGCAGCGGCGGAGCGCGCCCTGCATCAGCGGCTCGAACTGTTGCCAGTCCTCGGGCAGGAGTTGAAACTCAAACGGCTCTGGAATGCCGGAGATGCCCCAAGGCTTGGCTCGCGCCTCGAACCCGCCCATGACCAGCCCGCCGACTTCCTCCTTGAAGTAGACTCGGTTGTCGTAGTCGCGCATGACCGGCAGGTCGCGCGGCAGGCCCAAGGGCCGGGTGACGATATACATGTGCTCTGCCGCCATCAGCGGTACGTTGACGCCAGCCAATCGCCCGAATTCGCGGGCCCAAAGGCCGGCGCAGTTGACCACCACTTCGCAGGCCAGCTCACCCGCCGACGTGATCAAGCCCGCGACCCGGTCGGCGGCGAGGCGGATGCCGGTCGCCTTGACCCCCTCCACGATCGTGGCGCCGCCGGCCCGCGCGGCCTTGGACAGCGCCAGGGTCAGGTCGGCCGGGTTGACCTTGCCGTCGCCCGGCAGCCAGGCGGCTCCGGCCAGATCGGCACTGCGCATGGCCGGCCACATCCGGCCCGCCTCGGCCGGATTGAGTAGGTGCGCTTCCACGCCGAAGGCGTTGGCCATGGCGACGTTGCGCTTGAGCTCGATCAGCCGCTCGGGCGTGCTCGCCACATTGACCGCGCCGCACGCCTTCCAGCCCGTCGCCTGGCCAGTCTCGGCCTCAAGCTCGGCATAAAGGCGGGCGCTGTGCCGGATCAGCATGGTCAAGTTCGCGGTCGGTCGCAATTGGCCGACCAGCCCGGCGGCGTGCCAGGTCGTGCCGCCCGACAGTCGGCCCTGTTCGAGCAGCACGACCTCGCGCCAGCCCAGCCTGGTCAGGTGATAGGCGAGCGAGCAACCAATCACGCCGCCGCCGACAATCGCGACGCGGGCTTGGCGCGGCAACGGGCTGGACATGGCGGAATTCCGTCACAAGGGCGTTGGCGGTCCGACTATAGGCCGGCCCGCGACCGGCGGCACTTGCCGGCCGCAGGGGGCGACCGCACTATGCCGTGCACGCAGAGAGAGCGACATGGCAATGGTGACGGCGGCCTTGCGGGACTTGGCGGCGGAGCGCGATTTCGGCGCCACGCCCGAGGAGGTGGAGCGCGCCATCGCCGATCTGGGCAACGCGGATTTCGGCTCCGCGGCGGTGGAGACGCCGCTGCAGGCCAAGTTGTGGCTGGCGTTCGTCAGCGCCAAGCACTGGCAGCCGCTGCGGGTCTCGCTCAACGCGCGACAGCGGAGCCGCGGCTTCCCCGAGAAGCCGGCCGACCTGCTGCGCATGCGCGATTGGTGCCACAAGACCTGCAAACGCGGGTGGGCGGTCGAACAGGTGACGTTGCCCGACTATTCGCCCGGCGAGGAAGGCGCAACGTTCTGGTTCGAGAATGGTGCCGAGGCCGCCGCCTTCGCCCTCAAGTGGCTACCGATGAAATGCGTTTGACCGGCTCCCTCGGCTCGACCGCGCGGCCGGCGCTCAGCCGCCGGGGCGCGCCGGCGACGGCGGGCGGGGGTCGCTGGCCAGCATGGCGAACAGCACATGGTCGCGCCAGGCCCCGTCAATGCGCAGGTACTGCCGGGCGAAACCTTCCTCGCGGAAGCCCACCCGCAGCAGCAACCGACGGCTGCGCTCGTTGCTGGGCAGACAGGCCGCTTCCATCCGGTGCAGTTGCAGTTCCTCGAAGGCGAAGGGCAACAGCAAGGCGACCGCCTCCGTCATGTAGCCTTGCCCGGCATAGGTCTGGCCCATCCAATAGCCCAGCTGGCCTGATTGCGTGACGCCTCGCCGCAAGTTCGACAGCGTGGCGCCACCCAGCAGTTGCTCGCCCGGCTCGGCGAACAGGAAGAAAGCGTAGCCGACGGCTTCGCGCGCGTCGCGAGCATAGCGCCTGAGGCGCCGGCGATAGGCCTCGCGCGATAGCTCGTCGGCTGTCCAGGCTGGCTCCCAGGGGGTCAGGAACTCGCGGCTCGAGGCGCGCAGTTCCGCCCACTGCGACCAGTCGGCCGGCGCCGGGGCGCGCAGCACCAGCCGGCGGCCGTGCAGCACGGGCGTCGGGCCAAGCCAGGGCGGCGTGCGCAGGAAAGCGGTCATCGCGTCCGGTCCTTGCCCCAGCGAGCCATCGCGGGGGTGCTTGCCTCAAGCAAATCTTGCCGCGATGGCCTCGTAGCTGGCAAGCCGGGCGAGCGGACCGACCGCGGCCACCGCCGGCCGACCGGCGCCCGTGATCCGGGCTGCGACACGGCGAACCGCCGCGGCGTCCACCTGGTCGATCTTGGCCACCAGTTCGTCGGGGGGGATCGGCCGGCCGAAAATCAGCAATTGGCGGGCCAGTTGCTCGGAACGCGCCGAGGGGCTTTCGAGCGACATCAGCAATCCGGCACTGATCTGCGCCCGCGCCCGCGCCACTTCCGCCTCTTCGGCGTCCACGGCGAGGCGTTGGGTCTCATCCAGCACCACCGGCACCAGCTCGCCCACCTCCTGCTCTCCGGTACCGGCATAGATGCCCAGCATGCCGGCGTCGACATACGAGGTAGCGAAGGCGAATACCGAGTAGCAGAGCCCCCGTTTCTCCCTGACCTCCTGAAACAGCCGCGATGACATGCCGCCGCCCAGCGTCGTCGCCAGCACTTGGCTCGCATAGAAATCGTCGTCGTGATAGCGCACGCCCGGCCATGCGATGGCGAAGTGCACCTGTTCCAGTTCGCGCTCCTCGCAGGTCGCGCCGCCGGTGAACCGGGCCGCCTCCATCGGCCGCTCGGCGCCACGGCCTAGCGCGCCGAAATGCCGTTCCGCCAGGGCCATCAGCGCGGCATGTTCGATCGCGCCGGAGCCGACCAGCGTCATGCTTTGGGCGCCGTAATGGCGCGCCATGAAGCCGGTCAGACGGCCCCGGTCCATGGCGGTTACGAGTTCGCTCGTGCCCAGGATCGAGCGACCGAGCGACTGCCCCGGATAGGCTGCCTCCTGCAACCGGTCGAAAATGAGATCGTCCGGCGTGTCCTCCGTCTGACCGATCTCCTGCAGCACCACGCCGCGCTCCCGCTCGAGTTCGCTCTCTTCGAAGGCCGAGTGCTGCAGGATATCGGCCAGGAGATCGACCGCGAGCGGCACGTCGCGCTTCAGCACGCGAGCGAAATAGGCGGTGTGCTCACGGCTGGTGTAGGCGTTGAGATGGCCGCCCACCGCCTCGATCTCTTCGGCAATGGCGCGTGCGGTACGCCGTTCGGTGCCCTTGAACGCCATGTGCTCCAGCATGTGGGCAACGCCGTTCTCTTCGGCGCTCTCGGCACGCGCTCCGGCATTCACCCAGACGCCGATGGCGACGCTTTCCAGACCTATCATCGGGTCGCTCACCACTCGCAGACCGTTCGCCAAGGTGCTGACCGTGACATCCATGGCGGCTACTCCCGGTTGGCCCGTTGCCGGGCGATGAAGGCCTGCACCTGGCCAAGGTCGTTGGCCAGGCGATGCAACCGTTCCGGTCGCTGCCCGAGGTCCGCCAGCCGTGGCGGCAGGGGGGGACGGATGCCGGTTGCGCGTTCGACGGCGTCGGGAAACTTGGCCGGGTCGGCGGTCGCCAGCAATACCGTCGGCGTGCCATCGGTCGGCAGCCGCCGCAGCGCCGCATAGCCGACCGCGGTATGTGGGTCCAGCAGGATGCCACAATCGCGCCAGCAGGCGGCGATGGCCGCGAGGGTGCCGGCCTCGTCGGTGCGCGCGGCGGCAAACAGGTGGCGGGCTTCCTGCAGCGCCGGCGGCGGTACCGCGAGAGCGCCCGACTGCTGGAAACCCTGCATGGCCCGCCGCACGGCGGCGCCATCGCGGCCCAGCAACTCGAACAGCAGCCGCTCGAAATTGCTCGCCACCTGGATGTCCATGCTGGGACTCGTGCTGGCGCTGACCTGGCCGGCCCGATAGTCGCCCCGCTCCAGGAAGCGGGCCAGGATGTCGTTGACGTTGGTGGCGATCAGCAGGCGTTCGATCGGCAGGCCCAGCCGGCTGGCCACGTAGCCGGCATAGACGTTGCCGAAATTGCCGGTCGGCACCACGAAACGCAACGGCCGGTCCGGCGCGCCCAGCGCCAAACCGGCGGCGGCATAGTAGGAAACCTGCGCGGCAATGCGGGCCCAGTTGATCGAATTGACGGCCGAGAGCTGGTGGTGCGCGCGGAAGGCCGCGTCGGCGAACAGTGCCTTCACCAGCGCCTGGCAATCGTCGAACGTGCCATCGATGGCGATCGCGTGCACGTTGGCATCGGGCACCGTGGTCATCTGCCGCCGCTGCACGTCGCTTACCCGGCCATGCGGATAGAGAATGAACACCTCGATGCCGTCCCGCCCGCGCAAGGCCTCGATTGCCGCGGAGCCGGTATCGCCCGAGGTAGCGCCGACCACGGTGGCATGCGCGCCGCGCCGTGTCAGGACATCGGCCAGCAGCCGGCCCAGCAATTGCAGCGCCACGTCCTTGAAGGCCAGCGTAGGCCCGTGGAACAACTCCATCAGCCACAGGCTCGGCCCCAACTGGCGCAACGGCGCGACGTGCCGGTGGGCGAAGCCGGCGAAGCTGTCGGCGACCAAGCGGTCCAGCCGTTCCGACGGAAAGCCAATGGCGAACGGCGTCAAGACCGCGCGCATGACCGCCGCGAAGCGCTTGCCGACGAGCGCCCGCCACGCAACCGGCGGCAGGGCGGGCCAGCGTTCCGGCAGATAGAGGCCGCCATCGGCGGCCAGCCCAGCCAGCAGCACGTCCTCGAACTGCAACGCCGGCGCCTGGCCGCGGGTGCTCACATACCGCAAGGAATGTATCTCCAATTCCCTGGCGGCAATTGCCGACAAAGCCGCCAGCAGGTCAAGCGAGATAGCGCTCTACGAGATGGCCGCGAAAGGCTGCGACGTCGAGCGGGCGGCCGGTCACCGCCACCAGCAGCGCATCGGCGCTCTCGTGCAAGCTGCCCTGAACATGCACGTTCTGGGCGAGCCAGCCGACCAGCGGCCGGAAATCGCCCCGTGCCAACGCCGCCGCCAATCCTGGCACCGCCGCCTGCGCCGCGGCGAACAACTGCGCCGCCGCGATGGCCCCCAACGTGTAGGTCGGGAAATAGCCGAGATCGCCGCCCATCCAGTGAATGTCCTGCAGGCAGCCGTCGCGGTCGTCCGGCGGCACGACGCCGACCAGCTCGCGCATGAGATCGGCCCAGGCGCCCGGCAACTCGGCCACCGTCAGGCTGCCGTCGATCAGCCGACGCTCCAGGCGATAGCGCAGCACGATATGCAAGGGGTAGCTGACCTCGTCGGCATCGACCCGGATCGGGCTGCGGGCGACCCGCCGATAGTGCCGTGCCAGATTGGCGGGCGCCCAGGCTTGGGCAGCACCGCCGAAGCTTTCGGCCAGCAGCGGTGCGAGGAAGCCGATGAAGGCATCCGAGCGGCAGGCCTGCATTTCCACGATCAGCGACTGGCTCTCGTGCATCGCCATGCCCATGGCCTCGCCGACCGGCTGGTGTCGCCAGCGAACCGGCAGGCCGCGCTCGTAAAGAGCATGGCCGGTCTCGTGCAAGGTGCCCATCAGCGCGCCGGCGAAATCGGCCTCGGCATAGCGGGTCGTCAGCCGCACATCGTCCGGCACGCCGCCAGTGAACGGATGGTGGCTGACGTCGAGCCGACCATATTCGAAGTCGAAGCCAAGCGCCGCCATCAGCCGCTCGGCCAGCTTGCGCTGGATCGCCAGCGGAAACGGGCCGGGCAACGGCAGGGGCGCCGGCAGCGACCGTTGGCGCGCGATGGCCTGCCCCAGCAGGTCGGGCAGGAAGGCCATGAGCTCACCAAACACCGCATCGACCGCCGTCTGGCGGAGACCGGGTTCGTACTGATCGAGCAGGGCGTCATAGGCCGACAGGTCCAGCGCCGCCGCCTTGGCCGCCGCACGCTCTCGCGCCAGGCGCACCACCTCCGCCAGCCGGGGCGCAAGTCCGGCGAAATCATTGGCCGGGCGTGCCTCGCGCCAGGCCATCTCGCAAGCGGACGCGGCCTTGGAGCTGGCCTCCACCAGGTCGGCCGGCAACGCCGTGGCATGCCGCCAGCGCCGGCGCATCTCGCGCAAATTGGCGCGCTGCCAAGGATCGAGCGCCGCCCTTTCCGCCTCGGCCGCGCTCAGGAGATCGGCAAGCGCCGGGTGATTCAGCAGTTCATGCCGCAGGCCCTTCAGGCCCGCTATCTGCTCGGCCCGGACCTGGGCGCCACCCTTGGGCATCATGGTCGCCGCATCCCAGTGCAGCACCGCCTCCGCACCTTCCAGCACCGCGATGCGACGAAAGCGGCTTTCCAGTTCACGATAGTTCGGCATGCGGACGGCTCCATTGGCTTGGCGCGATGCACGACCGAATGGCACCCGCTCGCGGACCGCACCCTGGCCAGCCGGATGGAGCGGGCATTGCCTCAGTCGGCGCGTCGCCAGTGATAGGCCAGGTAGACGGCCGCCAACGTCGCGGCCAGACCATACCAGGTGATCGCATAGCCCAGATGGTTGTCCGGCAGCGTCACGCTCGCCTGTCCCGCCAGCGGCCAGCCACCGGGATTGGCCGTCGCGCCGGCTTCCAGATAGAGCGGCGCCAGCTCCAGCTCTAGCGCGCGCGACAAGACAGCCAGCTCCGGCCAATACCATTGCGACCGCTCGGGCCGGTTCGCCGGGGTGAAGGGACCGCTGCGCGGCTGCGGCCGCAGCACGCCTTCGACCGCGACCTCGTCGGTCAATTGACCGGCAGGGCGGCGCTCGGCAGCGCGCAGCGCGTTCGGCACGAAGCCGCGCTCGACCAGAATGACGCCACCACCGGACAAGGCCAGCGGCGTCAGCACATGGACGCCGCCTTGGCTGCGCCAGGCCTTGCCCAGCAGATGCACCTCGCGCTCGTGCAGAAAGCGGCCGTGCAAGCGAGCCCGCCGGAACGCCAGCGTGCCATCCAAGGCGTCGGCCCGGGCGATGGGCACGATGGGCGCTGAAAGCGCGGCCAACCGCTCGGCATTCAGCGCCTGTTTCCATTGCCGACGGTCGAGCTGCCAAGTGCCCAGGGCCAGCAGCGCGGCAAGACCCGCCAGCGCGCAAGCCGTCGCCCAGCGATCCAACCGAACACGGCGCGCGCCCAGCCGCACCCGGCTACTCGAAGCCGGCGGTGCGATGTCGGTACTGCAGCGCGATCAGCAGCGCCTTGAAGGGCCGCAGCAGAAGCACGGACAAGCCCAGGATCACCGGCACCTGATAGACCAGATGCACCCAGACGGCGGGCGCGAAGGCCAGTTCGACAACGATCGCCAATAGCACCGCCACGGCGCCGACCAGCAGAATCACGAACACCGCCGGCCCGTCGCCCGAATCCTGCGCGCTCAAGTCCAGCCCGCAGACCGCGCACACCGCCGCCACACTCAGCAATCCCCGATAGAGCCGGCCCTGCCCGCAACGCGGGCAACGGCACCACAGGCCGGCGAAACCGGGCGAGACATGGCCCCACTCGCCGGGCATGCCCGGCGCCAGCCGGACTAGTGCTGCGCGATGGGCCCCAAGCCCCACACGTAGATGCAGGAAAACAGGAAAACCCACACCACGTCGACAAAGTGCCAATACCAAGCCGCCGCCTCCAGCCCGAAATGATGGTCCGGCTTGAAATGGCCGGCCATCGTCCGGAACAGGCAGACGATCAGGAACGCCGTGCCGATCATCACATGGAAACCGTGAAAGCCGGTCGCCATGAAGAACCTGGAGCCGTAGAGCGTAGCGAATTCGAACGGCGCGATCGAGTATTCGATCGCCTGTATGGCGGTGAAGAACAGGCCCAGCAGCACGGTGACCACCAGCCCCTGCACCGCGCTCTGCCGATCGCCGGCGATCACCGCGTGATGCGCCCAGGTGACGGTGGTGGACGACAGCAGAAGAATGAGCGTGTTCATCAGCGGCAGATGCCAGGGGTCGAACGTGTAGACGCCCTTCGGCGGCCACTGGCTGCCCATGAACTCGGTGGGAAACAGGGCAGCGTTGAAATACGCCCAGAACCAGGCGACGAAGAACATCACTTCCGAGGCGATGAACAGCACCATGCCGTAGCGCAGGCCAAGCTGCACCACCGGCGTATGGTGGCCTTCGTGCACGGCTTCGCGGATCACATCGCGCCACCACACGAACATCGTGTAGGCGACGATGGCCAACCCGATCAGAATGATCCAAGGCGGGCCCTCGTGCATATACCAGACGCCGCCGACGGCGGTGATGAACGCGCCGGTGGCGCCCAGGGCAGGCCACGGGCTGGGATCGACCAGATGATAGTCGTGGCCGCGCGCGTGCGTCTCAGCCATGGTGGGCAATCTCCTCGGTTCCAAGCGGCATGCGGGGGGCTAGGTCGTCGGCGGTCATGTCGGCGGGCGCACCCTAGTTGAGCTTGCTGGCGGGCGCGGCGGCGGCCGTGCGCGGCTTCGCCGGTTGCAGCTCGAAGAAGGTATAGGACAGCGTAATGGTGCGCACGTCGCGCGCGTTGCGGTCCTGCTCGATCGAGGGATCGACGAAGAACAGGACCGGCATCTCGACCGTCTCGCCCGGCGCCAGCGTCTGCTGCTCGAAACAAAAGCAGTTCACCTTGGCGAAATAGGCCCCGGCCTTGTCGGGCGTCACGTTGAAGGTCGCGCTGCCGGTGATGCTGCGTTCGGTTGGATTGTGCGCGATGTAGGCGATCTCGGCCGGTTCGCCGACCCGCACCGTCACTTGGCGTTGCTTCGGCCGGAACTGCCACGGCATGCCCTGGCCGACATCGGCGTTGAAGCGCACGACGATCTCGCGTTGACCAAGCACGTCTGGCGGCCGCTTCGCCACCTGCGTCGTGCCGCCATAGCCGGTCACCTGGCAGAACAGTCGATAGAGCGGTACCGAGGCGTAGGCCAGGCCGAACATCAGGCAGACGCCGGCCAGCGCCGCCACGGCGGTCCGCCCCTTGCGCCTGCTGTCGGTGCTCACGTCGACAAGCCCTTCAGCTTGACCAAGGTGACGATGAAGAACAGCACCACCAAGAACAGCAGCACGCCCGCCAAGGCGAAATTGCGCCCGCGCTTGCGTCTATGTTCCTTGCTGAGTGGCATTCCCCGTCCATCACGCCAAGCCGAAGCCGAGTAGCCGGTCCGCCAACAGGCCGGCGAACAGCAGAAAGAGATACAGAATCGAATAGCCGAACAGCCGCCTTGGCGCCGTGCGGTCGCCGTCCGCGGCGCCGCGCAGCCGATGCGCCAAGACAAGGAAACCGCCGCCCAGGCCGAGCGCCACGGCCAGATAGAGGGGCGAGGCAAGACCGACCGCGGCCGGCAGCAGCGTCGCCGTCACCATCAGCCAGGAATAGCGCACAATCTGCCGCCGGGTTTCCGTCCGGCCGGATACCACCGGCAGCATGGGCACGCCGACCCTGGCATAGTCCGCCGCGCAGTTCAGCGCCAGCGCCCAGAAATGCGGCGGCGTCCACAGGAAGATGATGGCGAACAGCACGACCGCGCCGAGGCCAATATCGCCCGTGGCGGCAGCCCAGCCGACCATCGGCGGCAAGGCGCCGGCCGCACCGCCGATGACAATGTTCTGCGGCGTGCGGCGCTTCAGCCAGACGGTGTAGACCAAGACATAAAAGCCAATCGACAGCGCCAGCAGCGAAGCGGCCGCGAGATTGACCAACAGGCCCATCAGCACCACCGCGCCGACCGCCAGCGTGACACCAAAGCCCAAAGCGTCGCGAGCAGCCAAGCGGCCGGCCGGGATCGGCCGGCCGGCGGTGCGGCTCATGCGGGCATCAATGTCGGCGTCGTACCACATGTTGATGGCGCCAGCTGCCCCCGCCCCGACCGCGATGCACAGCAGCGCGACGAAGCCGATCACCGGATGCACCGGCATCGGCGCCAGCATCAGGCCGACGAAGGCGGTGAACAACACCAGGATCATGACGCGCGGCTTCAACAGCGCGATGTAATCGCCGACCGCCGGCTCGGCCGGCCGGCCGACGACGCCGCCCAAGGCCAGACTGACGCTTGCGTCGCTCACGCCACCCGCGCTCCTTCCCGGCTGCGAACCGTCCGCCCGTTAGTGGTGCGCCGTCGCATCGATGCGCGGCAGCTCCTCGAACTGATGGAAGGGCGGCGGCGAGGGCAACGTCCATTCCAGCGTCGTCGCCCCCTCGCCCCACGGATTGGCGGCGGCCTTCCGTTGCTTCATGAAGGCTTCCAGGATCACGTAAAGGAACAGCAGTCCCGCCACCCCGGAGACGTAGGAACCGAGCGAGGAGACCATGTTCCAGCCGGCATAGGCATCGGGATAATCCGGGATCCGGCGCGGCATGCCGGCCAGGCCGAGAAAATGCTGCGGAAAGAACACCACGTTGACGCCGATGAAGGTCAGCCAGAAGTGCAGCTTGCCGAGCGTCTCGTTGTACTCGTAGCCGGTCATCTTGGCGAACCAGTAGTAGAACCCGGCGAAGATCGCGAAGGTGGCACCGAGCGACAGCACGTAGTGGAAATGCGCCACCACGTAGTAGGTGTCGTGAAAGGCGGTGTCGACGCCGGCATTGGCCAGCACCACGCCGGTCACGCCGCCGACGGTGAACAGGAAGATGAAGCCGATCGCCCACAGCATCGGCAGGCGGAACTGAATGGAGCCGCCCCACATGGTGGCGATCCAACTGAAGATCTTCACGCCGGTCGGCACCGCGATCACCATGGTCGCGGCGGTGAAATAGGCCTTGGTGTCGACGTCGAGACCGACCGTGTACATGTGGTGCGCCCAGACGATGAAGCCGACGCCGCCAATCGTCACCATGGCGTAGGCCATGCCGAGATAGCCGAAAACCGGCTTGCGCGAGAAGGTCGCGACGATCTGGCTGATCATGCCGAAGCCCGGCAGGATCAGGATGTAGACCTCCGGGTGGCCGAAGAACCAGAACAGGTGCTGGAACAGGATCGGGTCGCCACCCTTGGCCGCGTCGAAGAAGGCGGTGCCGAAATTGCGGTCGGTCAGCAACATGGTGATGGCGCCGGCCAGCACTGGCATCGAGAGCAGCAGCAGGAAAGCCGTCACCAGGATCGACCACACGAACAGCGGCATGCGGTGCAGCGTCATGCCGGGCGCCCGCATGTTGAAGATCGTGGTGATGAAGTTGATGGCGCCCAGGATCGACGAGGCGCCCGCCAGATGCAGGCTGAGGATGGCGAAATCGACGGCCGGCCCAGGGTGGCCGGCGTCGCCCGTCAACGGCGGGTAGACCGTCCAGCCGCCGCCGACGCCGGTGCCGCCGGCCGGCCCCTCGACGAACAGCGACAGCACCAGCAGGCCGAGCGCAGGCGGCAACAGCCAGAACGAGATGTTGTTCATGCGCGGGAAGGCCATGTCCGGCGCGCCAATCATCAGCGGCACGATCCAGTTGCCGAAGCCGCCGATCATCGCCGGCATGACCATGAAGAACACCATGATCAGGCCGTGTCCCGTCACCAGCACGTTGAAGAGGTGGTGATCGCCGCCCAGGATGCCGTCGCCCGGGCTCATCAGTTCGGCGCGGAACAACACCGAGAAGCCGCCGCCGATGGCGCCGCCGACAATGGCGAAGATCAGGTACATCGTGCCGATGTCTTTGTGATTGGTGGAGCACACCCAGCGGCGAAAGAAGCCGGACGGGATGTGATGATCGTGTTCGTGGGCGTGGGAATAAGCCATCGGGGCCTGTCCTTACTGCAATAGCGGATGACGACTACGGCTTGCGAGCGGCCTCCGCCAGCCGCGTCGCGGCCGGCGGCGCGCTGTCCGCCCGCTTGCTCTTCTTCACCCAGTCCTCGAACTCCGCCCTGGAAACCACCTTCAGCATGATCGGCATGTAGCCGTGGTCCTTGCCACACAGTTCGGAGCATTGGCCGTAATACATGCCTTCCTTGGTCGCCTTGAACCAAGTCTCGTTCAGCCGGCCCGGCACCGCGTCCTTCTTCACGCCGAGCGAGGGCATCGCCCAGGCGTGGATCACGTCGTTGGACGTGGTCTGCACCCGCACGGTGGTATTGACGGGGACGACCACGGCGTTATCGGTCTCCAGCAGGCGCGGCTTGCCGGCCGGCTTGCCGTCCTTGTCGCGCACCATGTTGGCGGTGAAGGCGATTCCGTGGTCGGGATACTCGTAATCCCAGAACCAGGCGTTGCCGATCGCCTTAATGGTCATCTCGGATTGCGGCACCTCGTCGACCAGGTACAGCAGTTTGAACGAGGGCACCGCGATCACCACCAGAATGACGACCGGAATAGCCGTCCACAACACTTCGACCAGCGTGTTGTGCGTGGTCTTGGACGGCCGCGGATTGCTCTTCTCGTTGAATTTCAGCATGCAGTAGACGAGCAGCCCCAGCACGAACAGCGTGATCAAGGTGATCAGCACCAGCAGCAGATCGTGGAAGCTGTCGATCCGCTCCATGCCGGGCGACGCGGCGCCCTGAAAACCCATCTGCCAGGGCGTCGGCTGGCCGATCGCCGCCGCTTGGGTACCGCCCGCCGCCCCGCAACCGCCGACCAGCACCGTCGCAATTCCCTGCCATCTCCGCATTCCCGCGCCCTCGCGAAGTCCCATTGGCTGGCCGCATGCTACACCGGCAGGACAGCGCGGCGGCGAAGTTCGCGGCCCGCGAGCAGGCCCGTGGCGATCCCGCCACACGCGCGATTTCCCTAACCAGGGCAACGCCTTGGCTCATTTCCCGTATAGCGGCTTCGGGGCCTCGGTTCTTGCGACGGATTGTCGCATAAATCGACGCCGCGCCGGGTGCATCCGCACCCCCTACCGGCGCCAGCAATTCATCGCCATGTTAGGCGCCGACGAACACCGCGAGCCCGGGAGAGACGCACATGTCGGCGAACGAGGTCATTGCCGAGTACCTGTTCCGCCGAAACGAGTTGCCGGACGAGTTGGCGGTGGCCCAAACGGCAGAGGCGTTGCGCGGCTGCGACGATGGCGAACTGTTCCTCGAATACCGGCAGGGCGAAAGCTTCGTGTTCGACGACGGCCGGCTGAAGAGCGCCAGCTATGACACGAACCAGGGCTTCGGCCTGCGCGCGGTGGCCGGCGAAAAGACCGGCTATGCGCATGCCGCGGATCTGTCGCCGGCGGCGCTGAAGCGGGCGAGTGCCGCCGTGCAGGCGGTGAAGGCCGGCTATCAGGGCATCGCCGCAGAGCCGCCGCCGGCCACCAACCGCCATCTCTATCCGGAGGCCAATCCGCTCGGCGAGCTGCCGTTCGAGGCAAAGACCGGACTGCTGAGCGAGATCGATGCGTATGCGCGCGGCCGCGACGCGCGGGTGCGGCAGGTTTCGGCCTCGCTGTTGGGCGAATGGCAAGCGGTCGAGATCATCCGCGCCGACGGCAGCCGGTTGCGCGACCTGCGCCCCTTGGTGCGGCTCAACGTGCAGGTGGTGGTCGGCGACGGCGAACGCCAGGAAAGCGGCAGCCACGGCGTCGGCGGCCGGCTTGGCTATGCCGAGCACATCCGGCCGGAAGCCTGGCGGGCGCAGGTGGACGAGGCGCTGCGGCAAGCGCTGGTGAACCTGGAATCGGTGCCGGCTCCGGCGGGCGAGACCGATGTGGTGCTGGGGCCCGGCTGGCCCGGGGTGATGCTGCACGAAGCGGTCGGTCACGGCTTGGAAGGCGATTTCAACCGCAAGAAGACGAGCGCCTTCGCCGGGCTTCTGGGCCAGCGCGTGGCGGCGCCGGGCGTGACTGTGGTGGATGACGGCACGCTGGCCGGGCGGCGCGGCTCACTCAGCATCGACGACGAGGGCACGCCCAGTCAGCGCACCATGCTGATCGAAGACGGCATTCTCCGGGGTTACATGCAGGATCGGCTGAACGCCCGGCTGATGGGCATGCAGCCGACCGGCAACGGCCGGCGGCAGTCCTTCGCCCATATGCCCATGCCGCGCATGACCAACACTTACATGTTGGCCGGCACGGCCGATCCCCAGGCGATCATCGCTGGCGTCAAGCGCGGGGTCTATGCGGTCAACTTCGGCGGTGGACAGGTGGACATCACCAGCGGCAAGTTCGTCTTCAGCTGCACCGAGGCCTATCGCATCGAGGATGGGCGGGTCGGCCGGCCGATCAAGGGGGCGACCCTGATCGGCAACGGACCGGATGCCTTGACCCGGGTGCGCGCCATCGGCAACGACCTCAAGCTCGATACCGGGGTCGGCACGTGTGGCAAGAACGGCCAGGGGGTGCCGGTCGGCGTGGGCCAGCCGACCCTGCTGATCGAACGCTTGACGGTGGGCGGTACCGGCGGCTGAGGCCGGCGGCCTCACGGATCCGCTTCGAGGCCGCGCGCCGCTCGGAAGCGTTCAGCCCGCTGCTGCATGCGCAAGGCGCTGTTGTAGTAGCCGCGGTCCATGCGCGCCTGCTGCCCTGCCAGGGCGCGGCTTGGTTTGGCCGCGGGCCGCTCCGCCGCCGCGGGCGGCGCGAAGATCACCGTCGATGGAGGCGGTGCCGCTCCGGGCGGCAACGAGGTCCGCGGATAGATGACGCGCGGTGTCGCGGCCAGCGCCGGGACATCCAGCTGCGGGATGCGCATTTCCCGCTGCCGGCGGCGGAACATCTCGGCGGCGGTCTCTGGCGACAGGGGCCGCGTCTGACTGAATGGGTTGCGCTCGGACGGCGTGGCCTGCGCTGGCGCGTCGGTAGCGGCCAAGCACAAGGTGAGCGCGCACAGGAGGAACCTGGATGCCGGGCGGAGCAAGAGGTGCTGCATGCCGGCAAACTATCCGGGAATGGTTACGATAGACAAACCGGTCGCCGCCGCAGTTGCCGGTCAGCCGCGAACCCCGATCGTCACCGTAGAACCCGCCAGGCTTGCCTGCTTGGCCAGCACCGCGCCGGTCACGCCGGTGGCCAGCATGCGCAGCGCCGCCTTGCCCGTCAGTTGGCTCTGTTTGCCGCCATAGACGAAGCCGTCGAGCGCCACGCCGGAGCCCGGGCCGACCTCCAGCACAGAGTTGTCGTTCAGCAGCACGCGGGCGCGCGCGCCGGCGGCGGTTTCCAGGATGTCGCCCTTGCTGAGTTGGCCGCCGGCGCGAATCGAGCGCCGGCCGCCCTCGTTGTCGATCACCCGAACCTCGCCCTCGACCTGCAGCACGACGCCGACCAGGGAGGCATCGTCGACAACCACGCCTTCGGGCAGACTGGCATGGAGCGCCGCGTGGCCGACAACGGCCAGTCCGGCCGCGCCGCCCACCAGAACCGACGCTGCCATCAGCAACGCCCGGCTCTGTTCGCCCAACGCCCGGCGCAACTCGCTCGGCTGCACATAGCCGAGGCGAACCAGGATCTCGCCGATCCGTCCGCCTTGCCGATCCTGCACCGACAACGCATAGGCCAGCTGCTCCGGCGTAATCGCACGCCGACGCACCAGGATTTCGCCTATTCGGGGAGCGGTTTTCAGGCTTTCGCCCTCGCGTCGTGATGGCGCGGCCGAACCGGGCTTCGCGCCCTGCTGCCGCCTGTGATGGCTGCAACATAGGGCTGAGGTCTTACCGAGGTGCTAACGTGCCTAGGCAGCCTGCCCGAAAACATGGGTTAGCACGGCCTTAGCCGTGCCGTCGGGGTCTTCTTGCGCCATCAGGTGTCCGCGACCCGGCAGAAAACAGTGGCGTGCATTGGGCATGCGGGCCGCCAGGTCCGGGCTATGCCGGGCCTGCCAGGTGGCAGCTTCCGGTCCGCCGGGGTCCGGGCCATAGAGGTGGACCGGGGCGGCGACCTGGAGCGCCGCCTCGGCTGCCTTGGAAGGCGGGCAGGCGACATAGATCGAGGCCTCGACCGCCGGCGGACAGGCAAGCGTGAAGCCCGCCGCCGCAGGCCGCAGCACGCCGGCGACATAAGCCTCCAGCATCTCGGGATGAAATCGGCCGAAGGCCTGCGGGCGCGCCATGGCGGCATGAAACACCTCGCGGCTCGGCCAGTCCACCCGTCGCTTGGCGGTTCGGCCGAAGAGCGGCGCAAGCGAGGCCAGTGCCGCGGCCCGCAACGGATGACCTTCGGGTGGGTAGACCGGCGGGTCGAACAGCGTCAGTGTGCGGAAGGGGCCCAGGCGATGGCGGCCCAGATGCAGCAGCGCCATGATGGCGCCCAGCGAATGGCCGCAATAGTGCAGCGGCCTGGCCGGCCCCAGCCGCGCGCGCACCGCGGCGATCAGCGGGCCCAGGTCGTCGGCCAGATCGATGAAGCGGTAGTTCTCGGCCGGTTCGCTCGGCGGCACGCTGGATACACCATGCCCGCGGGCATCGAAGGCGAACAGCCGGAACCGGTGCTGCAGGCGGCGCAGGATCGGTGCATAGCAGCCGGCGCTGAAGCCATTGGCGTGGCCGACCAACAGGCCCGGCGCATCGGGCGGGGCCGCACGCCATTCGTAGAGCGCCAGCGCGATCCCGCGTGCGGTCGGCACCAGACGCATATCGGCTTCCCCCGCGTCCAGGCTTTGCCATGGTCCGACGATCGGCGGCGACAGGCTCGTGGCCCTCAGTAGACGGCCTCGTGAAACGCCCGGTCGATGTTCTCGCCCCAAGGCCCATGAAAACGATCGCGGATGTCTTCCGCGGCCGTCCGGCCGGTCGCGACCACGGCATCCAGCGTGTCGAGGTGAACGCTCTCGTCGAGCCCGGCCTCGTTCAACCGGCGGCGCGCCTTGAGACCGGCCCGCGCGATTGCCAGCACGTCGCGCGCAATCTCCTGCGCGGTTCGGTTGCGCAGGCGGGCGCGCAAGGCCAGGCGCGGCACGTCGCGGCGCAACTGCTCGCGCTCCTCCGGCTTCCAGTCCTTGACCAGCGCCCAGGCCGCGGCCTGCGCCGCGTCGTCGTATAGCAGCCCGACCCACAAGGCCGGCAGCGCCGCCAGCCTCGGCAGCGAACCCGCATCGGCGCCGCGCATCTCCAGGAAATGCTTGAGCCGCGCTTCCGGAAACAGCGTCGTCAGGTGGTCGGCCCAATCCTTCAAGGTCGGCAATTCGCCCGGAAAGGCCGGCAGCCGGCCGGCTATGAAATCGCGGAAGGACTGGCCAGCGGCATCGATATAGCGGCCGTCGCGGTAGACGAAATACATCGGCACATCGAGCGCGTAATCGACATAGCGTTCGAAGCCCATGCCCCCCTCGAACACAAACGGAATGAGGCCGCAGCGATCGGGATCGGTATCCGTCCAGGCGAATGCGCGATTGCTGAGCAGGCCGGTATCGCGACCCTCAACGAAGGGCGAGTTGGCGAACAGCGCGGTGGCGATCGGCTGCAAGGCCAGCGCCACGCGGAATTTGTTCACCATGTCGGCTTCGGAGGCGAAATCCAGGTTCACTTGCACCGTGCACGTGCGAAACATCATGTCCAGGCCGTGCGCGCCTTTCTTCGGCATGTAGCGCCGCATGATGCCGTAGCGGCCCTTCGGCATTACCGGCGTCTCGTCACGCGACCATTTCGGATTGAAGCCAAGGCCCAGGAAGCCGGCGTTCAACTCCGCCCCCACCTCGCCGACCTCGGCGAAATGCTGGTCCAGTTCGGCGCGGGTCTGGTGCAGGGTTTCCAGTGGCGCGCCGGACAGCTCGAACTGCCCGCCAGGTTCCAGACTGATGGCCGCTCCGTCGCGGGTCAGCGCGATCGGGTTCGGCCCTTCCATCAACGGTACCCAGCCGAACTGAGTCAGCCCATCCAGCAGGGCGTGCACGCCAGCCGGGCCGTCATAGGGCAACGGGCGCAGACTGTCGCGGTTGAAACCGAACTTCTCATGCTCGGTGCCGATCCGCCAGCGTTCGCGCGGCTTCGGTCCCCGTTCAAGATACTCGACGAGTTGACGCTTGCTCTCAACAGGCGTAGCAGGCGCGTTGGCCGGTACCGACATGCTTTCCGTTCCCCCAGAATGACCTGCCGCCGCCTGCCGCCAAGCGGCGCACGTTACCGGCTGGCCCGCGAACCTGGCAAGCGACGGAACCGGCACATTAGCTATTCTCAGGTGGGCAGGCGGCGAGCAGGGCGAGGCCGGCCAACGCCGCGGTCTCGGCGCGCAGCACCAGCCCGCCCAGGCGGAACGGCCGGACAACGGACTGCTGGGCCAGCACACTCCGCTCGCTTGCCGAGAAGCCCCCCTCCGGACCGATCAGCAGCGCCCGCGGCCCCCGGCATTCGGCCAGCGCCGCGCCGGCTGGGGGCGCCGCGGGCGCCGGATCGCCCAGCAACAGCAGCCGACCGGCCGGCCAGGTTTGCAGCAGCCGCGGCAGTTCGACCGCTTCATCCAGCGCCGGCAGGGTCAGCCTTTCCGATTGCTCCGCCGCCTCGCGGACGATGGCTTCGAGCCGCGCCCGATTGATCCGCCCCGGCACGGTGCGCTCGGTCAACACCGGCAGCAGCCGTTCGACCCCCAGTTCGGTCGCCTTCTCCACCAGCCAATCGAGCCGCGCCCGCTTCAACGGCGCAAAAGCAAGCCACGCGCCCGGTTCCGCCGCCTGCGGCCGCAACCGTTCCGCCGCAACCAGCTGGCAGCGGCCCTTGCCGGCCATGACAAGCGTTGCCCGCCATTCGCCGTCGCGGCCGTTGAACAGGCGCACGGCGTCGCCCGCCCTGGCCCGCAGCACGTGCAACAGGTAGTGCGCCTGATCCGCCGCCGGCGTGAGGGCCGCGCCCGCCGCCAGATCGTCAGGAACGTGGAGTCGGTGCCGTGCCTGTTCCGCCATGCTTGAGCCCTTGCCCGAAACTCACTATCACGGGCCGGCCATGGCCGCCGAGCACCAGCAGGGCCGCGTCGATATCCCGGCGAGCGGCTGGGTAGCGGCGGCGCCCGGTTGGCTGCGCCCCTATCTGCGGCTCGCCCGCCTCGACCGGTCGATCGGCATCTGGCTGTTGCTCTGGCCGTGCTGGTGGTCGCTGGCGCTGGCGGCCGATGGCTGGCCCGATCCCGTGCTGCTGCTGCTGTTCGCCGTCGGCGCGCTGGCGATGCGCGGCGCCGGCTGCTGCTGGAACGACATCGCGGACCGCGACCTCGACGGCCGCGTGGCGCGCACCCGCACGCGGCCCATTCCGGCCGGCGAGATCAGCGTGATCGGCGCCGGCGTATGCATGGTGGCACTGGCGCTGGCGGGCTTGGCGGTGCTGTTGACGCTCAACCGGTTTGCCCAAGCCGTCGGCCTGATCTCGCTCGCGCCAGTGGCGATCTATCCTTTTATGAAGCGGGTTACCTGGTGGCCGCAATTCTTCCTGGGGCTGGCGTTCAACTGGGGCGCCCTGCTGGGCTACGCCGCGGTCCGCGGCGAACTCGGCTGGCCGGCATTGGCGCTCTATCTCGGCGGCATCGCCTGGACGCTCGGCTACGACACCGTGTACGCGCACCAGGACCGGGACGACGACGCGCTGATCGGCGTCAAGTCGTCCGCACTCCGCCTCGGCCGGCACAGCCGGCCAGCGCTGGCGCTGTTCTATTCGCTGGCGACGGCGGGTTTCGCCCTCGCCGGGCAGGGCCTCGGCTGGCCGTTCTGGCTGGGCCTGGCCGGCCTGGCACTGCATTTTGCCTGGCAGACGGCAGTGATCGACCTCGACGATCCGGCCGATTGCCTGGCCAAATTCCGCGCCAATCACGGCGCCGCGGCCATCCTGTTCGTCGGCATCGTGGCCGGCCGCCTCGCGGCCTGAACTGCATGCTGGTAGTCTTCCCGGCGGTGCGCATCGCGCGCCGCAGCCGGGGAGGTTCGACCATGTCCGCCGACTTCACCTTGTTGGTCTGGTCCGTTGCGTTGACGGTGTTGCAAGCCGTCGTCGCGGTCGCGGGCGCGACCTTGCAAGTGGGCCTGCCAGCGCTGGCCGGCAGCCGCGAGGGCCTGCCCGAGATTGTCGGCTGGGCGGGCCGCGCCGCCCGAGCCCACCGCAACATGCTGGAGAGCATCGCGCTGTTCGCCGCGCTGGTGCTGGTGGCGCAGGCAGCCGGCAAGGCCAACGCCATGACGGCCTTGGGCGCGCAGCTCTTCTTCTGGGCACGGCTCGCCTATGCCGTGATCTACATCGCCGGCATACCCTGGCTGCGCACGGCAGTCTGGGCGCTGTCCGTCGTGGGCCTGCTGCTGATCTTCTTGCAGCTCGTCTGAGCCTGACGCTACATCTTGAACGTCATCAGCGACACCGTCGCTCCCGACGGATCGCTGATGACGCAGAACCGGCCGACGCCCGGAATGTCGGTCGGCGGCAGGCAGACCTTGCCGACCAGTTCCGGCACCTTGCCGGCGGGGGCATCCACGTCGTCGACCGCGATATAGGCCATCCAGTGCGCCGGCACGCCTTTCCATTGCTCGCCCGCCATCGCCATCATGCCGGCGACCGGTTTGCCCGCGCTATGCATCAACGTGTAGGTGCCCTGGCCGCCCGGCATCGGCATGTCGCTGGTGGTCCAGCCGATCAACTTGGTGAAGAACGCCTTGCTCTTGGCGACGTCCGTGGTCATCAACTCGTTCCAGCCGAAAGTTCCTTGCTGCATCGTCATCTAAGCCCCCGCTTTCACCGACTGCTCAGCTTGGCGCGTGAAAGTGTAGTGCGGCGCCACACGATATGGGATCACTTCGATGTGTTGCCAGACATGGCCGGTGACGTAGGGGTCGGTGCGCAGCCAGTCGTCGAGCTCGGCCCGGCTGTCGAACTCGGCCACGGCGGCCGAGCCGATCATCTGGCCGTCATCGTCAAGCAGCGCGCCGCCGATCAGCAGATGCCCCGCATGCTGCAGCCGCTCGGCGTTGGCCAGGTGCTGCGCGCGCACCTTGAGGCGCCGCTCCAAGGCCCGGGCGTCGCGCCCATCGCGGGCGATGATCAGGAACTGCATGGGGCGCCTCCTATCCCTTCAACGCGTATTCCCGGATGAACTCGGGCTTGATGCGCAGGCCATGGCCCGGCCGTTCGGGCGGCGACAGCAGGCCGTCCCGCGGAACCACCGGCTCGACCCACAGGTCATCCAGGAAGTCCATGTATTCCAGCCACGAGCCGTTAGGAATCGAGGCCATGAGATGCACCATCAGTTCGTGGAACAGATGCGGCGCGATGGTCATGCCCCAGGTATCGGCCACCGCCGCGATCTTGCGCAATTCGGTCAGGCCACCGCGCATGGGATCGGGCTGCAGCATCGGGATCTTGGGGTGGCGGAAGAAGGGGCGCAGATCGAAGCGCGTGAAGTGGCTCTCGCCGCCGACCACGCGCGTGGTCAGCGCCTCGGCGATGCGGAAATAGCCCTCGAAATCCTCGCAAGGCACCGGTTCCTCGAGCCAATAGAGATCGTAATCCTGCATCCGCCTGCCGGCCTCGATGGCCCGGTCGGCGGTCCAGCCCATGTTGACGTCGATCATGATGTCGATCCGCTCGCCCAGCGCCTCGCGCATCAGTCGGACGTGACGCACGTCGTCGCGCCAGTCGTAGAGATGGCCGGCCTGCATCTTGATCGCCTTGAAGCCCTCAGCGACGAAACGCTTGGCCTTGTCGATCATCCCCTCGGGGCCGAGGCCCCGCCAGCAGCCGCTGCCATAGACCGGGATTCGGTTTCGGCAAGCCCCCCACAGCCGGTAGAGCGGCAGGCCGGCGCGCTTGCCCAGAATGTCCCACAGCGCGATGTCGATGGCCGATTGCGCGAACAGCGTGATGCCCATGCGCCCCGTCCAATAGGTTGCCTGGTAGAGATCCTTCCAGATGCCCTCGATGTCGCTGGCATCGCGGCCGATCAGCAGCGGCTTGAGCATTTCCTCCAGGCAGGCGCGGATGGTCAACATGCCGCCGGCGAGCGGCATGAGATAACCCATGCCGGTGAGGCCGGAGGCGGTCTCGACCTCCACGACCACCAGTTCCCGCGGCCGGTTGAAGGTCAGGCTGAAGCGCGGCGGCTCGCGCCAGGGCGCGCGCAGCAGCGTCGTGCGAACATCCTTGATCAGCATTCCATCCCCCCTCGCCACAGGGCATCTTAGCCGCTGCGCGACAAGCGCGGATGGGGTTTGCATGACGATCGTGCTGGGCGAAATCTGTCAGTCGTTCTATGCGTTGGGCACCGCCGTGGTGGCCGAGATCCTGGCCGGTTTCGGCCTGCCGACGCGCCGGGTCGTCGATGGCCACGAGCGGATCTTCGCGATGCTCGCCCGGGGCGAAGTAGACATCGTGGCAGCGGCCTGGTTGCCGCATTCGCATGGCCACTACGTCGCCGCCTGCGGCGCCGCGGCGTTGCCGCTGGCCAAGCTCTGCGTCGGTGGCCGGCTGCTCTGGGGCGTGCCCACTTACGTCGATGGCGCCGTCGCCGGCATCGCCGACCTGGCACGACCGGAGGTCGCCCGCCGGATAGACAAGACCATCCGCGGCATCAACCCCGACAGCGGCATCATGCGCGCCTCGGCCCGGGCGCTGGAGGCCTATGGGCTGGCGGCGGCCGGCTATCGCGTGGTGACCGGGGACACCGCGGACTGGATGGCCAATGTCGCGACGGCGCATGCGGAGAATCGCTGGCTGGTGATCCCGCTCTGGGCGCCGCATTACTTGGTGTCGCGCTACCGGCCGCGGGCGCTTGCCGACCCGCTGGGCGTGCTGGGTGGCACGCAGGATGGCGTGCTGATGGTCCATCGCGGCCTGCCGGATCGCCTGCCCGCGCCGGCATTGGCGGCCTTGCGCGCGCTCGATATCGGCAACGACGGTTTCGCGCGGATGGAAGGCTGGCTGAACGAGCCAGGCGCCAGCGCCGAGGCCGCCGCCCGCCGCTGGCTGGCCGAACAGGGACGCTAGGGATGGCCGAGAGAAGCAGCCCGATCGGCATTCTGCCCTATCAGAGCCTGCGCGAACTGGTGCGCCAGCAAGAGATCGCCGCCGACAGCGCGATCCGGGACGAGCAATTGCAGCCCGCCAGCCTGGACTTGCGGCTGGGTCCGGTCGCCTATCGGGTGCGCGCAAGCTTCCTGCCCGGCCGCATGGCAAGCGTGGCCGAACGCCTCAAGCACTATTCCATGCACGAATTCGACTTGGCGGCCGGCGCGGTGCTGGAACGCGGCTGCGTCTATGTGGTCCCGCTGCTGGAGCGCCTGCGGCTGCCGCCCCGGGTCGAGGGCTTCGCCAATCCGAAAAGCTCGACCGGCCGGCTGGACGTGTTCACGCGCCTGATCGCCGACCGATCCGACGTCTTCGATCGGGTGCCCGCCGGCTATGCCGGGCCGCTCTATGCCGAGATCGCGCCCCGCACCTTTTCGATCGTGGTGCGCGCCGGATCGCGGCTGAACCAGCTGCGCCTGCGGCGGGGCGGCGGGCCGCTTGGCGACCGGGCGCTGCACCTCCTGCACCAGCAGACGCCGCTCGTCCGGCGGGCCGATGGTGACAGCGGCATCGCCGGCGGCATCGCCGTCAGCATCGACCTGACGGGCGAGACCAGCAACCGACTGATCGGCTACAAGGCGCGCAAACATACCGACCTGATCGACATCGACCGGGCGCAGCATTACGACATCCTCGACTTCTGGGAGCCGATCCAGAGCCGGCGCGAGCCGCGCCTTATCCTCGATCCCGACGACTTTTACATCGTCGCCAGCCGCGAATGGGTCAGCGTGCCGCCCGACCATGCGGCGGAGATGATCGCCTACAACCCACTGGTCGGCGAATTCCGCGCGCATTACGCGGGTTTCTTCGATCCCGGCTTCGGCTGGGAGGCGGCGGGGGGGCGCGGCAGCCGCGCCGTGCTGGAGATCCGCAGCCACGAAGTGCCCTTCGCCATGGAACACGGCCAGGTGGTGGCCCGGCTCGCCTATGAGCCGCTGACCGACCGGCCCGACCGCCTTTACGGCGCCGGCATCGGCTCGTCCTACCAGCGCCAGGGCCTGGCGCTCGGCAAGCACTTCAAGCAGGAAGGTGCAGCGAGCTGACTATTCGCCGCTGAAGCGGGGCTTGCGGCGCTCGCTGAAGGCGGCGAGGCCCTCCTGTGCGTCCGGCCGGGGCGCCAGTTCGGCGATGGCGCGCGCTTCCTGTTCCATCTGGCCTTCGAGGCTCTGCTGGAAACTGTCGGCCAACAGGCGCTTGACGGCGGCGTAGGCGCCGTTGGGGCCGGCGGCGAAGGCCGCCGCCTGTTGTTCGGCCGCGGCCATCAATTCCGCGTCCGGCAGCACCCGGTCGGCGATGCCGACCTCATAGGCCTCGCGCGCGCTCAGCACGCGGTTGGTCAGCATCAGTTCGCGCGCCCGGCGCATGCCGACCAGCCGCGGCAGGAACCAGGTGGAACTGCCGTCCGGCACGAGGCCGGCCGCGGTATAGGCCATGGTGAAGCGCGCGCTCTCGGCCGCGAATACCAGGTCGTTGCAGATCGCGAGCGACAAGCCGCCGCCCGCCGCCGTGCCGTTGACCGCGCAGACCGTGGGCGCGCGCAGCCGGGCCAGCAGCGAGACCGCGGCATGGAAATGCGCGGTCATCTGCAGGATCGCATCCGCAACCTTGGCACCTTGCGCGCGAAAGAACTTCAGATCGCCGCCCGAGCAGAACATCTTGCCAGCGCCGGTCATCAGCACCGCCCGCACGCCCCGGTCGTTGTGGCAGGCGATCGCGCAACGGTGCAGTTCCTGCATCGCTTCCAGGTGCAGCGCGTTGGCCTCGTTCGGCCGGTTGATGGTGATGCGCGCGATGCCGCCCGCGACGTCAAACAGCAGGTGCTTCAGGTGCATCGGGGGGCTCGCCTTCGCTCGGTCTAGTTCGTCACCGCCTGCGCATCGCTCAGGCGATAGAGCAGGCCCGAGGGGTCGTCCTGCAACAGGCTGAACCGGCCCTTCAGCGTGAGCGCCTCGTAGCTGAACTTCACCGGCTGCTTCATCTCCACCTCGACGATCTCGGCCGGTCCGCCCGGCAGGCAGAAGGGGCAGGCGGGCGGGAACGCGGAAAACAGGAACCGGCTGTGCTTCTCGGCCCCGTCGAGCGGCTGCATATAGCCGGCGAGCCGCACTTCCTTGCCGTCCAGCGCCTTCAGTTCGTCGGGAAAGCGGATGCTGACCTCGGTCTGTCCCGGCCCCTTGGAGGAGAAGCCCAGATCGAGCTCGGCCAGAACCTCCCAGGACAGCGTGCCCTTGCCCTCCGCCTTCATGGCCTGATGGTCGCGGAACACCGTCGTCTCGCGCTGCTGGAAGGCGGCGGCGGGCAGCGCGACGGCAACGAGCAGCGCAGCGGCGAGCAGCTTCTGAGGCATGACGGGCGTCCCCTTTCGTCCAGACTTATTCAGCGCCGGACAAAAAACAAGGCGGGCGGGTTGCCCCGCCCGCCCGACCGGCCGGCAAAGCCGTTCAGTCGATGGCGATCGGACCGCCGGCCGAGCCGGTGGCACCGGCGATCGGAGTCGGGCTGAACATGTAGGTGAAGACATAAACCTTGTCCTTCGACAGCCCGTCGAGGTCCAGGTTCTCGTGATTGGGAATGCCGTGCCGGGTGATCAGGTGATTGTGCACGCAGAAGGCGCAAGCCGGATCCTTGTTCGGCACCACTTCGCTCGGCCAGGTGTCGGCGCCCCAGATGCCCGCCTGCACCTCGTCCGACAGCCACTTCGCCACTTCCATGCCGATGCCGGGCGCGCCGGCGTTGTTGGCCTTGGGATCCTTCCAGTGCTTGGACGCCCAGCCGGTGCGGAACAGCACCGCGTCGCCCGGCATGAACTTGAAATTCTCCATGCCCTGCTTCTTCAGCGCATCCTTGACATCGGCGGCGGTGATCTCGTCGCCGGCATTCATCGCATCGACGCCCTTGGCGGCGGCCGCGTCGATCAGGATGCCGCGCGCCACGATCGGGTGCAGCTTTTCGATGCCGATCTTCTTCAGACCATTGGTGTCACCGATTTCGGACTCGGTGAAGCCGTTGTAGTAGCGATACTCGTTCTTGTCGCCGATCTTGCCGGTAATGACGCCGATATGCCCCAGGCCGTCGAACTGCGTGCCCACCTGGCCGATCTCGGTGGCAACGAACTCGTCGTTGTAGATCAGCATGTTGGCGCCGAACGGGCCGCCGGTCGGACCGCCCGGAATGCGGATCACGAACTTGCGCGTGCCGAAGGTCGGCATGTCCGCCGTGTAGGGCCGGCCGACGCGGTAGACCTTGCCCTTGTCGGCTTCCTTGAGCGCGCGCTGCACCACTTCCGGCTTGGCGTACCAGTTGGTGGCGCCCGCTTCGTCGCCCGCGCCCCACAGCTTGTTCGGCCACCATTTCTCGCCGATCGGGGTTTCCGCCTTGCCGATCACCCAGGGCTTGCCCTCGCAGGCCTTCCAGTCCTTGTCGCTGCACGCCGCGGCACCGCCCGCGGCAAGCGTGGCGGCCGCCGCGACCGCGACGACGCCGGCATAACCCAACAATCCCTTCATGACGCTCCTCCCCACGGACTCTATGGTTAACGCGCCGGCGATTAAGCTCTCGAGCGCCGTTTACTGTCAATCGGGGGATGCGGTGCCGAATTCATCTATGTAATACTATATCATTCTAGAAACCATCGCCCCGCGCTAGCGCTGGTGGCGCGCGGTCGCAACGAACCTATATTAAGGGCCAGGCGAACAGCGGTTCGGACGGGGAGTGACGCGTGGCGGAACACGGCGAGCAGGCGATCGAGTTGTTGGCGGACTTGGTCGGACGGGCCAAGGCGGCGGGCGCGGACGCGGCCGACGCACTGCTCTATCGCTCATTGGCGCTGTCGGTGACGCACCGTCTGGGCAAGCCGGAGGATCTGCAGCGCGCCGAGAGCCAGGATCTGGGCTTGCGTGTGTTCATCGGCCAGCGGCAGGCCTTTGTCGCCAGCAACGATTTCTCCCGCGCGGCCCAGGCCGAGTTGGTGGAACGGGCGGTAGCGATGGCCCGGGCGACGCCGGAGGATCGCTATTGCGGTTTGGCGGAGGCTGCCCTGCTGGCCAAGGACTGGCCGGAACTCGACCTCGACGACGCGCGCGAACCGGCGCCCGACCAGCTTTACGAGCAGGCGGCGGCCTGCGAGGCGGCGGCACTGGCGGTACCGGGGGTCAGCAATTCCGAGGAGGCGGGCGCCAGTTTCAGCCGGGCGCGCGTTTCGCTGGTGACGAGCCACGGCTTCGCCGGCGGGTACGGGGCGTCCAGTCACGGCTTCTATGCCGCAGTCCTGGCCGGCCAGGGCACGGCGATGGAACGCGACTACGAGCAAAGCCATTGCCGGCACGCCGCCGACCTGGAGGCCCCGGAAGCGGTCGGTCGCCGTGCCGGGGAGCGCGCCGTTGCCCGCCTCGATTCCCGCAAGGCGGAGAGCAGGCAAGTCCCGGTGGTGTTCGATCCCCGGGTCTCGCGCAGCCTGCTGGGGCACCTGATCGGAGCCATTTCCGGGCCGGCGGTGGCGCGCGGCACCAGCTTTCTCAAGGACCGCCTTGGCACGCAAGTCTTCGCGCCCGGCATCCGCATTGTCGACGATCCCCACCGTCGTCGCGGCTTGGCCTCCCGGCCGTTCGACGGCGAGGGCGTCAGGAACGGCCGCATGGTGCTGGTCGAGGACGGCGTGCTGCGGACCTGGATCCTGGATTCGAGTTCGGCGCGGCAACTGGGCCTCAGGACGACCGGCCATGCCAGCCGCGGCACCGGCGGTCCGCCCGGCCCGGCGCCGAGCAACCTCTACCTGGAGCCGGGTCCGCTTTCGCCCGAGGCGCTGCTGGCGGAGATCGACGAGGGCTTCTATGTCACCGAACTGATCGGCTTCGGCGTCAACCCGGTGACCGGCGATTATTCGCGGGGCGCGGTGGGCTTCTGGATCGAGAACGGGCGAAAGACATACGCGGTCAGCGAAAGCACGATCGCCGGCAATTTGCAGGACATCTTCCGCCGCGTGACGCCCGCCAACGATCTGGTCTTCCGTTACGCCAGCAACGCGCCGACCTGCCGGATCGACGGCCTGACGGTGGCCGGCCGATGAGCCATCCGGCACAGGACCGGCACGACGACCTGGAGCTGCTGCTGACGGCCGTGCGCGAGGCCGGCGCCATCGCGCTCGGCTATTTTCGTGGTCCCGTGGACAGCTGGGACAAGAGCCCCGGCGACCCAGTGTCCGAGGCCGACCACGCGGTCGACGACTTCCTGCGCGAACGACTGACGACGGCGCGGCCCGATTACGGCTGGCTGTCGGAGGAAACGCGTGACGACCGCAAGCGCCTCGACAGCCGGCGGGTGTTCGTGGTCGATCCGATCGACGGCACGCGCGCCTTCCTGCGGCGCGAGCCGGAGTTCACCATCGCCGCGGCCCTGGTGGAGGATGGCCGGCCGGTCGCCGCCGCGGTCTATAATCCGGCGACCGAGGAGATGTTCGAAGCGACGCTGGGCGGCGGCGCGCGCCGCAACGACGAGCCGATCGCGGTCAGCGCGCAAGGCAGCTTCTCGGGCGCGCGGCTACTCTCCGGCAAACGCATGTTCGAGCGGGCCGGCTGGAAGGAGCCACCGGCCGACGCCGAGTTCCGCTCGATCAATTCCATCGCCTACCGCATGGCATTGGTCGCCAGCGGACGCTACGACGCCTGCGTGAGCCTGGCGGAGAAAAGCGACTGGGACATCGCCGCCGCCGACCTGATCGTCGGGGAGGCGGGTGGCCGCGTGACAACCGCCAGGGGCAAGGCGCTGTGCTACAATGCCCGCCAGCCGCGCCACCCATCGGTACTGGTGGCGGGGCCGGCGCTGCATGGCGTGCTGATCGACTTCCTGAAAACCGTGCAGCGTCCCCCGGGCGCCGGCTGGTAGAGGCCCCGGCTCAATTCAGCGGCCGCACCCAAACCCGGTTGTCGTGAAAGGCGGCCCCGCCGACCGGCGCCACCGCGTCCGCGCCGGTCAGGAAATTGATGCCGCGGCCCTCCTCGAAGGCATCGTTCGGCCAGATCGATTCGACCACGATCACGCCCCGCCGCAGGCCCGCGAAATGCTCCGCGTGCAGCACCATGCTGCCGCGACCGTTGCCAAGACGAATGCGCTGGCCGTCGGCGATGCCCAGCCTGGCGGCGTCTTCGGGGTGGATCTTGGCCTGCGGCCGGCCTTCGCGCTTGCGCGAACTGGGCGTTTCGGTGAAGGAGGAGTTGAGATAGCTCCGCGCCGGCGCGGTGACCAGGCGAAACGGCATTTCCTCGGTCGCTTCCTCGATCACCGGCCAATGGTCGGGCAGTTGCGGAATGTCCCGCACCAGCGCCGTTTCCACGAAGCCATGCGGCCGGAAGCGCGACCAATCGGGGCGGAAATGGAACTTGCCGTCCTTGTTGGCGAAGCCCTTCAGGTAATGCGCGGTCTCGAAGTCCGGCTGGCAGTCGAGCCAGCGCTTGTCCGCCAGCTCTTGCAGCGTGCCCCAGCCGGAGTTGCGCAAGGTCCAATCGATCAGCTCGCGCGCGCTCATGGCGAAGCCCGGATGGTCGGCGCCCAGCTCCTTGGCCAGCGCACAGATCACCTCGTGGTTCGAGCGACATTCGCCCGGCGGCTCGATGATCTTCGGTCCCAGCAGGATGTGTTGATGGCCGCCGCCTTGATAGAGGTCGTCGTGCTCCAGAAACATTGTGGCCGGCAGCACGATGTCGGCCATGCGCGCGGTCTCGGTCAGGAACTGCTCGTGCACGCAGACGAACAGGTCGTCACGGGCAAACCCGCGGTGCACCTTGCTGAGATCGGGCGCCACCATCATCGGATTGGTGTTCTGGATGAACAGCCCGTGCACTGGCGGGCCGCCCATCAATGCATCCGCCTCGCCACACAGCACCGGGCCAATGCGGCTCTGATCGAGCACGCGCACCGTCGGGTCGAGCACGTCGAGCCCCTCGATCATGCTCTTGTTCCAATGATAGATCGCCCCGTTGTTGTGGAACGCACCGCCACCACGGTACTGCCAGGCACCGGTCACCGCGGCGATGCAACTGGCGGCATGCATGTTGACCGCACCATTGCGGCTGCGGCTGAAGCCGTAGCCCAGCCTGAGAAAGGTCTTCCTGTGCTGGCCGACGAGCTGCGCGAAGGCCTCGATCTCGGCGACCGGAAGACCGGTGATGGCCGAGGCCCAGGCCGGCGTCCGGCTGGCGACATGGGCTTCCAGATCGGCCGGGCAATCGGTGTATTTCGCCAGGTAGTCGCGGTCGGCATGGCCATCGCGGAACAGCACGTGCATGACGGCGCAAGCCAGCGCGCCGTCGGTGCCGGGCCTGACGCACAAGAACATGTCCGCCTGCTCGGCCGTGCCGTTGCGATAGGTGTCAACCACCACCAGCTTGCCGCCGCGCTTCTTGGCGCGGGTCGCATGCGTCATGACGTTGATCTGCGTGCTGACCGGATTGGTGCCCCAGATCACCAACACGTCGGCTTCCGCCATTTCCCGCGGATCGGCGCCTGCCAGGCGGCCGGTGCCGGCGATGAAGCCGTTCCAGGCCAGCGTCACGCAGATCGTCGAATGCTGGCCGGAATAGCGCTTGGCATGCCGCAGGCGGTGGATGCCGTCGCGCATCACCAGCCCCATGGTGCCGGCATAGTAATAGGGCCAGACCGCCTGCGAGCCGGCCCGCGCCTCGGCCGCGTTGAAGCCGTCGGCCATGCGCTTCAGCGCCTCGTCCCAAGGGATTTCCTTGAACTGCGTCGAACCCTTGGGGCCGACACGGCGCAGCGGCTTCAGCAAGCGGTCGGGATGATGCACCCGTTCGGCATAGCGGCCGACCTTGGCGCAGATCACGCCGGCGGTATAGCTGTTGTCCTCGGCGCCGCGGACCCGGCCGATGGTCTGCCCGTCGAGCTTGTCAACGGCGAGCGCGCAGGTCGAGGGGCAGTCATGCGGACAGGCGCTGTAATGGACCTCGGCCTTGCCGTTGCCTGGCGCGAGCGAGCGGGGCGCATTCATGATCGGTACCGGACGGACAGCGTTGCGATTGCGCGGCATTAAGCCACGGCCGCCTCAGCCCGGCAAATCAAGGCGGAGCGAGGGCCTCAGCAGCTCGTCGGAACTCGGACGGCACAAACGGCCGTGCCGGCATCGCCCTGGGCGACCAATTGGCTACGGGCGCCTGCCGCCATGCGGTATTCCAACAGGCCCCGCTGCCCTCTGAACTGCGCCAATTCGGCGCTTTCCAGCTTGCGGCCGGTCGGGAACTTGACGCTGATCGGGTTGACTTGGCGGCTATCGCGGATCACTTCGTAGTGCAGATGCGGGCCGGTCGAGCGGCCGGTCGAGCCGACATAGCCGATCACCTCGCCCTGCTGCACCCGGCGACCTTCCCGAATGCCGCGCGCCAGGTTGGCAAGATGCGCATAGGCAGTCTTGTGCCGCGCATCGTGCTTGATTCGCACATAGAGACCGTAGGCGCCATTCCAGCCGGCTTCCTCGATGCTGCCGTCGCCGGCGGCATAGACGGGCGTGCCGGGCGGCGCGCCGAAATCCATGCCCTTGTGCAGCATCGAGAAGCCCAATATGGGATGCAGGCGCATGCCGAAGTTGGAGGTGATGCGCGCCCCGTCGAGCGGCGTCCTCAGCAACGCCTTGCGCACGCTCTCGCCGTGCCGGTTGTAATAGTCGACGTTGCCCTGACGGTCGCGAAACCGATACAACGTCAATTCCTCATCGCCAACGCGCAGGCGCGCATAGAGCAGTTCGCCGAATTTCTGCGCCGTCCCGCTGGCATCCTCGTAGGCTTCGAACAGCAGTTCGAACCGGTCGCCCGGCTGGATCTGGCGCTGGAAGTCGACATCGTAGGCATACAGCTTGATGAACGCCTCGAGAATCACAGGCGGCACGCCAAGCGGCAGTGCCGCGCGATACAGGCTGTCCTCGATCACGCCGGCAATGGCGACGTCGCGGCGAAACAACTCGATCTCATGCCGGCGCGGTTCGAAACTTCCGTCCGGCAAGCGCAGCGCGCTGATCTCCTTCTCCGGTCCGGTGCCCAATCGCACTTCCAAAAGCTGCGCCCGATCCGCACCGAAGGTCAACGACACCTCCTGGCCGCGCTTCAGCTTGCGCAGGTCGTGCACCGCCGCCAACGCGTCCACGGCCGCTTGCGCCTCGCTCCGATCGATGCCGGCCTGCAGCAGCGCCTGGCTCAGCGTGCTGCGCTTGGCGATCGCCACCCTGCGCTTGACCGTCGCCTCGCTCTCGCTCCCGGCCGCATTGTCGAAGGCAGCGTCCAGTTCCGCGGCGGGATCGGGTTCCGTTGCGCCGACGTCCGGGCCGACCGCCGGCACCGGCCTGCCCACCGCCAGCGGCGGCGGCTCGGGTTCCAGCCAACCGAGCGCCAAACCGGGCAACGACCAGTTGGCGGCATGCATGGCGGCGGGCGTGGTGGGGCCAAGCGACGAGATGCCGTTGCGCTGGACGGGAACGGCCAGCGCGCCCGCCAGCACGATGACCAGCAGGGTGGTATAGAGCTTTTGCCGAAGCGCGATCAGGCGTCGCACGCGTTGTGCGGCGCAGGGTGACTTGCCCCCATGCCCCCTCGATCTCCCTACGGCCTAGTGAGGTAGCGAAGCGACGCCGGCCTGTCAACAAATTGTTGCCAATTGTTGCACACCGATCGTTAACGCAATCTCGCCAGCAATCCTCGCGTGAGTGGGTCGACGCCGCATGTCCCCGAGCCCCCCCGCCCGTTCCGCCGCGCCGCCGGCGCCGTATCGCTGGTGGATGCTGGCAGGAGTTTGGCTGGTGTATTTTTCGTTCGGGCTGACCATCGCGGCGATGGCGCCCTTGGTGCCGCGTATCGAGGCCGATCTCGGCCTGAGCCATGCCGCCATGGGCAGCATCATGGGCGCCTGGCCGCTCGTCTACATCGCCGCCGCCGTGCCGTGTGGCCAGTTGATGGACCGCCTGGGACCGGGCCGTGCGCTGCTGATCGCCGCTGGCATCATCCTGGCGTCGTCCGTCGCCCGCGCCTTCGCCAGCGACCATCTGACGCTGTTCCTCGCCGTCGCCTTGTTCGGCGTCGGCGGCCCGCTCATTTCGGTCGGCGCGCCGAAAACCATCGCCACCTGGTTCGAGGGCCAGGAGCGCGGTCTCGCCATGGGCCTCTACATCACCGGCCCCTCGCTCGGCAGCATCGTCGCGCTTTCGGCCACCAACGCGTTCGTCATGCCGGCCTTGGAGCAGGACTGGCGGGCCACGATCCTCGTCTACTCGCTGGTCTCGCTCGCCGCCGGGTTTGCCTGGTTCGTGATCTCCTCAAGGCCGCAAGCGCGACATGGCGACGGCGTGCTCGCGGCAACCGACGCCACCCATTCGATGACGCTTCTGGCCTTGGCGCGAGATCCGACCGTGCGTCTCATCCTGTTGATGAGCGTCGGCATTTTCTTCTTCAATCACGGCCTCAATAACTGGCTGCCGGAACTCTTGCGCCTGGGCGGCATGGACAGCGCGACGGCGGGCCTTTGGGCCTCGCTGCCGGTGGCCGCCAGCGTGGTCTCGGCGGTCCTGGTGCCCCGGCTGGCCACCCCGCCACGCCGGTTGCCGATGCTGGTCGGCCTGTTCCTGGCGGCGGCCGTCGCCACCTTGAGCCTGCATCAGACGCAGCCGGCGGTGCTGGCGCTCGGCTTCCTGCTGCAGGGCCTGGCGCGCGGCGCCATGTTGACCATCGCCATGCTGCTGCTGGTGGAGCTCAAGGCGGTCGGCGCGCGCAAGACCGGCACGGCGGGCGGACTGTTTTTTTCCGCGGCCGAGGTGGGCGGCGTGCTGGGGCCGCTGACGCTCGGCTACCTCTACGACCTGACGCATGGCTTCGACGCGGCACTGCACCTGCTCACCGCGATTTGCGGCCTGCTGATCGGGCTGGCCCTGCTGGTGCGCCGCACCTTGCCGCGCTAGTGGTTCGATGCCGACGCTTGGTTCCCAAGCGTTGGTTGAATCGAACCACTAACCCATTGATGCAGTGGATCGACCGCCCAAACGGATGGGTCGCATCCGTTGAGCCGATCCACTAGAGCCTGGCTGCGGGCAGCACGATTTGTTCCGCCATCAGGTCGAGGCGGGAGAGGAAGCGGTCGAGGGTGCGGCCGGTCAGGCCGAGGATGATCTGCGAACAGCCGCCGTCGCGGAACGCCTTCACCTCGTCCAGCGTCGCCTTGCCGCTGGGCGGACCGATCACCACGTCGATCTCCGACGCCTTGCGCCCGACCGCCGCGAGGTGCCGGTCGAGTTCCTTGCGGCGGGCAGCGAACTGCGCCGCCGTCATGCCGACGCCGAACCAGCCTTGCGCGTGCTTGGCGACGCGCTTCAGCGCCTGCTCGCTCTCGCCGCCGATATAGAGCGGGGGATGCGGCTTCTGTACCGGCTTTGGGCTCTGGTAGCAGAGCGGCAGATCGTAGAACCGACCCTTGAAGCTCGGCACCTCTTGCGTCCACAAGGCTTTCATCACGCCGATATAGTCGTTGGCGCGGCTGCCGCGATGTTGCCAGGGCACGTCGACCGCGCGGAACTCCTCCTCCAGCCAGCCGACGCCGATGCCGAAATCCAGCCGGCCCCGGGACAGCACGTCCACGTCCGCCGCCTGCTTGGCGGTGTAGACCGGGTTGCGCTGCGGCAGGATGGAAATGCCGGTGCCGAGGCGGATGGTCTTGGTGTGCGCCGCCAGGAAGGCCAGCGCGGTGAACGGCTCCATCGGCAGTTCGCGCGTGTCGAAGGGAAATGCGCCATCGACCGTGTAGGGATATTTGGAGGCGAAGGAGGGGAACAGCACCACGTGTTCCGGCACCCAGAGCGAGTGGAAGCCGCGCGCCTCGGCCGCCGCGGCCGCCCGGGCCTGGAACTCCGGCTCGGCGCCGGCGCCGCCCAGATAGATCTGTATGCCAATCTTCATCCGCCCTCTCCTAGCCGCGCCATTGCATCACTTGCTCGACCGCTGCTTTCAATTTGCCCGCGTCCGGCACCGCCGTCTGCTCGATGCCGCGGCTGTAGGGTATGGGGATGTCGCTGCGGGTCAGGCGCTTGATGGGCGCCTTCAATCGCCCGAAGCAGCGCTCCGCCAGCAGCGCCGACAATTCGCCCGCGAAGCCGCAAGTGCGGTTGCCGTCGTCCACGATGATGGCGCGCCCGGTCCTGCCGACGGATGCCAGCAGCCCTTCGCGGTCGAGCGGCAACAGGCTCAACGGTTCCCATACTTCCAGCTCGATGCCGGTCTTCGCCAGTTCCGCCGCCGCCGCTAGCACCCAGTGCACGTGGTGGCCGACGGCGATGACACTGACATCGCGGCCCGGCCGGCGCACGGCGCCCCGGCCGAGCGGCAGGGCATAGGCGTCCTCCGGCACCGGCCCCTGGCGGCCCGCCGCCAGCGCCGGCACGAACACGGCGACCGGATCGTCCTCGCGGATGGCGGCGATGGTCAGGCCCTTGGCATCGTGCGGCGTCGTCGGCATGACGCACTTGATGCCGGCATGCAGCAGGTGCGCGTGCGGCGCGTCCGAATGCTGGCCGGCGCGGCCGTCGCGCGCGCCCGACCCCAGGACGATGTAGGTGACCGGCAGATGCGTCTGGCCGCCCAGCATGTGCGGCAGCTTGGCCGCCTGATTGACCAGTTGGTCGAAGGCCGGGAACAGCAGCGAGGTGACCTGGAAGGCGACGATCGGCCGGGCGCCCGCCATGGCGGCGCCGGTGGCGACACCCGCCATCGCCGCCTCGCTGATCGGCATGTCGATGACGCGGGCCGGGCCGAAGGCGTCGATCAAGCCGGCGGATTCGCCCCGCGCCGGTGCCCGTACGTCCTCGCCGACATAGACGATCTCGGGATCGCGGGCCATTTCCTGGCGGAAGGCCTCGTTCATCGCCTGCAGCAGGGTGAGCGTGCGCGCTGCCATGGCCCTACTCCCAGCCTCGGGCCGGCGTTTCGGGATAGCTGCGCGCATACATGAAGTCATGCGCGCTGTCGGCCGGCGGATAGGCACTGGCGCGGGCAAAGGCCAGCGCCCGTTCGATCTCGGCCTCGACCTCGGCATCGGCCGTCGCCCGTTCGGCCGCCGTCCAGGCGCCTTCGCCCTGCAACGCGTCACCCAGGGCCACGATCGGGCAGCGCCGGCGCCAAGCGGCCACTTCGTCGGCCGGGCGGTAGCCGAAGTCCTTGCCGCGCTCGGCGGTGAAGTGGCCCTCGAAGCGGTAGGTGGCGCATTCGAGGAAGCTGGCGCCGCCGCCCGCCCGCGCGCGGGCAACCGCGCGTTCCGCGGCATTGTGCACCGCCCGCGCGTCCATGCCGTCGACCGCTTCCGCGGCCAGGCCGAAGCTGGCGGCACGGCCGACGATCGGCGCCGCCAGCACATCGCGGATGGCGGTCGTCACGGCATACTGGTTGTTCTCGCAGACGAACACGACCGGCACCCGCCACACCGCCGCCAGGTTCAGGCTTTCCAGCAGCACGCCCTGGTTGATCGCGCCATCGCCGAAGAAGGCGACGGCGACGCGCGGCTCGCCCCGGCGCTGGAAAGTGGCCGCCGCGCCCACCGCCATCGGCGCGCCGGCGCCGACGATGCCGTTGGCGCCGTAGATACCCAGCGACAGGTCCGCCAGATGCATGCTGCCGCCGCGACCCTTGTTGTAGCCGGTCTCCTTGCCCATCAGTTCGGCGAACGAGCGGCCCGCATCCGCCCCCTTGGCCAGCACATGGCCGTGCCCGCGATGGGTCGAGGTGACCACGTCGTCGGCGTTCAGCGCCTGGCAGACGCCGACCGCGACCGCCTCCTGGCCGATATACTGGTGGGTGTGACCGATGATCTCGCCGGCATCGATCAGCGCGGGCTGCCATTCCTCGAAGCGGCGGATCAGCCGCATCCGCCGGTACATGGCGATGTCGCGGTCGATCGCGGCGCGGTTGTCGGCCATCGGTGCCCCCTTGGCGGCGAACTTAGAGCATCCCGTTCGCGCAAGCCATTTGCCGGCTCCGGGCGCGGCCAACCATGCAGCAGGCGGCCTGGGCACGGCCGGGCGCTGCGACCGCCCGTGTTCAACCTGCCCCGGCATCGCCAACAAATCGTATCATGTCACCGGAGATTCGGCTTGCCCTTCAAGAGTTCGGTGGTGCGAGAGCTGCGCAACTTCAAGCAGCAGGTCGAAGCGATTGACCAGGTCATCAAGTGATCTTCAGGAGGTTTGCATGAATAAGCGGCTCATTTCCGACCCACAAGCGCTCGAGCGCCTGTTGGCAACGCTCTCGAAATACGCATGCGTGCGCAGATTTGACGAGCCTGACGAGCCGGAAGCCGCGAGGCTGACGCACGCCTTTGCCGACATAGAAGACTCTCTGGTGCGTCTGCAACACGTACATCTGCCAAATATATTGGCGGGCGCCCTGACCGAACAGGAAATGGCGGATTTGCTGACCGAGATCGGCGAGGAGTTCCGCCACATTCTGTATCACGTACGGGACACCAGGTATTTCAGGGATTTGGCGTAGGAAATTGGGCAAGGGAAGGCTGCGATCAGGGTCAGGACAGCGGTGACGATACCCCGTTCGTCATTGCCCAACCGGGCTGGGATCATGACGCGAGGATCGGTTGAGCGGCCCGTGTCTTGCGGATGGCGTCAAGGGGCGAGAGGGCTTGGCGGCGGCCGGTGGCGCGGACCGAGCGCACGGCGGCGAAGAGTTCGGCGCCCCATTGCGAAATCGGTGACAGCGATTATCGTGACGGACGCGCGCCGCGGCGGCTCTGGCGTCGTGGGCCAACGGCCGGCAGTTGCGCCAAGCGGCGACGGCGACGGAGAATGCCGGACTGCGACAGGGGGCGGGCATGGCAGTGGTGGGCGAAAGCGAGGCGGCGACGGCGGCGTGCCTGGCGGCGATCGAACGGCAAAACGGCAAGCTGAACGCCATGATCACAGTCGACGCCGCGGGCGCGCTGGCGCAGGCGCGCGCCGCCGACCGGGCGGCCGCCGAGGGCCGCTGGCTCGGCCTGCTGCATGGCCTTCCCGTTGCGGTCAAGGACAACATCGACACCGCCGGAATGCGCACCACTTCGGGCTCGCTGTTCTTCAAGGATCGCGTGCCCAACGCCGATGCGCCCGTGGTGGCGCGCCTGAAACGCGCCGGCGCCGTCATCCTGGGCAAGGCCACCTTGCACGAATTGGCCTTCGGCATCCGTTCGACCAATTCCGTGGTCGGGCCCTGCCGCAATCCCTGGAACCCGGCCCGGGTGCCGGGCGGCTCCAGCGGCGGCTCGGCCGTGGCGGCGGCCACCGGCATGTGCCAGTTGGCGCTCGGCTCCGATACCGGCGGCTCGATCCGGCTGCCGGCGGCGATGTGCGGCATCGCCGGCTTGCGGCCGACGCTCGGCCGCGTGCCCAATACCGGGGCGACGCAAGTCAGCGCCACGCACGACACCATCGGGCCGATGGCGGTCGGCGTCGCCGATCTGGCGCGCTGCTTCGCCGTGCTGGCCGGTGCCGACGCGGCCGATCCGGTCAGCGTCGCGCAGCCCCTGCCCAACTTCCTGCCGCGCCTGGATGACGGCATCGCCGGCCGCCGGATCGGCATTCCCCGCAACCACTATTTCACCAGCTGCGATGCGGGCGTGGCACGGCTGGTCATGGATGCCGCGCGCGTGCTGGAGCGGCTGGGCGCCAGGCTGGTCGAATGCGAGGTGCCGGGCGCCGAGGACATCCAGCGGCAGATGACCGTCGTCGTCTATGTCGATGCCTGCGCCTTCCACGCCTCGCGCCTCGACCAGGGCCGCCACATGTTCGACGGCCAGACCTATGACCGCATGATCACCGGGCGCGACTATTCGGCCGTCGATTATGCCAACGCCATGGCCGCCAAACGCGCCTGGAAGGCAACGCTGGCCCGGCTCTTCCAGGAGGTCGACATGCTGCTGACCCCGGCGGTACCAACGGCGATTCCCCCGGTCGAGGACGACCGCAGCCTGCTGGAGGCCACGCGCGACGCCACCAAGACCAGCTATGGCGGCGCCTTCGGCGAGCTGCCGGGTCTGGCGTTGCCCTGCGGCTTCACGGCCGATGGCCTGCCGACGGGGCTGCAACTGGAAGCCGCCTGGTGGCAGGAACCGCTGCTGCTGCAGGCGGGCCAAGCCTACCAGGGCGCCACCGACTGGCACCGCCGCCGCCCGCCTGCCTGATCGCCGGCGCCGGGCGCGCCGCCCGCGGCTGGCGGTGCCGCGGGAATCGCGGCCACCAAAGCCGAATACCGGTGACAGCTTACAAATACCGTGACAGAATACCGTGACAGAATACCCAGAATACCCCCAGAATACCGGCGACAGCTTATTTTTTCGAACGCTAAACTCCAGTGAAAATCCCGTGAAAATCCGGTGACGGTTTACTTTTTTCACCGGTCGACGAGCCACCGCTCTTAGCTGGCCGGTGCCGCCGGAGGGTCGTCGGTCGGCCGCCAGCGTGGTCGAAATCATAAACTGTCATCGGTATTTCTGTCACTGGTATTGCCACCGGTATTCATAAACTGTCGCCGGTATTGCGACCGGTATTGCGGACCATTTCCGGTGACAGTATATGTTTTCGAGGAGCTGACGGGCCGCTCACCCGGCAGCCGGCCAGGCGGCAGCATGGCAGCCATGGGGCATCGCCGGCAGCGCCCAGCGGGCAGGCGTCAGCGACAGCCGCGCCGCATGGCGCACCGCCTCGAGCCGGCCATAGCCCGAGGCCGAGGCTTCCCGTTCAGGCACCGGCGGCGGCAGGCCGCCAACCAGGGCCCGGCGGCCGAGCCCGCGCAGCCACAGCCCGCTGCGCGCCAGCGAAACCCGCACCCGCCAGCCGCCGCCCATGTCTCGTTGGCGACCGAGCGCCGCAAGGGTGCCGAGCGCGAGCAGGTAGCCCGAGGCGTGGTCGAGCGCCTGGCAGGGCAGCGGCCGCAGCCCCGCCTCGCCGGCCGCCTCGGCCTCGGCGAGGTTGAAGCCGCTTGCCGTCTGCACCAGGCTGTCGAAGCCACGCTTGCCGCCCCACGGGCCTTCCTCGCCATAGGCCGAAAGCGAGGCATGCACGATGCCTGGATTGAGCCGGGCGACGTCTTCGGCGCCGAAGCCCAGCGCGGCCAGCGCGCCCGGCCGGTAGCTTTGCAGCAGCACGTCGGCCCGGCGGATGAGCTCGCGCAGCCGTTCGCGCCCGTCGGCCTGCTTGAGATCGAGGTGAGCGGAGTACTTGCCGCGGCCGCTGTCGACGTCGAGCGCCGGCATGGTCGGCAGGCCGGGGGCGATCAGCCGCAGCACGACCGCGCCGTGCGCCGCCAGCGCCCGTCCGCAGACCGGCCCGGCGATGATCCGGGTCAGGTCCAGCACGCGCAGGCCGCTGAGCGGTCGCGGCCCGCCCGGCCCGCGGCGCCGCGGCGCATCCGCCAGCGGCGTGACCGCGACAAGCGGCTCGGCGGCAAGAATGGCGGCCTGCGGCAGCCGATCCCAGCCCGCGAAGTCGCGCGCCATGGCCAGCACCAGACCGCGCGCCGTGCCTTCCTCCTCCAGCCGTTCGGCCGGCCAGGAGGCGATCGCCTCGGCCACCGCCGGCCGCCGCGGCGCGGCCCGCAACAGCCGCAGAAGCCCGGCCCGGTGATGGGGCAGATTGGTGTGCAGCCGGATCGAGCCGCCATCCTTGGTGCGATAGGCGCCGGCCAGGTCGTCCCAAAGGTCGGGCGCGGGCTTGCCATCCAAACGGTAGAGCCGTTCGCTCAGGAACTCGGCCGCGGCGGCGGCCAGGTCGACGCCGATCGCTTGCGCCGGGTTTCCCTGCAAGCGCCAATAATGCGCGGCGGCGGCGGCCACGGCGGCAATCGTCACTTGCGCCGCGACGTCCACCCGGAACGAGGAGACGAGCGCCGGCTCCGCGCCGGTGAACGCAACCCGCGCCAGGTCTTGATCGGGCAGGCCCAGCGGTTGCCAAAGCCCGCGCAGGATCTCGGCTGCTTGCGGCATCGTCACCTTGGGTTTGCCCAGCCTGTTCGCTTGGCCCTTGCCTGCCGGCGGCGACGCCCCGAAGATGCCCGCCACCGGCAGAGGAGAGTGTCGCCGTGCGGCCCATCGCCATCAAGCCTGCGCGTTTTCCCTGGTTCGACTATGCGCGCTATTCGTTCTCGCTCGGGCTCAAGGCCGGGTCGGGCGTTTATCTCTCCGGGCACACCGCCTCCGAACATGATCCGGCGACCAGGCGCATGGTGGTGAAGGGTGGCATGGCGGAGCAGGCGCGCACCGCCTACGCCAAGATCGGCGCCATCCTGGAGGCTGCCGGCCACGGCTTCGGCGATGTCGTGCGGGTCGTGGAATATGTCAAGCCCGAGGGCATCGAACGCTATGCCGAAGCGGCGGCGGTGCGGGCGGAAGTGTTCGGAGGGCACCAGCCCGCCGTCAACACTGTGCCGGTCAAGGCGCTGCTCAGGCCCGAGGCGTTCATCGAGATCGAGGTGACGGCGGGCGAGCCCGGCCCGACCGCGTCCTTCGGCCCGGCCATGCCGGTGGCGCGCGAGAGCGCCGGCGTCGTCTTCCTGCCGTCGGTGCAGCCGGTCGACAGCCGGGGCAATGTGATCGGCAAGGGCGATGTGGTGGCGCAGACCGAGACGGTGTTCGCCAGGGCGCGCGACATGCTGGCGGCGCTGGGGCTGGGGTTCGACGCGGTCGTGAAGACGCTCGACTATCTCACTCCGGCGGCATTGGCGAACTACAAGCTCACGGGCCGCGTGCGCAAGGCCCATCTGGGCCCGGTGTTTCCAGGAGCCGCCGGTATCCTGATGCCGCGCCTGCTGCACAACGACGCGCTTATCCAATACGACTTCATCGCCACGCGCGACAAGCCGGCCGCGGTCAATCCCGGCTGGAGCCGCTATCAGAAGCTGACCTACAGCCCGGGCGTGCGGGCCGGCAAGCTGCTGTTCCTCTCTGGCCAGGGCGCGCTCGATCCCGCCAGCGAGCGCATGCTGTTCGACGGCGACGTGGTGGCGCAGGCGGAATACACATACGGCAACGTGCTCAAGGTGGTGGAGGCGGCCGGCGGCAACGCCGGCAATCTGGTGAAGACCATCGAGTATGTCACGCCGGCGGCGCTGCCGCGCTACCGCGAGGTGGCGGGCGTGCGTGCCAAGCTGCTTCGCGAGCCGTTCCCGGCCTCGACCGGCCTGGTCTGCGAGGCGCTGCTGCGACCCGAAATGCTGATCGAGATCGACCCCTTCGCGATCCTGGACTAGGCGATGGCATTGCTGACGGATGAACTCAAGCGCTGGATCGGGCGAGAGGCGCATTACCCGGCGCACGAGGAACTGGGCCGCGCCTCGATCCGCTATTTCGCGCTGGCGCTGGACGACGCCAACCCGCTCTATGTCGACGATGCCTATGCAAGGCAGGCCGGCTATCCCTCGCTGATCGCGCCGCCGACGCTGGTGGTCGAGACCTGCCAATACGCCCATCGCCGGCCCGACGAGACCGGCTATATCGGCCACGAATGGCACCTGCCGGTGCAAGGCTGCCGGCTGATCCGTGCCGGTAACGATTACGAGTTCTTCCGCCCGGTGCTGCCGGACGACCGCATCTCCGTCACCTGGACACTGGAGGACATCGCCGAGCGGCCGTCCTCGCGCGGCGGAACTCAGCTCTTCGTCCGTTCGGTCGCGCGCTACCGCGATGACAAGGGCGATTTGGTGGCGATCAACCGCGAGACCATCGTGCTGCAACCACTGGAACCGAACGCATGATCGCGTCAACCCGCAACGCTGAAACGCTGCAGGTGGGCAGCACGCTGCCGGTCATGACGCAGAGTTTCACCATCGCCGATCTCGTCGCCTACGGCGCTGCCACCTGGGACTGGCACCGCATGCACTACGACCAGGAATTCGCGCGGGCGCGGAAGTTTCCCAACGTCATGGTGGACGGCCAATGCTATGGCGCGGTGATGGCCAAGCACGCGCTCGCCTGGGCCGGGCCGCGCGCCTTCGTGCGGCGGCTGAAGTTCCGCATGCTGGCGATGACCTTTGCCGGCGACAGCCTTCAGGCAGAGGCGGAGGTAGCCGAAGTGCGGGACGAACCGGCGCACGCCGTGGTGGTGCTGGCCAGCCGCCTGAAGAACGGCGCCAAGCTCACGGCGGAAGGCACGATCGAGTTGCGCATGCCGAAATAGTGGGCCGGACGGAAGGTCCGTCCGGCGCCTCAGGGCGATGTGCCGGCCCGACCGGTTCAGCCGGCCTTGACGGCGATCTTCTTCACCGTCTGGGCTTCTTTCTCCTTCGGCACACTGATCGCCAGCACCCCTTTCTCGAAGCGCGCCTCGATCCGGTCGGCCGCCGCGTCGGCAGGCAGGCGAAGCTGGCGACGGAAACTGCCGAAGCTGCGCTCGGTGATGTGCAGGGTGCCTTCCTGCTTCTCGGCTTCCAGCTTCTTCTCGCCCTTCACCGTCAGCACGTCGTCGCTGACGCTCACCTCGACATCCTTGTCGTCGATGCCGGGCAATTCCATGGCGATGCGATAGGCCTCGGCGGTCTCGCTCACATCCATGCGTGGCGCGAAGGCCGGCTGCGCGCCGGCGGGCGATGCGGCCGGCTCGAAGCCGCGCCACATGTCGTCGAACAGGCGGTTGACCTCGTGCTGCAGGGTGCCGAACGGCTCGAACAGGCCGCGGCGCGGGAAGCCCCAGGGGATCAGTCGATTGTCGCTCATGCATGGCTCTCCGGTCGATAGGGATTGGTTGGGCAAGGCTCCGCCGTCCGGGGGCGGCACGGCCGCCCCCCGCAGCAGCGCCTCTTACTGGAACTAGGCGGCCGCCTGCTGGCTGGCGATCTCGATGCGACGCGGCCGCTTGTGCTCGGGGATCTCGCGCAGCAGGTCGACATGCAACAGGCCGTTCAGCAGCTGCGCGCCGGCCACCCGCACGCTGTCGGCCAGTTCGAACTTGCGCTCGAAGGCACGCGCGGCGATGCCGCGATGCAGGTAGCGGATCCCTTCTGGCTCGGGCTGGCCCTTGCCGCGGATGGTCAGCACGTTCTCCACCACGTTGATGTCGAGATCGGCCTCTCTGAAGCCGGCGACCGCCATGGTGATGCGATAGCCGGCCTCGCCGGTCTTCTCGATGTTGTAAGGCGGGTAGCCGTTGCCGGCGGCATCGGGCGCGGCGAGGCTGTCAAGCAACCTGCCAACCCGGTCGAAACCGATGCTGGACCGCCACAGCGGGGAAAGATCGAACGAATTCATGCGCCATCCTCCTTGAGCAATCGCGCTTGCGTGCCCGCCGAACCGGCCGGGCACCCGGTTGTCCCCCAACCCCGTCTGGGCGTCGGGCGACGCTCTAGACGTAGGATGCCGTTGCAACCGGTCAAGGCCCGACCGGTCCGCCGGCGGTGGCGAAATGTTAAGCTTGCCCCTGCCAGCATGCGGGCTGACGGGGGCAGGCGGTCGGAACGGGCAATGGCGGAGGATCGGCCGCGCACAGGCTTTGGCTCGACCGCCTTCTATGATCGCCTGTTCGCGGAGGCGTTGAGCCTCTGCCGGGAGACCCGCGACTACATGAACGGCGCGGGCGGCCAGCCGGTGCCGGGCGCGGCCTTCGATCATCAACTCGCCTTCTGCCTCGAAGGCATGCGATTGACCGCGCGCCTCACTCAGGTGATGGCCTGGCTGTTGGTGCAGCGTGCCGCCGCCGAGGGGGAGATCGAGCCCGACGAACTGGCCCAAGCGCGCTGGCGGCTGTCCGGCCAGGCGGTGTGCCTGGCCGAGCCCACAATGCCGCTGGCGCGCATGCCGGTACGGATGTAGAGCCTGGTCGAACGGGGCGAACGGCTCTATCGTCGCGTCGCCCGGCTGGACGAGATGGTGGCGCGCGGCGGCGCCTGAGCCGGCGGGAGCCTGCATGTCCGATTCCATCGCGGTGTTCGACCGTGGCCTGGTGCGCCGGCACCGGCAACGCGCGTCCGGACGTTTCGCGCGCCACGACTTTCTCAAGCGCGAGGTCTCGCTGCGCCTGCTCGAACGGCTGGACGACACCACGCGGCGGTTCGCCACGGTGCTCGACCTGGGCTGTCATGACGGCACGCTGGGGCGCATGCTGGCCGGCCGTGACGGCCTCGACCGACTGGTCTCGGTGGACCTGGCGCACGGTTTCGCGCGCCAGGCCTCCGGCCTGCGGGTGGTCGGCGACGAGGAAACGCTGCCCTTCGCCGACGGCAGCTTCGATCTGGTATTGAGCGCCCTGTCGCTCCACTGGGTCAACGATCTGCCGGGCGCGCTCATCCAGATCAACCGCGCGCTGAAGCCGGACGGGTTGTTCTTGGCGGCAATGCTGGGCGGCGGCAGCTTGGAGGAACTGCGCCAGGCGCTCCTGACGGCTGAGCTGCAGGTGGAAGGCGGCGGCAGCCCGCGGGTCTCGCCGTTCGCCGATGTTCCCGACGCAGGCCGCCTGCTGCAACGCGCCGGCTTCGCCTTGCCGGTGGTCGATGTCGACCGTATCGACGTCAGCTATCCCGACGCGATCGCGCTGATGCGCGAGCTGCGCGGCATGGGCGAGGCCAATGCCGTCGCCGCACGCCGCCGGCAGCCGTTGAAGCGCGCCATGCTGGCCGCGACGTTGCGCCATTATGCCGAGCGCCATGCCGGCATCGACGGCCGGCTGCCGGCAACCTTCCAGGTGCTCTACCTGACCGCTTGGGCGCCTCATGCCGACCAGCCGAAGCCGCTGCGACCTGGCAGTGGCCGCCAACGCTTGGCAACGGCCCTGGGCGCGGTCGAGCGCCCGGCGGGCGAAAAAGCCGGTCGCCCTTGATCCGACGCAAGGTGGTGGCCGTCCGGCGGGGCCAGCCTGAGGCCATGCGGTGGTTCGTGGTGGCGTTGCTGGCCCTGGCGGGTCAGGCCGGAGCGCAAGGCATGGAGCAGCGGGTGGCGCAAGGCCGTACCGCGGCCGAACGCTGGTGCCAGGAATGCCACTTGGTGGGCGGCGGCGTCGCCAGCGATGCCGCGCCCGCATTTGCCGCGCTGGCAGCGAACCCGGACAAGTCCGAAGGCGTGCTGCGCGCCTTCCTGGCCGAACCGCATGCCCCGATGCCGCCGCTCTCGCTGACGCGCCAGGACATCGACAACCTGGTGGCTTACATCCGCTCGCTCGCTCCCAACCGCTAGCGCGGTCATGGTTCTGGGGCGACGGCTTGCGGCGAAAGCGAACAGGCCGGTTCGATTTGAGCGGAAATTGCCCTAGAGAAAGTCGCGCAGCATCGCCACCAAGGGTTTGTCCGCCGGCGGCAAGGCGTAGTCCGCCAGCCGTTTCGGCGCCACCCAGGCAAGGCGCTGGCCCTCGCGCGGGTTGAGCTTGCCCTGCCAGCGCCGACAGAGATAGAGCGGCATCAGCAGGTGAAAATCCTCATAGGCATGGCTGGCGAAGGTGAAGGGGGCCAGACAGGCCGCGGTCACGTCGATGTCAAGTTCCTCCTTGAGTTCGCGGATCAGGCTGGCCTCGGGCGTTTCGCCCGGCTCGACCTTGCCGCCGGGAAACTCCCAAAGGCCGGCCATGCGTTTGCCGGCCGGCCGTTCCGCCAGCAGCACCCGGCCGTCCATATCGACCAGCGCCACCGCGGCCACCAGCACGATGGGCTTCGCCATCCGCGCCGGCCTCAAGAGCGGTAGTCGCCGTTGATGCTGATGTAGCCGTGGGTCAGGTCGCAGGTCCACACCGTGGCGCTACCCGTGCCGATGCCGACGTCCACCTCGATCAGGATCTCGCGCCCGCGCATGTGCGGGCGCACCTGCTCCTCGCGGTAGTCGGGATGCGGATAGCCGCGCTCCGCAATGGTGACGCCGCCCATGCGGATCGACAGACGGTCGCGGTCGGCCTTCTCGCCCGACTTGCCGACAGCCATGACCACGCGGCCCCAGTTGGCGTCGGCGCCGGCGATCGCGGTCTTGACCAGCGGCGAATTGGCGACCGCCAGGCCGATGCGCCGGGCGGCGGCCTTGCTGGCGGCGCCGCCGACCCGGATCTCGACGAATTTCTGCGCGCCTTCGCCGTCGCGCACGATCTGCTGCGCCAGCTCCTGGCAGACTTCCAGCAGCTTGGCCCGGAAATCGCGCAACAATGGGTCGCCGGCGCGGGCAATGGCGCGCGGCAGCGGCACTTGGCCGGTGGCGAACAGCAGCACGGTGTCGCTGGTCGATGTGTCGCTGTCGACCGTGATGGCATTGAAGCTGTCGTCGACCGCCGGTCGCAGCAGGCCGCGCAACACATCCGCCGGCAGCCTGGCATCGGTGAACACGAAGGCCAGCATGGTCGCCATGTCCGGCTGGATCATGCCGCTGCCCTTGGCGACGCCGGCAATCGCCACCTCGCGCTGGCCGATCCGAGCGATGCGGCCCGCCCCCTTGGCAAAGGTGTCGGTCGTGCGGATCGCATTGGCGACACGCTGCCAATCGGCGGGCGCCTGCGCTCGGGCCAAGTCGCCCAGCACCGCCAGGATACGCTCGGCCGGCAGCGGCTCGCCGATCACACCGGTCGAGGCGACGAAGACCTCGGCCGGCCGGCAGCCGAGTAATTTCGCCGCCGCCTCGGCGGTGTCCCTGACTGCCTTGGCGCCGGCCTTGCCGGTGAAGACGTTGGCGTTGCCGGTATTGACCACCAGCGCGCGTGCCTTGCCTTGCGCCACGTGCCGGCGACTCCAATCGACCGGCGCGCCCGGCATGGTGTTGCGCGTGAAGGTGCCGGCAACCGTGCTGCCGCGCGGCAGCGTCGTCAGCAACACGTCCTCGCGGCCCTTGTAGCGCACCCCGGCGGCCGCGGTGGCGGCGGCAACGCCGGCCACCGCCGGCAGGGCGGGAAAACGCGCGGGCGCGAACGGCGAGACAGGTATTTCGGCCATGGCAATCGATCCGCGTGGATGGAGCGGGCGAGCCTACACGGCAGCCCGCCGGGCCGGCAACGAAGCCCGGCTAGCGCAGCGACCGGATGCCCGGCGGCCCGATCTGGGGCGTCCCGTCGGCGTTGAAGGTGCGCACCTCGGCCTTGGCCCGCAGCTCCTGCGCGGTCTTGCCAAGCGCTTCGCGGGCCAGGTCCGCGCGCAGCTCGTCGGCCGCCTCCTCGAAGCTCGGCGGGCGCGAGGCGCGCCGCTCCTCGACCTTGATCAGGTGCCAGCCGAACTGCGTCTTCACCGGGTTGGAGACCTGTCCGGGGCGCAGGCTGAAGGCCTGTTCGGAGAATGCCGGCACCATCTGATCGGCGCGGAAGAACCCCAAGTCGCCACCCTGCTTGGCCGAGCCGTCGCCCGAACGCTTGCGCGCCAGCTCGGCGAAATCGGCGCCCTTGCTGAGCTCGTTGGCGATGTCCTTGGCCTCCGTCTCGCTTGCCACCAGGATGTGCCGGGCGCGCACCTCCTCGGGCCCGGCCTTGCCTTTGACCTCGCGCTCATAGCGTTCGCGCAGCCGGTCGGGCGTCGCCTCGGCCTCCACGATCTTGCTCTTCAGCGCCTGCTCCAACACCCGTTCCTCCAGATCGGCCAGCATGCGCTTGACCTCCGGATCGTCGATCAGTTTCCGTGCCCGCGCGGCCTGGGCATAGAGGCGGCGTTCCACCAGCTGGTCCAGCAACGGCTGGAAGATCATCGGCAACGGGACCTCGCGCACCTGCGGCGGCAAGGTCGCCTGCGCCGCCAGCATGTCCGACAGGCGAATGGGGCTGCCATTGACCTGGGCGACGATGGGATCCTCGGCCGGCTGGGTCTGCACCGCCGCAGCCGGCGATTGCGATGGCTGGGTCTGCGCGGCGGCGAACTGGCCAACGGCCAGCACGCTCAATGCGGCCAGCGCGAACGGAATGGAGCGCATGGGCGAGGGTGCCTTTCCAGGGAAGCAGTCTCTACATAGCATCGCGGCCGGCGCGGCAACAAACCGATGGCGACGAACGGCGGGAACGCCTATGCCTCGCGCATGCACACAGATCCGGCCGCCGCGGTCGTTTGGGCGATCAGCGAGGGCCATGCCGGCATGGAGAACCAGTGTCTGGGCCTGGCCGAGCGCCTGGCCCTGCCGACCGCCGTGCTGCGCCTCAGGCCGCGCGCGCCGTGGACCTGGCTGCCGGCCGGCTATTGGCCCTGGCCGCTGGCCGCGCTCGGCCCGGGCAGCGACCGGCCGGCGCCACCCTGGCCAAGGCTGGTGCTGAGCTGTGGCCGGCGCGCGGTGCCCTATGCCCTGACGATCGGCCGGGTCAGCCACCGCAGGACCGCGCTGGTGCATATCCAGAACCCGCAGGCCCGTCTTTCTGCCTTCGATTGGGTGGTGGCCCCGGAGCATGACCGCCTGGCCGGCGACAACGTCATCGCCACCCTTGGGGCTTTGCACCGGGTCAACGCCGTCCGTCTGGCTACGGCGGCGGCGCGTTTCGCCGAGGGATTGGCGCACCTGCCGCGACCGCTGGTCACGGTGCTGCTGGGCGGCAGCAGCCGGCACCATCGCCTGACGGCGGCGGCGGCCTCGCGCCTGGCCGAGCAATTGGCGGCGTTGGCGCGACAGGGCTTCGGCTTGGCCATCACGCCGTCGCGGCGCACGGGCGAGGCCAACCTGGCGATCCTGCGCGAGCGGCTGGCGGGCAGTGGTGCCTATTTGTGGGATTTCCGGGGCGACAATCCCTATTTCGCCCTGCTGGCCTTGGCCGACATCATCCTGGTGACGGAGGACAGCGTGACCATGGCCTCGGAAGCCGCTTTCACCGGCAAGCCACTGTTCGTGATCGGCCTAGAGGGCGGCGGTCGGCGGCTCGCCGCGTTCCATTCGGGCCTGCGCCAGGCAGGCCATGCGCGGCCCTTCGCCGGCCGCTTGGAGGCGTTCCGCCCGCCTCGGCCGCTCGACGAACCCGGCCGCGTCGCGGCACTGCTGGCGAGCCGTTTGGCAAGACGTTTCGTTGCGGCATGATCGGCCGGGGCGGAGTGAGGCGCGCATGACTTGGCAAGCGGAAATCGACGAACTGCACCAGCACGAGCGGCTGGCCAAGGAGATGGGCGGGCTGGACAAGGTCAAGCGACATCGCGAGGCCGGCAAGCTGACCGTGCGCGAACGGCTCGCGGCGCTGCTCGATCCGGGCTCGTTCCACGAGGTGGGGGCGCTGAGCGGCGTTGCGCGCTATGACGACGGCGGTCGCCTGCAAGCGGTCCAGCCGACCAATTTCCTGTTCGGTCGTGGCCTGCTGGACGGCCGGCGGGTGGTGGTGGAAGGCGACGACTTCACCGTGCGCGGCGGCTGTCAGCGAGGCGTTCGGCTGGGAACAGGTGATCGCCAACCTGGCCACCGTGCCGGTGGTGGGCTTGGGCCTTGGCTCGGTCGCCGGGCTCGGCTCGGCCCGCGTGGTGACCAGCCATTATTCGCTGCTGGTGCGCAAGACCGCGCAGATGTTCGTCGCTGGCCCGCCCGTGGTGGCGTGCGTTGGCCAGGCCACCGACAAGGAGACGCTGGGCGGGGCCGACCTGCATGCGGCGTGCGGTGCGGTCGACGATGCCGTGGACAGCGAGTTGGAAGCCTTTGCGCGAACCAAGCGGTTCCTGTCCTACCTGCCCCCATCCGTCCATGAGTTGCCGCCGCGCGGTCCGCGGGCCGACGACCCCAACCGGCGCGAGAGCTTCCTGATCGACGCCATTCCACGCAATCGTCGGCAGGTCTACAAGATGCGCTCCATCATCGAAGCGGTGGTCGACCGGGGTTCGTTCCTGGAAATCGGTCGACAGCACGGCAAGTCGGTCATCACCGGCTTGGCCCGGCTCGACGGTTGGCCGGTCGGCCTGCTGGCCAGCGATCCCTACCATTATGCGGGGGCTTGGACCGCGGAGGCCTCGCTCAAGGTCGTGCGCTTCGTCGACCTGACGCAGGCCTTTCACTTGCCGATGGTGCATCTGGTCGACATCCCGGGCTTCCTGATCGGCGAACAGGCGGAGCGGGCCGGCACCATCCGGCATGGCGCGCGGGCGTTGGCGGCGGTGTTCCAGGCGCAGGGGCCGTGGTGCGCGGTCCTGGTGCGCAAGTGTTTCGGCGTGGCCGGAGCGGCGCACATGAACACCGGCCGCGCCAAGTACCGCTATGCCTGGCCGTCGGGCGACTGGGGCTCGCTGCCGGTCGAAGGCGGCATCGAGGCGGCCTACAAGGCAGAGTCGAGGCGGCGCCCGACCGCCAGGCCCGCCTCAAGGAGATCGAGGCGCGCCTCGAACGGGTGCGCAGCCCGTTCCGCACAGCCGAGAGTTTCTGGGTCGAGGAGGTGATCGACCCGCGCGATACCCGCCCTCTGCTCTGCGAGTTCGCCAACATCGCCGCGCCCCTGCGCCGGCCAGGACCGCTCGCCCTCACCTACCGGCCCTAACCCCCGTCGCGATCATTGAACCGCTGGGGCGGTTTGTTCCCGCATTCGCCGGATGACACCGTATTGTGATGCAATTTCTTAGAGATTCAGATATAAGAATCAATAAGTTAATCTGGATTGAACGAGGCTATTTTGCAGAACCCAACGGGTGAATCAGGTGATGGTCCGCTCCGGCTCAATTTCGACCGCCGCGTGAAGCTGGAG